>CAZITY010000033.1:0-13106 GCA_964542445.1 uncultured Halobacteriales archaeon | reverse complement strand
CAGCGTATGTATTCGGCGACGAAATAAACACCGACATCATCACCCCAACTGGTGGGGATTATATCGATAAAGAGTTCACGGAGATTCTCATGGAACCGGTTCGGCCAGGGTTTGCTGATGATATATCTCCTGGTGATGTCATTGTCGCGGGTGAACACTTCGGGAGTGGTAGCAGTCGGGAATCCGCGCCAATCGCAATCAAGGAGTCGGGCATTGGGGCAGTGGTTGCGGAATCGTTTGCGCGGATTTTCTATCGGAACTCTGTGAACATTGGGTTACCCGTTATTTCGTGTCCAGGGGTGACGGAAGTTGTTTCAGAGGGTGATGATGTGGAAGTCGATTTGGAAGCCAACGTGTTACGGGATCTAACGACGGGTGAGTCGATCGAATTAGAACCGATTAGTGAAGATCTGCAAGCAATTTATGACGCCGGTGGGTTACTGGCGTATTACCACGAACACGACACCTAGACCATCGGGTACCCAGCAGACCATTCTAGTTGGGGGGGATGATCGTCGGTTCCCTCGCCGGGCGTTGTGGTGCGTTTGTTATCCAATTTCGTCCCCAATGGATTCCGCGTAGCGAGCATCCACATCGTCTGGGAGGTATTGTTTCTCCCATTTAACGACGTCATCGAATCCAGCGAAATTTCGGCGGTTTTCGATGGGTAAGTCGTCCATCTCTGCTCGTAAGCGATGCATTTCACCAGTGGGGTCGTTCATGAGGTTTTCCATACTGTCAAATAAAGCGACTAACGCGGCGCGTTGGGCGAAGTTATAAATCGCGATGTTATATCCGGAATCGGCGAGTTCATCAAAATCTAACCGCGGCGATATCGACCCGTAATTATAGAGTAATGGATACTCGACGTTCTCTCCGACGTATTCGACTTCATCTGGCGTGGTTGGGCCTTCAACGAATGCGACGTCCGCACCTGCTTCACAATACGCATTTGCTCGATCAATAGCGTCATCAAGCGTTCCTCCTGGCGCACCGATTGCATCAGTTCTCGCAATGATCACGAATTCTTCGTTTAGCTCGTCGCGGACATCACTCGCTGCTTGGTATTTCCCGACGGCTTCTTCTTTCGCAATCACTTGTTTCCCTCTCACTTGCCCGCACCGTTTCGGGAACAATTGATCCTCGATATGAATCCCCCCGACACCGGTTTTGATGTACTCTCGGACGGTTCGAATCACGTTTTTGGCATCACCGAACCCAGTATCGGCATCAGCGATAAGCGGGATGTCAATTGTTTGTTGGATGTTATTTGCGTGGGTTACCATTTCGGTCATTGTAATGAAACCAGCATCAGCGTAGCCAGTAACGGATGATGAGGTACCCGATCCCGACATGTACAGGGCATCAGGCCCGAATTCTTCTGCTACTCGGGCGCTAAAGGGGTCATAAATCCCTGGACAGAACAATAACTCGTCACGATTAATGAGTGAACGTAATTCAGTGCTTGATGGCATACTCCTCATGACGACTGTTTTCGCAAAAAGCATGCTGTTTCCAAACTTTACCGCTTTCTAGAAAGCCGGTGTCTCAGGTTCGATTACTGCCGCAGCGTGAGGGTCAGTTCAGGGGAGTTATTTCACCGAGTGGGTGGCCGGATTGATCGATGACTGGTTTGACGATTGCGTCGCTGTACATCGCCCAGGGCCGAACGACCGATGAGTGACCGCCAGGGCCGCCCGCTACAACGACTTCGATATCACTAGGTGATTCAGTTACCGGGATGGATTCTAATCCGTCGAACTCGGGAGGCCGAACCGGATTTATTCCGTGTCCGGCGACCTCGTTTGCGTCCATCCGTGCGTGCTCATGAATGTACTCTCGGATGTCTTGTTTGTCCCAGTTGTGTGATGCGAGGAGTTTCGCGTGATCGGGCACAAGAATAACCAGAAGTGGACCGGTGATGTAACTATTATTGCTTCCGAGGTGCGATGCAGCGTCACTAATTGCAGTCAAGAGATTTTCTGGGGTTCGAGATAAGAAATCAAGAACGTTCGTCGGTGATTCTCCCTTTAGGGCGTAGACCGTTGTCGTCTCGTCGTTGTATTCTGCTTGATTGATCGTGGGCCATGGTGACCGATCAGTGTTTTCAGCGAAGCAATACGTGTACTCGACGGGTGAAGCGAGACAATCTAAATCGGCTTTTCCTGGTATTGCCCGACAGGTATTTATCAAAACGAGGTTGATTGCTCGACCGATCGTGGCATTCGCCCGGAACCCTGGTCCGAGACACCCTTGTCCTCCGTGAATATCAAGGTCATCTGCTAATGGTCCGCTGATAAGCAGTAGATTCCCGGCTGGATTCGATGTCGTAACGGACTGCAAGAAATTGAACCGATCGTCCGTGATAGCTTCCAACGCGGTAATAACAATTGGAAGATATGAGGGTTTGCACCCGGCCATCACCGCACCAAGCGCGACATCACGGACAGTAATGTCGGCGGCCGCGGGCCCGATGTTTTGAGCGAACACGTACTCTGAATCCCGGGTACTGTACGCCAGCATTTCCCGTACTCGTTGTTCTGTCGGAGGAATTACCGGAAGACCATCTCCTAAGTCGCGTCGTTCAAATTGGTCCAATGTTTCATCAAGTAATTTTCCAGGATCAGTCGTTACTTCTGACCGATCAGTGTGAATCTGAAAGGAATCACCAGGTGGTGGGTCATCAATATCGCTCACTGCATCAGCGGGATTTGGTGTTGCATCAGTGGTGATTCCCGCGAGTATTGCAGAAAACTTCCGTGAGATTTCACTGTGAATATCACTCGCTGTACTTGCTTGATACATATCGAGTTCACATAACTGCAATCCACCAACTCGTAACCATGCTGTTGCTTCTGCCAACTGAGATCCCGGTGGCGCAGTGAGACAAACCGTTGGAATCCCAACCCGTTCTAGCTCGATTGTTAACGCAACCGTCCCGATCGTCATACCCTTATCTCCAAGGGCTGTGAGTGCTGCCACATATCCCTCTTGGCTGAACGATTTGGCGAGCTGATCGAAATCCGCGGCTGTTTTCCCGCGGATCGTTTCCTCGACATACTCTGTTGTCTCTACTTCCTCGTCCGCTAGGTGGCTGTCAATCTCGTCATACACTGCCATATACTCACCACTTGATAACTTTCCATTATCGAACAACAACACTGGATTCGACCGCAATGCCGACAATGTGACACGATCAGCGAGCGTAAAAGACGGTTCAGACGGACGGTTGGGCCGCGGATCAATACACGAAAAACCAGATTCAACACCCATTACGTCCACTCCCTTATTTGTCAACCTACAATAACCATCTGGAGTCTTGCACTGACCCGGGCGTCTTCGAACGGCCTAGTTATTCTGGGGTTACAAAGACTGGTGAGCTCCATGCTCGATTTCCGTCATTCTGTCTGACCCGCACATACATCGGAGTCTCTTCCGATGGCGCCGGAACGTCAAACGACACGGACACATCTTTGTCCGTGGCGTATCCGCATCGTCGAACAGAAAGCCCTGCATCCCTCCCAGGTGCCGCCACCCAGTTCTCATCGATGTCACTGAGCGCCACGGTCAAACTGGCCGGTTCTGTTCCAACTGATAACGTCGCGGAATCCGCTGCATCGACCTCTAGCCGGACCCCTTGTTTGTTCCCGGTGGTGTATGCGTCCCACGTAACGACTTGTTCGGTCGCCCGTTGAATCCCATCGTCTACGTGATCAAATCCAAACTCACTTGCCCGTACTATCTTACCCGCAGAGAGACTCACGCCACCCGACCAATCAATTACTTTATCTCTCGATCGAACCGGCTCGCGCTGGCCTTGCCATGCGATCTCAACACACGAATCTCCACCGTCAAACTCGATTGAATCAATGACTTCTGTACCAGCAATCAGATCTACCCCCGAAATCGGTGCCGTCCCAAATACTGAGACATCAATCGGGACGCTCCCAGATGTTTTGACGACCGACCCCATCGCCGCTCCAGCGATATCGACATCTAAAACGATTCGTTCCCCAGTGGTCCCGTACACTGCTCTCGATGTAAACGCCTCCCACAATGAATCTCTATCCAATGTGTTTGTTTTTGCTGCCAGTAACCCTCCGGAGACATTGTGTTTCGCGAGATTATCTGGAGGAGCAGTACCCGGCCGACCACAATGATCATCACTCCCTCCAACGAACCCAACGTGGAGCCCGTTCTCCATCGCTTCATCAGCGAACCACTCGAACTCCCCCCACACCGACGTAATTTCAATAAACGGCGTCAGCTCAGGATCAACGACATCTAGTGTCGCTGGTCTCCCACCCTGATGGGGAATAATCAACACGTCATCCCTCCCCTTGAAATGGTCGTACAACGCTGAAACCGGTCTGATCCCTTCGAGTTTATCAGTGCCTTCAGCAATTAACCAACTAGACGACCGGACAACCGGTGCAGACTCATCTTTGTAATAGATATTATGATCACCACCAAGTGACGTTACTGCTGACCATTCTGAACACAGAAACGTCACGAACGAATCCGGATCATGATAGTCCGCTACTGTGGCTTTCAGATCTTCCCAGAATCCATCGGAGATCTGGAAATCATTCCCCGCATGAGAACCAAAATCAAGGAACGCGGCATTCGCTAAATGATCAAAATACTGATCTACAGTCCGATGCCCAACCGTTTCGATAGTTTGGCCATGAATATCTCCCCAATATAGATCAGTATCCAGCTCGTCAATCACACAAGGGTTTGACTCAGCTTGTAACTCTTTTTCGGGATCCGTAACGGTAACACGAATAACCCCACTATCCGGCGCAGCGACAGTTTTCCGCCCGATACCACTCGATAATTCAATTTGATCAGTTATATCACCCGATTCGCTTGTTACCGAGACAGTCCCGTTATATCGGGATGCCACATTCCCCCATCGGTCTTCTGCACGAACCGATACCGCTAGTCCGTCGTCTGGAGACACCGTTGTGGGCACTACAGCCGCAAGTGACGATGCTTCCCCCGGCACCACATCATACGACATTTCATCTTCCAGTTCCACCAAATCACCCGTCTTGTGCGGATCCACTAACCCAATAAATCGGACATTGTCTTCTGAAAATGACTGCGCCTGCTGCCCAAGACTCCCTCTAGTCGTCTCTCCCATCGTCACTGTAATCGTTTCCCCAGGGGCTAACGCGCCATCCGTCACTTTCACCACAATCGCATACCGATACGATCGGACATGCCCATCGGGATCAAATTTCCCCGTAACCGTCGCATCGCCTGACGTCGTTACAGTGGCATAATTATCGGCACGTGGCGAATCAAATTGTGGTTCTCCCCGATCACTGGTCTGGTGCATCGCGATCTTCAAAAACGCTCCATCGTCCATTCCGAGTGCTCCCACCGTATACGTAAATTTGAGCTTGACATACGACCCAGCAACAACAGGCGATTTCTGAGAAAGCTCAATAGATCCAAACTCCCTCGTGGTGCTACCGTTGGACATGATCCTCCCGTTGGATTCTCACCGGGTTAAATCCCAGTAAACATGTTCAATACCGAGCAAACCCCAACTCTACCACTGGATCAATCGATGTTCGATTTCATATACAGTATTCACAAAAACATGGTCATTTACTAAGCCAAACCTGTGTCACAACCCACCCGCCGATTGTGCCTTCACGAAACCAAATCAATTCACATGCTCGGCGAACACAGAATCATCAAATTCCCCAATTCAACCAGCCAACGATGGGATACTAGTAGACTTTAACCGATTGTGACGCCTTACCACATGTATGAGTACGACTGTCAAAGACGAAGAACTCTCAACGGTTGACCAACTCGATTGTGTCGTCGACACGGACGCACATGTCCTCGAAACCGTCGACGAAATCCTCCCATACTTCGACGAACAACACGAAGGAAGCCGTCGTATCGTCGAAGGCGCAGGGAAAAAAGTCCGACGAGACATCTACTCTGTAACACACGGTCTCCCATCGTCTGCGTTTATTGACGGTGAAGCAGGCTCGGATAAACCCAAAACTCACGAATACGACGAGGATTATTCAGCAAAAGAAAAACTCAAAGAAATGCGTGATTTCGGGATTGACTACGGAATCCTCGACCCAACCCTTAATCTCGGCCTCATGACGGTCGAAAATCGACAAATCGCCGTTTCGCTCGCGAATGCGTATAATTCGTGGATCCTCGACGAATACCTAGACGATGAAGAAGAGTTCACCGCGACAATCCTGGCCGCTCCACACAAACCTGACGAAGCAGCAGAAGAAATCGATGACCGCGCTACCGAACGCGACATGGTAGGAGTATTCATCCCCTCAACCGGTGTTATCCCACCTCTCGGCCACCCACAATACGACCCGATTTTCGAAGCCGCAGCCGATAACAACCTCCCCATTGTGATGCATGGCGGGAACCTCGCCACCACCCACCACTTCCCAACCGTCCGCCGGTGGAACGAATCTTACACCGAAAACCACGTCCTAGTGCATCCGTTCGGTCATATGTGGCACCTCACCTCGATGATCGTCCGCGGAGTCTTTGATCGATTCCCAGACCTTGATTTCGTCTTCCAAGAATCAGGCATCGCCTGGGTTCCCTACCTCGTCTGGCGACTTGATGATCACTACCTCATGCGGCCCTACGAATTCCACATTGACACCCTCCCAAGCGAATATATCCATGACCGATGCTATTTCTCCACGCAACCACTCGGCCACACCGTCGGCGACCCAGAACTCCTCACATCAGCCATCAAACTCGCCAATCCCGGATCCATTATGTATGCATCCGACTTACCCCATACTGATTTCGATCCCCCCGAAGAACTATTCAACAGAATCAAATCGTTTTTCGACCCGGACGAAGTCCGCGACATGATGGGAGAAACCGCGATTGACGTCTACGATCTCAGCCTCTAACCCAAACCCCACGACCTCGCGAACTGCTCATAGATCCTGCACGTACGAAGCAGCGTTTTCACCAGCAATCCGCCCGTACACAGCCGCGTTAATTTGACCGGAACCCCCTGGATAATTGTAATAAAACAATTCCCCCGTGCTATTCCCCGCCGCATACAAGCCTGGAATCGGTTCAAATCCCGTGTCGAGCACTTCCGCGTCAGAATTGATTTGTAACCCCCCAAACGTGAAGGTGATCCCTCCCGTCGTCGGGAATCCATAAAACGGCGGCTCATCGATCGGTAACGCCCAATTCGACTTCGGTGGCTCAATCCCTGTTGTACTATTCCCATCAAGATCGTGCGGATTGAATTCACCTGGATCGCACGCCGTATTGAACTCCCTAATTGTCTCGAGAGTAGTTTCAACATCATCGATCCCGAGACGCCGGACTAGTGTTTCGAGCGAATCACTCTCCATCGGTTCCGACGGCCCGCTAGAAAACACGAGATCACGGGTTTTCTCATCAAAAATCAAGAACACTTCGTGATCTGGTTGTTCAAACGCGCGACGACCGTACGCAGCGTACGTATTACTCTGCATATCCGCGCCTTCATCTACAAACCGCTCCCCTTCGTGGTTCACAAGCACGCTGTACGGAAAGCCATTAATTTTCATTAAGCCACCCTCGATATCTGGCAACGCTGGATCAACCATCGTCATATGGGCGCCGCTCCACTGCCCGACCGGGTTTGCGCCGATGTCAATCGCCATATCCATCGCTTCCCCTGTCACATACCGACTCCCCCGAACTTTCATTTCATCAAACTGCGGTCCCATGTATCGTGTTCGTTTCTCTGCATTCGCTTCAAACCCCCCAGCTGCAACCACAACTGCATCGCACTCAAACAACACCACTGAATCGTCTCCAACAGCAGTAACCCCAGTGACCCGTGATTCATCACTCCGCCGCAATGACCGGGCTTCCATATTATACAACACCTCCGCATCGTATTCTTCAGTTGCCACATCGATCAGGATCTCGAGGGTATTCGACCCCTCGTACCCAGGATGCCACGCAATCGCGTTCTTACTCGGTCGCCCCATCGGCGATCGCTCCTCAAACTCGACACCCTGCGCAGCCAACCATTCCACGGTACTTCCCGCCTTGTCGACTAATGTCTCCAATAATTCTTGATCGGCCCGCCCTTTCGTGACTTTCATGATGTCTTGATAAAAATCACTCTTGGAATATTCCTTCTCGAATTCATACCCAGGAATATCCGTGTCAGAAGATGGTACACGAATCGCGTGGGCGAACTGCGTTTGGCCGCCGAGGCGTTCTTTTGGGGCTTTCTCAAGAATAGCCACCGATGCTCCGTTTTCAGCGGCGCGCAAGCCAGCACTCATCCCGGCCATCCCACAGCCAGCTACTACCACTTCAAACTCGTCTCTTACTTCCGTTGGATCAAGTTGCATTTCGTATTATCGTTCTACAGCGTTCAAGGTAGAAAACCATACCCACTATTTGCCGGTCCCTTATTCTATCACCCTGCTGGAATTCCAACCAGCCACAACCAGATTTACGTATTGTGGTTCACGAGCCGAAAACTACTTAGGAAAACCAGAGAACGATGCGTATGGTTTCTTGCTACCCTCCACGAATTGAGCCGAGCGCAACGATCCAAATGGGGGATAAAGCCCGGGAACTCAACAACCAGGGTGTCGATGTCATTAATTTCGGTAGCGGCTCACCAGATTTCACAACCCCCGAACACATCCGCAAAGAGGCGCAAGCCGCGCTCGAAGCGGGCCATACTCAGATGGGAGTTACTCCTGGCTTACTCGAACTCCGTGATGCAATCATCGATAAATTCGAGCGAGATAATGAGATTCAGGCAACCCGTGATACCGTTGGTGTTACCCCCGGCTCAAAAAACGCGTTATTTCTTGCCTTGCTAGCTTTACTCCGGGACGGCGACGAAGTTGCTTTACTTGATCCAAGTTGGGTCTCATACGAAGCGATGGT
Organism: uncultured Halobacteriales archaeon; assembly: GCA_964542445.1. GTDB lineage: Archaea > Halobacteriota > Halobacteria > Halobacteriales > Hikarchaeaceae > CAZITY01. Next base: position 4,166 of record CAZITY010000033.1, on the reverse strand, counting down.
AACTCTCGCCGGCGGAACTACTAATCGAGTTACATTGGATCCAGAGACCGGTTTTTCCCTTGGGAGCGTCGATCTCTCTGAAGCATTATCCCCCGAAACTCACGCGTTAATCCTGAACAATCCATCGAATCCAACGGGAGCGGTTTTCACGAAATCCGAACTCAAAGAAATTAGGGATCTCGCTATTGACTATGATTTTTGGGTGGTCACCGACGAAATCTATGAAAAACTCGTTTATTCAGGTACCCATCACTCGATTGGAGCTCTTGACGGGATGGATGATCGGACGATCACGACGAACGGGTTCTCGAAAGCATATGCGATGTCCGGATGGCGGCTCGGCTATTATACTGGGCCTGCCGCGATTGTGGATGCGATGCAATCCTTACAATCCCAAACCGTCTCTGCCCCAACTATTTTCGCTCAACACGGAGCTGTACAGGCATTAGAAGGCCCTCAAGAGGCTGTCGGAGATATGCGGGATACGTATTATGAACGAATCCAAACGGCGCTTGACATCCTCGAAGAGGCTGGTGTAACGCTCCCAGCCCCACAGGGCGCATTCTACCTCTTTATTCCTGTGGAAAATCCCGATGATGTTGCGCTCGCAGAATCACTCCTTGACGACCACCATGTCGCCGTCACACCAGGTTCTGCGTTCGGTGTCCCCGGCTACATCCGGGTCGCATGCACAATCCCAGAAGACCGAGTCAAAACCGGCATGGACCGAATCAAATCCTACTGCCGAAGCGAACCATAATCAATAACAACAACTACTCCAGTAAACCGCGGCTCTATGATTTAGAATCCACTGAATTTATCTCGGCGATATAATTCAATCTCAGTCGCCGCGTTTGGTGGTTCTTGCTTCGCCGCAAACACTATGGCATCCGCGATTTCTTCCGGCTCAGTAACCTCTCCGGGGGCGTATCGTTCGGAAAGGTACTCGTCTTCTGATCGGAAATCTTTGCCGAACTCCGTTCGGACTTCCGACGGGTTAATAATACTAACCCCGATATCGTCTTCTCCAATCTGCCCGGCTAGACTCAACGCAAACCCTCGGGTCCACCATTTAGTCGCTGCGTATAACGGACTCTGCGGTCGTGGATGATGCCCGGCGAAACTACTGACGAAAATCAGGTTTCCCTTCGATTCTCTGAGATAGGGAATGGATTCGCGAGCGGTAAAGAACATCCCATCGGCGTTAACATTCATGACCGTCCGGTATTGTTCGGTTGGTAGCGATTCAATAGGGACGCCCCGTTCGGTTCCAGTTCCTGCATTATTCACTACGACATCTAGTGTATCAAACTCGGTGATTGTCGTGTCAAAGAGATTCTGTATGTCTTCTTCAACGGTAACATCCGTAGGACATACGAGGGCTCGACCAGAGTATTCCTGTTCAATTTCCGCAGCAACCTCGTCTAGCTTCTCACGCCGTCGAGCAGCAAGCACCACATCAGTCCCTTTAGCGGCAAGACCAACAGCTGCAGCTCGTCCAATGCCCGCACTTGCACCAGTAACTATGGCCGTTTTATCCGCAATAGACTTCGTATCCGCCATATGTACATTTCAACCAAACGACCCAAAAAAGCCCCTAACTTATCACCATTTCCACATCCCACAGAGAGTGACACCATTCCGGGGGTTTGCGAGTACGCATACTAAAGTGGCGATAGCAACTGAACTATGTATGCACCTTCATTGGCATCGCCGCGATCTTCGAGTTAAAGACAACCGCGGGCTCTCCTGCACAACTGATGATTCGATCATCCCCGTGTTCATTCTTGACCCGACAATCCTCTCATATGGATCTGCACCACGAGTCAAATTTTTACTAGAGTCTCTCGAATCGCTCCGATCATCCTACCGCGCACACGGGAGTGATCTCATCATCAAACGCGGCGATCCTGTAACCGTACTTCCTGAGGTAGTTGAACAGTATTCCGTCGATCATGTTTCGTGGAACATCGATTACTCGCCAATCGCCCGAAACCGAGATACTGGCATCAAAGAGCAGTTACAGGATCACGGGATAACAACAACGGCAGTCCATGATGCCGTATCCCAACCACCCGGTTCCATTACAACCAACGCTGGTGAGTACTATAAGGTATATTCGTATTACGCAGATAAATGGCGCAATAAGTCTCACGACGATCCAATTGCTCCACCTAGTGATGACCAATTACAATCAGTCACTGGCGAATCGATTCCTTCGCTTTCAGCCCTCGGTTTCGACTCACCAGGCTTCACTATCCATAAAGCTGGTGTAACTGCCGCCGAACACAACCTCGAAGAGTTCTGTACCGGAACGATTTATCGATATGCAGACGACCGTGATTTCCCGGCCAAAAACGCTACCTCCCGACTCTCCCCACACCTCCGATTCGGATCAATCGGAATCCGAAAAATCATTACCCGGATCACAAACGCCATCAAAAACGCAACTGACGAGGATAGCCGCGCTGGACCAGAAACATACCTCGACCAACTCGCTTGGCGAGAATTCTTTGTCCAAGTGTTATGGAACAACCCGTCGCTCCTCACGGAGAACTTCAAAGAGTTCCCCCATCCCATCCAATGGCGAGATGACCCCGATGCGCTGTCTGCGTGGAAAATGGGCACTACTGGATACCCATTCGTTGACGCAGGGATGCGCCAGCTTACCCGCGAGGCATGGATGCATAACCGTGTTCGCATGGTTGTCGCATCATTTCTGACAAAGGACCTATTAATTGATTGGCGGGAAGGCTACGCCTGGTTCAGAGAGAATCTCATCGATCACGATCCAGCAAACGACGTCGGTGGCTGGCAATGGGCCGCCTCAACTGGGACAGACGCCCAACCATACTTCCGAATTTTCAATCCAACCAGTCAATGTAAACAGTACGATCCAGATGGCGAGTACGTCCGAACCTATGTTCCTGAACTTGAAACTGTACCAACTGAAATCATTCACGACTGGCCGACTCTCGACCCAGAAACCCGAGAATCACATTCCACTGACTATAATGTGCCCATCGTCGATCACCAAGAACAACGAGAAAAAGCAATCACGATGTTTGAACAAGCTAGAGGGTAACACAAACCATCACTATTGTTCTCAGTTTCAGAGAATCGAATAGAGTCCGTTTGGAGAATTCCTCCGTAGTTCAGCGATAGACTCTCAAAATGAGTGATCAAGGAACGTCGATCCTTGCTTCTGAAATATCGAGAAACGCCGTTTCGTACCCTTCGTGACGAGAAACCTGGGGTGGGGCATCGATCGATATGATCAGTGTATCCCCCGTTTTAATAGCGTCGACGGTGGCCCCATAGTGATAGTTTCGAACGGGACCAATGGCGGATTGTAACGGGCCCTCAAAAACAGTGCCTCCGTCACGAACGAGCTGCCCAGACACCGACATCATCGGAAGGACGTAGTTGTTATACTTGGTTCGTGGTGAAACCGTCAGATAATATCCATTCCCAGAATTGCTCGCTGTGGCAACAAAAATAACATCACCACTTGATTCTTCGCCAAGCATACGTCCCGGTAAGTCGGTAGGCGCAGGAGCAGTCGAGAGTGGGATATCCATATTCATCGGGTCAACTGCTCCTGGATTGCCAGCTTGCTCTCCGAGAATACGGTTAGTAATCGAATTCTGATAAGGGCGTTTAAAGAGGTACTCCATCTCGACTGTAGCTGAGGATCCAAACCGACCCGTAAATGAACCGACACGATTCACGTTCATCGGCCCGATTTCAACGTGCACGGTGTACTGCCCGTCGTTTGGTAGTACGATATTATCCCCAAAATGCATACCCATCTGTTGGGAGAGCATCGGCCAGAATACCCGTTCGGCAACTGTCGTGCCGTCCTGACGGATATCATAGCGCACACCAGACCCAAAGTGGATCGGCGTCTCGGTCTCTGTGTCCCAGACCGCTGCCATCAAGTGGATACTGTCATTGTATTGCATGTCGACACGTTCGGTCCGTGTCCCAGTAACCGTCCAGAATCGGTGCGGATAGGTAGACATCAATGCTATCGTCCGGTCTCCCCTTCGTGTAGTCCCAATCATGTTCATCCCAGCCACGTGGGTTGGATAGTAGATTGCTCATGGGGGATTCTCGATCACCGGCGGTGTCCCATGAACGTAATACACCTCAGGATTGCCACT
>CAZITY010000032.1:14213-27950 GCA_964542445.1 uncultured Halobacteriales archaeon | reverse complement strand
CCTCGAACAAACCGCCCGCGGTCCCTATGGCGGCGGCATCGGGTACTACGCGTGGAACGGTGACGCGGATTTCGCGATCGTCATCCGAACCGCCACTATCGAACACGGCGACCCCGATCGAATAACCGTGCAAGCCGGCGGCGGTATCGTCGCCGACAGCCAACCAGCTCGTGAATACCAAGAAACCGAGAACAAAATGGGAGGTGTCCTCGTCGCGCTCGAGGAAATAGAAACAAGTCAGCCCGAGGTGATTCGGTAATGACGTGCGTCTTATTCATCGATAATTTCGATAGCTTCACCTACAATCTCGTCGATTACGTGAGCACCCACGCTGACACCACCGTCGTTCTGAACACCGCTACCCTTGAGGAAATCCGGGACGCAGACCCGGATGGGATTGTTATCAGCCCCGGCCCCGGGCATCCGAAGAACCCCCGAGATGTTGGCGTGACCATGGATGTCCTCACCAGTATCAGTCACACTACCCCAACACTCGGTGTGTGTCTCGGTCTCGAAGCCGCAGTCTACGCATACGGGGGGACGGTCGACCGCGCGCCGGAACCAATCCACGGCAAAGCATCCGCAATCGATCACGACGACACGGGCGTGTTTACGGGCCTCGATCAAGGATTCCAGGGCGGTCGATATCACTCGCTCATCGCGACCGATGTCCCGGATTGTTTCAATGTAACAGCCACCACGATGCATGAGTCAACTGAGCTCGTCATGGGCATTAGACACCGGGAGCATCCGATTGAGTGCGTCCAGTTCCATCCCGAAAGCGTCCTTACCGCTGTCGGCCACGATGTCATCCGAAACTTCATCACCCAACTCGACCCAACGCCAGCATAACGCTCGTATGGAACGAGGACCACCAGAGGATGTGCCACTGAGGCAACAATTCACCAGTTTTCGCCCCAGTACTCCCCTGTGTATCCCCCTACGAATTCCAGTGCATAACCACGTGCTGTCTGGTAGTTTCACAAGCGAAAGAATCACTTTCACTCCACTCTAATTACGATTAATAGGGTCCACCGCAATCCATGCTTTGCTAACTTCAAACAACGAGAGACACCTCCACTAGAACAAATCACTGAAACAAATCAAACACACGACACAAACGAACCGCGAAAATCACAACGCAACGAACCATATTCATCTCTCTTTCACACAAACCACTACTAAAAATGACACGAACCAACCGACAATCAACAACGCGCGCCCGACCAACCACTAACCAATGAGTACGCCAAACCTCACTGCCAACGACATCACGCTCCCAGTCAAACGAACCACTGGCGACACCATCGAAGACAGACTGACAAGCAACGCCTACAACAATATTCTTCCCGCCAGATACCTTCGGAAAGACGAAAACGGCGACCTCATCGAACAACCGGATGACCTCTTCAAACGTGTCGCGAAAAACATCGCGCTCGCCGAAGCTGTCTACGAAGCCCAAAAACACGACATCGAACTCACCGTCACCCCCGACCAACTCAAACCCGACCACCCACGCCGCGACGAACTCGCCAAAGAAGTATTCGGCCCTGGCACCACACCCGAGGACGATATTGAAACAACACTAACAGAACACAACGTCAACAAATTCGCCTACGACACCATCGTCCCATCCCTCCCTGAGGAAATCAAATCTCGCGTCGAATCTGTCGCTACCGAGTTCCAAAACCAAATGGAATCTCTCAGCTTCATGCCCAACTCTCCGACGCTCATGAACGCCGGAGACGAACTCCAGCAACTTTCGGCGTGTTTTGTCATGTCACCTGACGATGACTTGACAGATATCCATGAAAAAGCCACGGACGCCGCGAGGGTATTTCAGAGCGGGGGAGGTTGTGGGTATGCGTTTTGGCGGTTACGACCGTATGGAGATCCGGTCGGATCAACCGGCGGCATAGCTTCTGGTCCGTTGACATTTATGCGGACATTCGATCAAATGTGCGAGACGATCGCACAGGGTGGGACGCGGCGTGGTGCGCAGATGGCGATTATGCGGGTGTCCCATCCGGATGTGGTTGAGTTCATTCATTCAAAGAACAAGGACGTCTCATTAGCGCATACGCTCAAACTCAATGACCCAGACGATTTCACCTATACAACATTCAATGAAGCGCTAGAGGAAGCTCGAGAACTCATTGATGAGGAGGGACGAGTGCCGAAGCATCTTCGGAATGCGGTGGAGGGACATTTGTCGAATTTCAATATTTCCGTTGGCGTGACGGATGAGTTCATGGAAGCGCTACAGAACGACGAGGAGTATACGTTCGTTAATCCGCGGACAGGCGAGCCGCATGTGGCGTCAGCAGAGACAAAGGAGATGTATGCGCGGTATGATCTCGGTGAGTACGTGACAGTCGGTGAGGAACTCCGGATGCCGGCATCGGTGTTGTGGGAGCGGATTGTGGCGGGGGCGTGGGAGAACGGTGAGCCGGGTGTGATTTATTTGGATCGGGTGAATCAGGAGCATTCGTTCCCGGTGGAGAGCACGCCGACGGGTGATAGTTCGGAGTACGAGATTCTCGCGACGAATCCGTGTATAACTGGGGAGACGCAGATCGCGACAGCAGATGGACGGGGGAGTGTTCGGATCGATGAGCTCGCGGACGCTGGTGAGGCTGTGCCGGTGTATTGTTTGAATGAGGAAACGGAGGAGGTTGAGGTGCAGATGGGTCGTGAGCCGCGGTTGACGCGGAGAAACGCCGAACTAGTCCGGGTTGAAACGGATGAAGATGTGTTTATTCGGTGTACGACGGATCATGAAATCCCAACCCAGAATCAAGGGGTAGTACCGGCTGGTGAGTTATGTCCGGGCGATTCATTACGTATCCTTGATCCCGCAGAGCAGTCACCGAATGGTATGATGGTCCCCGCTGGGAATCACAAAGTTTCGAGTGTTACGCCGGATGGCCGGGGGGATGTGTATAATATTACGGTTGATCGGCATCACAATTTTTACGCGGGAATCGACGCCGGTAATGATGTGTTTATTAATGTGAAGAATTGCGGGGAGCAACCGTTGATGGAGTACGAAGCGTGCAACCTCGGGCACATTAATCTGTCAACGATCGCGGCTGACAGCCCGCCGGATTGGCGGCTCTGGTCCGAGGCGCATGACACAACGGATCTTGAATCCAGTGTTTCGGCGTTTCTTGAGGATGCGATCGAGTGGGATGAATTCGATCGACGAATTGAACTCGGAACGCGGTTCCTTGAGAACGTTGTGACGATGTCGGATTTCCCCGTCGAGGAAATCGAACAGTCGGTGTTCGAAAATCGAAAAATTGGCCTCGGAATCATGGGGCTCGCCCAGTTATACATTCAACTCGGCCTGCGGTATGGGTCCGATCCGGCGAACGAGATTGCGCGACAACTAATGATGCATATTAATCATGGCTCGAAGTGGATGTCGCACGAACTTGCCCAAGATCGAGGTTCGTTCGCGAACTGGGCTGATTCGAAGTACGCCGATCCAATGGAGTATCAGGAATGGTTCGAGCATCAAACCGGGCTAGATGCTGGTGAGTGGGAAGAGGGGTTCAAGATTAGGAATCACAATACAACGACAATAGCGCCGACTGGGACGACTAGTATGGTGGGGAATACGACGGGTGGGTGTGAGCCAATCTATAATGTGGCGTATTATAAGAATGTGAGTGATGATGTGCAGGGAGATGAGATGTTGGTTGAGTTCGATGATTATTTCTTGCGGGTGTTGGAGGCGAACGATATCGATGTCGAGGAAGTGAAGGCGGAGGCGCAAGAACAGATGGCGGCGAACGAATTCGATGGTGTGGAGGGGTTGTCGTCGGTGCCGGATGCGATTGGGGAGTTGTTTGTGGTGACAAGTGCTGTGTCGGCGAAGGAGCACGCGATGGTGCAGTGTGCGTGTCAGGCTGGGGTGGATAGTGCGATTTCGAAGACAGTGAATGCGCCGAATAATGCGTCGCAGTCGGATGCAGCGGAGGTATTCGAGTATATTTATGAGCATGGGGGGAAGGGTGTGACGTATTATCGGGATGGGACGCGGTCGAAGCAGGTGTTGACGACGCGGGCGCAGAACGCGGAGTTTGCTGAGTTGGATGACGAAGAAGCAGCAGAGATGTTGTTGGAGCAAATAGCGGATGTGTTTGGTGGGATCGAGGGGTTCCTTGAGCAGGACGCGATTCGTGACGAGGTGACAGAGGAAGATTCGGCGCTCGTGGACGTTGAGACGAATGAGTATGCGGAGATGCGGCCGCGGCCGGATGTGTTGCATGGGGTGACCCAGCGGATTGAAACAGGGTACGGGAAGTTGTATGTGAATATTAACGAGGATGAGCAGGGCCGGCCGTTCGAGTTGTTTGCCACGATCGGGAATTCGGGTGGGTTTACGAATTCGTTCACGGAGGCGCTCGCGAAGACGGTGTCGACGGCGTTACGATCCGGTGTTGATCCCCATGAGTTGGCGGATGAGTTACAAGGAATCCGATCGCCGAAAGTGGCGTGGGATAAAGGCGAGCAGATTCAATCGATTCCGGATGCAGTGGGGACGGCGATGGCGCGGTACTTGGATGGCGATTTACGGTTGTCGTACCCACAGCAACGGAATCTAGACGAAGTTGCAGACACCTCGGAGTTACCAGAACAGGAACCTGACGGCGGGCGGAAGGTCGTGTCCGGGGATTCGACGCAGTCGTTGATCGATGCGGGAGAAAGCCCAGAGTGTCCCGAATGCGGGTCGATGTCGCTGTATTTCTCGGAAGGCTGTAAAACCTGCTCAGGTTGCGGGTGGAGTGAGTGCTAGGGGTGCAGGGTTAAGTAGTCGGCGTGATTCGTGACTAGCGTATGCCGGCGGCACGGGTGTGTCCGATGTGTGATCGGGGGCTTGAGCGGCGACATTGTAAGTATGTGTGCCCGAATCATGGGGTTGTGATGGATTGTAGCGATACGTTTTGGGTTCGGTGATTGCCGAACGGTCACTTGAGTTCGTGTTGGGTAGTTTAGTTAAACGGTGAGTGGTCAGTGTTGGTGGTGTGTTTGGCGTATCGGTAGAGGGGACCGGCGAGAAGGATGAGTGCGGTGAGGGTGCCGCCGATGATGAGCGGGGGGTTGGTGATGGCGAGGTCGTTGCGGGTGAGGTGGTGGAGTGATTCGCCGATGAGGACGGCGGAGATGGTCCATGGGAGTTCCCCGATGAGGGTCCCGATGATGAATGTGGGGAGGGTGATGGAACTAAGTCCGGCGGCGATTGAAATGGGTTCTGCAGGGGTTGGGGCGAGGCGGGCGGCGATGAGGCCGCGGAGGCTACCGACGGTGTCGAAGTAGGCAGTGGCGGTGGTTGTGGCGGTTCCGAGGAGGCCGTGGTCGGTGTGGGTGTAGCGCCCAACATAGTAGGGGAGGAGGCTCGTGAAAACGGTGCCGAGAAGCGCAATGGGTAATCCAAACGTGAGGCCGTAGCGGTAGCCGACGATCGTTGAGATGGCGACGATCGGCCAGATGAAAAACGGCCTGATGAGATAGAGACCGATAAGGATGAGCGGGAACCACGGGGTGTTGAGGCCGGTGGTAACCATGAGGATGGGATCTGGGAGGAAGATCCACCCGAGAACGACGACGAGCGCGATGAGCGAGCCTCCGGCGAGTTGGCGCTTGAGTACGTCCATACCCTCTAGGGGCGATTCGCTGTTCGGTGAGTTAAGAATAGCACATTCAGGTGGCCCTGCACTCCTGGGGGTGAGTGAATGTTATAGTCGCTTGCTCAATACCTAGCTGTACGTGTGGTGGACCATCCGGTAGAACTAGGTATCGAGTTGCTTGCGAACCTAGAGTACGACACCGTGTCGATTGCGACAGCGATCGATCACCTAGAAACCATCACGACGGATCCTGAACTCCAACGAGAAATTCTTGACGCTGCTGTCAATCGGGGAATAATTACGCGTGACGGTACGTTACTTACTCCGGAACGGGGAACGTTTGTTCGGTTCGAAAGCCAAGTCACCTCGAAAGACGGAGAGTTTTCGTGCCGTCGGTGTGGTGCATCGCTCTCAACAGGGTACTTTATTCAATTCGACGCTGAGGAGTTAGGACCGTTCGGGTCGTCGTGTATTCGGAAAGTAACTGGCCGCGAATAAATCACGAGACTCATTCGGAGCTATCGGCCGCGACGGAGCTCTTCGATTAACTGCTCGATGGTATCTCGATAGGATTCAAGTAATTCGTTTTGCTGTTCGACAGCGTCCCGTAGCTCCGAGAGTTCCGCGGATACATCGATCGTTTCACCTGATTCTTCGTTCGTTTCGTGAAGCGAGATCGAATCGGCTCCGGTGACAGAAATCGAAGACTGACTCGATGAAGACTCGTCTTCGGTATCGGCGTCTGCAGGTGAGCGGTCATCTGAACCGTCGTCTTCCGATGGCGTAACATGCCGTGTGAACTCAGTGAGCGAGTCGAACCCATGATAATCGAGTAATGAGCGTTCGATCCGCTCCCGTACTCTCGGCGCGTCACTACTCGGAATCTTAATTCGTTGCGGCCTCCCGTCGACCCGTACGATAATTTGGGATGACACCTCGCCTTCCTCGATGTCGAGTCCAGTTACCTCCTCGAAATCATATTTTTCGAATTCTTCATCCCAGACATCCGACCCGATGTGTTTGATAATTCGGTCTTCGGTAATGAGGACGCTTAACTCCCCTAATCGAAAGACCTCATCAATCGGTTCATCCTCAGCCGTCACTTCATTTACCGATAACACCCCCCATAGCACGGATGCTAACGCGCCATCTATTTTCGATGACGGAATCGTAAACTCACTTTCCCCATCGATCCCGTGATCGAGGCGGATTGTGCTTTTCCGCCGGCCTTCACTGACACTCACTCGATCAGCTTCATGCGAATACTCTTCGACCGATTCTCCACTCAATAACCCTTCAGCTCGATACACGAGCGTCCTCGTGGGAGTGACTACTAATTTATCGTCCCCGCCGAGCGGGACCGTCCTCTTTGGCTCCTCTCCTTCGAGCTTTTCGGACACGATCTCCGGAACGCTCATTATGTGAAGTCCCGCGGCCGGAGTTGATAAAACCGCCGGGTGCCCATGAAGAAGATAAGAAGCTTAAAGATAGTCTCATTACAAAAAACCACCGGGCCCGGGTGGCTTAGCTGGTCATAGCGCCGCACTCATAGGGATCGAACTCTAGGCGCGGATGACTCCGCTCCACCCCGTTATTGGGGTCGGACCTGGGATATGCGGAGGTCGAGGGTTCAAACCCCTCCCCGGGCATAATTTATTTGGCCTCTTGGATTCTCTCGGCACGATGCTTCGATGAGTGAATTGACTGATAGCTCTACAGTGGTGTACACTGAATCTCAATGGACTGTTTTTGACAGCATTTACTTTTCTTGTAAGTACTGAAATTCAAGGTTTGAGAGAGTTGTTTATTAGGGTATTTTGTACAGCGAGGGATGCTGGGAGGTTCATTTAGTCAATTCCAATCATTTGCTAGTGGGTTTACGGATCAGGGTGAACCCCGGGAATCCTTGGCTTTGTATCCTAAAGGGGAAAAGAGTGCAGGTCCTTATAGTATACTGTGAAGGCTAATCAAATCGACTTTTCAGTTGATCTCGCATATGGAATTCTCATTTTCCTCGCCATTGTCCTGATTCTGACTGTCGGAACGAATATTGGGATTGCGTTCGGGCTAGGGGCACTGATTTCATACATCATCCACGTCGGGTGGAAGATGTCACGGTTTAATCCAGAGTGGATGACCCAAGAGATGACCGAGAAGGTCGGAGAGACGATCACTGAGGAAGTAACTAAAAGCGTTGGTGAAAAGGTCAGACAGGAGGTAACGGAGGATGTAGAAGAGAAGGTCGCCGAGAAAGTCACGCACGATGTCGAGGCCGCTCTCTCGTCGGATATTGAGTCCATCATCAACCAACTCCAGGAGGTGAACGAGCGAGTCGAAGAGCGACCAAGTCGTAGAGAGATCGAAGAACAGTTTGACGATGGCGACGAAGAGACCAATCCAAACGCCGCTGAAAAAGAAAAAAAGTGAGGTGCCATGATTATTCACACTTGCCGAGGGAACGTACGGAAGCTTGCGGGTTTTCTTAGAAATGTAGCCGTTGCTACACACTCCTAATCTATGGTGGGGATTTTGATCGGTATTGGCCTAGTTGTTGCAGTGTTTGTGGGGTTCAACATTGGTGGATCAAACACTGGTCCTTCTTTTGGACCGGCTGTCGGAGCCGGAGCAATCACGAAAATATCTGCCGGTATTTTGATGTCGATTTTCTTTTTCGTAGGGGCCTGGACCATCGGTCGCCGTGTTGTCAACACGCTCGGTCGTGATCTAGTGTTGGATCCCGGTGTTTTTACGATAGAAACGAGTATCATCGTCCTGTTCTTCATTGGCGGTGCGCTTTTCATCGGGAACTATGTCGGGATTCCCGCATCGACATCGATGACTGCAGTTGGTTCGATCGCCGGTCTTGGTGTTGCGACGGGAGAACTCAATTGGGTCGTCATGGGCGAAATCGCGATTTGGTGGATCGTTGCCCCCCTAGTTGGATTTTGGGTGTCCGTGATGATCGGTCGCTACATCTACCCCACAATCAACCGATGGGTGGCGATCACGTCTTCTGAGGGGGCCCTTATCCAACTTGACCGATCCGGTGTGGTTCCAGTTCCGCGACCCGGACCGAATACTACCCGCCGGGAGTTCGTTGGGACTCTTATACTCATCTCAATCGGGTGTCTGATGGCCTTCTCGTCGGGGACCTCCAACATTGCCAATGCGATCGCGCCACTGTACGGGGCGGGCATGGATCTGAACTTCCTAATCTTAGTCGGCTCCATAGCGGTCACTGTCGGGGCGTTGACAATTGCCCGACGGACACTGGAAACCATTGGGAACGACCTTACAGACCTCCCTTTGACCGCTGCCATCATGGTGGCGGTTGTCGCCTCCGGCATTGTGATATCGCTCTCCGCCATCGGTATCCCTGCCTCGTTTGTGATCATCGCGACCATGAGTATCGTTGGACTCGGTTGGGGCCGCGCGACACGCACATTCTCTATCTCGGAAGGAGTTCGAGGAGATGAAGAGATGTCTGTGTCGGTGGGTGCGCTTGCGGCCGAAGAACCCGGAGATGAACCACCACGAATCGGTGATGAGAAACCGGAGGATCTCCCGGATGCCACGGATCTCTTCGATCCATCGACAACGGGTCGTGTCGTACTCATGCAAAATCTCGCCCCAGTGATTTCGACAGTCGGTGCCTACGTCACTTTTTTAATCATGTTTCGTTATCTGTGAGGAAAATCAGGTTTTGATTTCCTTCAACAGTAACCAGTACAAACTGCCGACAGACGTAACGACAGCTCGACACAGACTACCTCGATTTTCCATGGGGAGTTAGTCAGGTGGTTCTCGTCGGGATTTGAGGGTGACATATCCACTAAAAACCATATTTTTGATCATACCCTCCGCACAACGTGCACCCTACGCCTTTTCTCCAAAATTAGTTGGTATTGGTGCGATCCCAAAAGACCGTTTCTCGGGATCTCTAGTATTGAAGGTATCCTCCTTGTTACGCAACCAGAGATCCGACTTTCAGGAACCAAACGGCGAGAATTTTAGATAAATCGTTGCATCCAAATCGAGTTGAGTGCCCTGTATCGTCAGAGTATTAGTTATTTGATGATTGGGAATTCGTTATCACTAGTTCCCAATTCAACTGCGGATAACGTGAGTTGCTACTGAGGCAGTTTCTGTGCGGTTATCGAGTAGGTGGGGTGGGAGCGTTCCGTTGGGGAGCTTGGTCATCGGGTGCCGTTGGGACTGGTGCATTGGTTGGAGTTTTCGTGCCGCCTACGAGGAAATCGAGGACATTGCCCGCGAAAACCTCGTTATCACCGCGATGAATGTACTGTTGCCCAAAGATCGATGAATCACCAGCGACAATCATGTTCCCTGATCGGACGGCAACCCCATAGCGATCTTCTTTCCGGGTTTCTGAGAGTTCAGTTCCCTCGGTTGCCCGCACAATTGTTGATGGTCCTCGAACTGGTGTCGACTCATGGAACACTAACTGCTCAACACCAGCGGTAAGTTCACTATCATCGGTCGGTGTCGCGTAAATGTCCCGATGGTTGGTATCGTATTCGTGCATGTTGAACAGGTACCCGTTCCCAATACTAATCCCGAACCGCGAGGTTACTGGTGCCAATGGCATTGGGGCTGTTTGTTGAGTCGGTCTGACACCAATAAGAAGGATCGTTGGTTGCATTTGCGCAGGTTCTTCTGTGATTAGTACTCGACCACCAGCGTTCGCGAATGATTCTAGCCCATTGATTTGACTCTGGGTGTATTGTTGTTCTGCCCCGAACGCGAGATAGGCATCTGCTTCGCGAAGACTCGCGTTGAAGTCCGAATTACTGTCTGGACTCGGTCGCCCCCCCCGTTTTCTCCGGTCAGAAACCGGACTTCTGCGCCGTTGTCCGTGAGCGTTTCAACGATCGGTGTAAGTTGATCTCGAGTCAGGGTCGCACCGTGACTCGTATCAATAACCACCACATCACCCTTCGCATTTTCAGTAAGTTCGATAGCTCCGGTGTCTGCGGGGACATCAGTCATCATATCGTCGGTGTCGAACGCATCGATGGATTGCCCATCAACCGCCGGTTGGTCAGCGGACTCCGTACCAATCAAGCCTACGCCACCAGCGACAATCAGACTAAAGAGGAGTACGCCGAGACCGATGCGTTTGAGTATTTCATTCGTCTGCATGCATGATCACCTCCTGGTTTTGCGGGATGCCATAGAGCATGAGGAATTGGACTGTCTCGACGCCTTCAAACTCGAATGGGGACGTCCCGGAATATGTTATCGTGGAGTTATCGGAATTTGAACCGTTTTCGAGGAATATCGTGCCGGCTGAAAAGTCATATGGATTCCGGTAACTCACGGAATACTCAGAAATTCCAGCTTCGGTAGCAGCGGCACTGATCGCCGCTTCAAGTGCCCCGATCTGATCAGCATACCCGTTTTCGACCGCTCGTGCTCCGATAAAAACCTTTGCTTTGGCAACTTCTGTCCGAGGTATCGTGATTTCATCGCCCCGTTCGTTCATCACGGCTCCGACAAATCCCGTTTCATTGTTTCAATTGTCGCGCGGAATTCCGCTTGGGTCATTCCTCCGTGGGCTTTATCTGGACCGGACGTAACGACTGGTGGAAGTCCCTCAGTGGGTGCTGACGCGATCACACCAACGTGCCCAACAAGCGACCCGGGTTTGACGAACACGCGGTCACTAGGTAACAACGTGTAATACGCCCCGGAGGCGGCCATCGAATCAACACTGGTTACTACTGGTTTTTCTTCCGCGAGGCGTTTCACCGCCATATACTGGGCTTCGCTCGCCGCTGCGCCACCACCCGGGCTTGAAATCTTCAGCACAACGGCTTTGACAGATTCATTCGTCCTGAGCGACCTGAGCTCCTGGGTCGTCGCTTTTGCCGACTCGGCGGTGATTGATTCATCGATACTAACGACGGCGACATGTTGCTCATCGTCCGCTGTGAACGCGACAGCCGGCGGGACAACCACGGCACCAACGAGAATCGCGATAACCGCGATGACGGTATAGGATTGGAGCGCCGTCTTGACTTTGTCATCGATTGGATTTGTCATTACTCGTAGACTAACAAACAGCAGGTCACCCGAAAATACCCCTCTTCACACAAATGATCCTTTTAGTTACCGAATCCCATACCCACCCTGCTTGAAATCTAGATCACCAGGGTAGTACTGGGCAATGATGCTCCCCTGCTAATCTTATTCTCGACGACTGGATTACCGTCAGTATTTTCGAACTCTCCGACTGTCAAGAACACGATAGAATACTCTCAATCGTCACGTGTACTGCGATACAATAGTTGGTGAAAACGGAGTGAGTTAGTTGAGGTCGAACCGATCGAGGTGCATCACTTTGCTCCACGCGTCTACGAAATCATTAACGAATTTCTCTTCACCGTCGTCAGCTCCATAGGCGTCCGCCACAGCACGAAGCCTCGCGTTGGAGCCGAAGATAAGGTCGAATCGTGTGGCTTCCCACTCGACTTCGCCTGTCTCTCTGTTGCGAACCTCGAAGACCTCATCGTCCTCCGATACTGACGCCCACTCATAGCCCATGTCGAGCAGGTTCACGAAGAAGTCGTTTGTTAACGTTCCCGGTCGATCCGAGAAGACGCCGCGGTCTGAATCTCCGTACGTGGCTCCTAGTGTGCGCATCCCGCCGACCAGCACCGTCATCTCAGGGACTGATAGCGTCAACAGGTCTGCTTTATCGACTAATCGCTCCTCGGGACGGTTCTCGTACCCGCCGCCAAGGTAGTTCCGGAAACCATCTGCTTTCGGTTCGAGGACCTCGAAGGAGTCAACATCAGTCTGCTCCTGTGAGGCATCAGTGCGCCCCGGTTCGAACGGCACCTCTACGTCGTAGCCGGCGTCCGCTGCTGCTTGCTCGACTGCGGTATTACCGCCGAGTACAATAAGGTCGGCGAGCGATACTTTCGTCCCATCCGAGCGCGAGCTATTGAATTCATCCTGAATCGTTTCCAGCGTTGCAAGAACCGAATCTAGCGCTTCTGGTTCGTTCGCCTCCCAGTTCCGTTGCGGTTCGAGACGGATTCGGGCGCCATTCACACCACCACGTTTGTCACTGTCGCGATATGTAGACGCGGATGCCCACGCAGTTTTGACTAATTGTGGAATGGAAAGATCCGAGTTGATGAGTTCCGTTTTGAGCTCCTCAATCTCGGATTCCCCGATCAGATCGTAGTCGGCATCGGGGATTGGATCCTGCCAAATCATCTCTTCATCAGGGACCTCTGGACCGAGGAACCGTTCGGGCGGACCCATGTCGCGGTGGATGAGTTTGTACCATGCCCGCGCAAAGGCTTCCTGAAACTCGTCAGGATCCTCTCTGAAGCGCTCTAAGATCTCCCGATAGTCGGGGTCTTTCTTCAGGGCGACGTCGGTTGTCAACATCATCGGTTGCTCTGTCTCCGATGGGTTCTTGGCGCCTGGTGCGTGCTCGATTGAGTCCGCATCGACTGGCCGCCATTGCCACGCACCACCGGGGCCCACGTGGGCTTCCCATTCGTTGTCGAGCAAGTTGTCGAGATACCCAGTGTCCCATTGGATTGGGTTGTTGGTCCATGGGCCTTCGATACCACTCGTAATCATGCCGGGCACCTCGTCAAGGTCGTGTTCCCAACCGAGGCCCTGCTCATCGATCGGTGCAGCTTCGGGTTCGGGACCGAGGTGTTCGTCAGGGTCGTCAGAACCGTGGACTTTCCCAAAGGTGTGACCACCGGCAATGAGCGCAACTGTCTCCTCGTCATCCATCGCCATACGGTCGAACTCGTCCCGGTTGTTCTTCGCTGATCCTTCGACGTCTGGTTCGCCATACGGACCTTCAGGGTTCACGTAGATGAGTCCCATCACGGTGTTAGCGAGTGGTTCTTTGAGCTTGCCTTC
This sequence comes from uncultured Halobacteriales archaeon, assembly GCA_964542445.1. GTDB lineage: Archaea > Halobacteriota > Halobacteria > Halobacteriales > Hikarchaeaceae > CAZITY01. The sequence continues at coordinate 14,397 of CAZITY010000032.1, read as the reverse complement.
GTCCTCGTCAAAGCGCTCGGGTGAGGTTTCTTCCCAATTTTGTTCGGGTCCCCAGTCGACTGCTTCGTTGGTTTTGTATTCGTCCTCACGGCCACCGGCGTATCCAAAAGTTTCGAAGCCCATCGATTCGAGGGCGACGTTTCCAGCGAGAACAATTAGGTCACCCCACGACAATTTCCGGCCG
>CAZITY010000032.1:7568-14179 GCA_964542445.1 uncultured Halobacteriales archaeon | reverse complement strand
TCACTGGTTGAAGGAGTCGACGGGCTTTGTCGAGGTTGATGTTGTCGGGCCAGCTGCTCTCTGGTGGGAGGCGTTGAAGACCACCGGAGGCGCCCGCGCGGCCGTCCCAGGTGCGATAGGTCCCTGCGCTGTGCCACGCCATTCGAATAAATAGCGGGCCGTAATGGCCGTAGTCGGCCGGCCACCACTCCTGCGAGGTTGTCATCACGTCCTCGATGTCTGCTTTTACTTCGTTGAGATCGAGTTTCTGGAACTCCTCCGCATAGTTGAAGTTTGCGTCGTACGGCCCGAGGTCACGGATGTTATCGTCAAGATAGTCAACGTTCAATAGGTTCGGCCACCAGTCCTGATTAGACCAGGTCATACTGCAACCGAAACCATTTTAGACTAATTAATGTTACCTTATCATTCCTCACTCGTAGACGAAAGAAGGGGGATGTTGCCGGAGTGATAGTGTGGGTATATCGCTATATGTGGTGGACTGTTGGTATTTACGGGGGCGGGCCGTTCTGCCTCATAGCCGGATCGCATAGATCCCGGAAAATATTACTGGGAAATCCGAGGAGGGTTTCAGTTCCCGCAACCCTGGCCTGATACTTGGGAATTGCTGTGGGAATCAATATCGGTATCGAGAAGAGAATGGCTCCCCTCTTCATCCGTTAAATGTAGCTCGGTGCAAGGCTGGAGAGGTTAGATTGTGTTCAGTTCCGAAGTTATTTGCATCGCTATATGCTACACCATGGAAGTAGCGGCAAAATTGTCCTAGATCAAGAAGCATTGTCGGATATAACCGGTTAGACCACGCCTATTTCCCTACCAATCCTTGCTTTGAACTGCACATGACTAGCGCAGATTATGCTAAAGACGTATTGGTAACAGCTGATTGGGTTGAAGATAACCTCGATGAATTCCAACGTGATGACCCGGCGTATCGACTTGTCGAAGTTGACGTGGACACCGAGGCCTACGAGGACGAACACGCACCTGGCGCGATAGGGTTCAATTGGGAAACCCAGTTACAGGATCAAACCCGCCGAGATATTCTCGACAAAACCGAATTCCAGGATCTACTCGGTAGCCATGGTATTAGTGATGATTCCACGGTTGTGCTGTACGGAGATAACTCGAATTGGTTCGCGGCATACACCTACTGGCAGTTCAAATACTACGGGCACGACGATGTCTATCTTCTAGACGGTGGTCGGGAGTACTGGCTCGAAAACGATTACCCAACGACGAGTGACGTTCCATCGTTCCCAGCGGTCGATTATGAGGCTGCTGGTCCGCGAGAGAATATCCGGGCCTATCGAGAAGATGTTGAGAAAGCGATTTCCCGGGGATTACCACTGGTTGATGTTCGGTCACCCGAAGAGTTCAGTGGTGAAATCCTCGCCCCACCCGGACTCCAAGAAACCGCACAACGAGGGGGCCATGTGCCTGGAGCGAAGAATATTTCGTGGGCCGCCGTCACGAACGATGACGGTACGTTCAAAACTCGGGACGAGATCAAGGAGTTATACAAGGACGAAGGGATAGATGGAGAAGAAACAACGATTGCGTATTGTCGGATCGGTGAACGATCGTCCGTTGCATGGTTCGCGCTCCACGAGTTACTCGGATATGAGGATGCGGTGAATTACGATGGATCGTGGACCGAATGGGGGAATCTCGTTGATGCCCCAATCGAAACCGGATCAACATAACCGAACATTCCTCCGAAAAAGTGATCCGTCCTATTGGCAGCGTGGATTGCTTGTGGCAATTAGCCGGATAACAGAGGAATGAGTTAAACCCAACCAGGTACTAATACGATCTGAATATTGTTGGAATACTACACCCAATAACCAGACTGTATTTGTTAAAGAATTCATTAAATGAATCAATTACGTATCATACTATATGACCCAGAGTGATCTTCAACACGCAGCAGAGAAGCTCGAAGAGGCTGCTGCGGCAACCAAACAAGAAACTGCTCGTGAACGCTTACGGAATCAATCAAACCAGTTCAGTAAACTAGCTAACAGTGATGCGGGGGCGGATCATGGGAAACTCGCTCGGCATGAACATATCCTCACTGAACTTGCTGGAGACGCACCAGAGGCTGCCACTCACATCAACGAAGCACTCGAATCGATTCGTGCGTATCGAGCAACAATTGATGGTGTCTGACTTCCGCAACGATATTCTACAGCACATTTTCCGAACGGCCTAGGGAAGGTTGACAGGGCTTTTAGGTAGTGCGGCCAGTTATTGTCCGGCATCACGCCGATGCGAAATTAGGCGTCGGGGGGATGGATGATTCGTTGGTGAGTACGCGGAATTAAAGACGACACCGAGTACAAATCCATAGGCGAGATGGGCCACGCCGACCGAAATGACGATGAGGATTTCTCCGATCACTCCTGTGATGGCGATTGCCGGTTCCGGGAGGTGTTGTGCTCTGGTGGCGTTCATGGTGATAGGGAGCATGATCCCGGCCGTCACGATTCCTACGAAGGTCGCGTATAGTATGCCGGCAATCAGGTACTCAGTCACTGTATCAATGCGATCTCGTATCGATGGGCGAGTGAGAATTATCGCGAACAACACTCCAATGACGGCGCTATTAAGGAGGTGAGTGACCCAGCCACCCATGACAGTGGGTTTGCCGTACAGAGCGCCAATTAACGGCATTAGGTTAGATCCCGTGTGAAGAATGCTTCCCATAACGATCCCCTGATGAGCCCACTGACAAGCCCACTTACGAGTATCGTGAGAGCATTTTCAGCTGGTGTTTGATGCACTGTATTAATCCCCATACAGGTAACTATGGCTATGGTACCAAATGACTGTTAGTGGGACTAGATGCTCTCCTCATCTATCCATAACCCCAGAATTATTCCCTAGACGACACAAGCAAGCGCTACCCATCAGAATTCTCCACACCCTATCCAATAGGAGACTTTTCCCGGTTCTGTGCCGCGCGAGTCCCCATACGGGTTTAAGTCGACACGATGATCTGCTCACCCTCAATCGTTACGGGAAATGACGGCAGATGAACGGAATCATCACTCAAACAATCCCCGGACAATAAATCGAATTCCCACCCATGCCACGGACAGCTCAATATCTCGCCCTCCTTGGAGTACGAGAGTGTTGTATCGAGCGTATCTGAATCCCACGACGCATCGATCCGACCCTGTACAGACCCCTCACAACACGGCCCTGATTGGTGCGGACACCAATTTACGAACGACCGATATTCTCCATCAATATTGAACACGCCAATCTCCATCCCGTCAATCTCCACCACTATCCGATCTCCTGCATCTAGTTCGCTCGTCTTAGCAACAACGTGATCAGTCATGTATCCCGTTCTTCATTGATCCCTAAAAACTGTATCGCGGCACTCGTCATTTAAATACTGAGATCGAAAATGTCAATTGCGTTGTCGCCGAGGACCTTGTTTCGATCTTCTTCGGTGTGATAATCATTCTGGAACATTTCGTCCAACACTGAGGGATGATCGAAATCCCAATGCGGGAAATCCGTCGCGAACACAATCGACTCTGGCCCTACAATATCAATTGTTCGTTGCCGGTTCTGCGGATCACTGAACTCACCGAGCGGTTGCTGGGTAAAGTAACACGTATCCCGAATGTATTCCTCCGGTGGTTTTTCCAACAAAGGCGCCTCACTCCGCCGCCGTTTATATTCCATGTTGAGTCGACTAATCAAATACCCAGCCCATCCAAGACCGGCTTCCATGAACACATAATTTAACTCCGGGAATTTCACTGGTACGCCCTGAACTATGAGGCTAGTGAGCGTCAACATCTGACTCCATGGATGCGCCAACGCATGCGTCGTTAGAAACGTCTCTACTGTCTGATATTGTTTCGAGAAGTCATGTGGGAAGTCTTGCGCCCCACCATGATACCCAATAGCTAGGTCATTGTCTTGGGCGGCTTGGTACATAATATCATACGACGGATCACCAAGCGGCCGGTTAGGCCCCGAAGTCCGAATATACACACCAACAATCTGGTCTTCATCCCCTAACCGATCTAGCTCCTCCGCTGCTTTATCTGGATGTTGCGGCGCGATCGCGGCTAACCCATAGAAACAATCCGATGCGTCAAGGAACGTATCGAGCATCCAGTTATTGTACGCCGACATCATCTCAACAGCGAAACCCGACGATGGAATCCGGGGCAACCCTGAAGTCGGGTTCAAAACCGGATAGTCCACCCCAAATTCCTCGACGAGCGTTTGTTCCAAACCATCTGGCCCTTCGATCGCGTAATTATCATCAATTTTTCCGCCGAGCGACCGATCCCAGGCATCATTCGTCATGATCGGTCGTTTGTTGTGCCGTCGTAATCGGGAGAGATGTGGTTCCTCGACGTACGGTTCGAGATCTTCAGGGAGACTCGTCGCGCTACTGAGGTGGACATCCACATCAACGACGGTATGGGACTTGAGGACGGATTGGCGTGTTAATCCTTGACTCATACTTTTTCGTTTCGTCACCAATCATAAAAAATGCTCCCCGATGACTCCCAAGTCTACCCAGCTCGTGATTTCTTTCCAGTAATTCTTTGGCGTAGCCAGTTCATTATCCCATGTATGGGTGGCCCAGCTTGTTACCTTCGATTTTGTCCCAACTGTGACGCAGAAGTCGCCCCTGATACCGATATCTGTTCCGATTGCTCTGAATCACTATCGTCGTTCACTGACGAATAACTTCATTTGTGCTTTTTATCACCATCGATACTCACGACTCAATACCTTAATGTCGCGCCTTTGGACAATACCCCAATGACCAATCCCGATCTGCCACCACCCGTAAATGATGCCTACGTGGCATTCAATAACCAAGATCTAGATGATTATCTCGCGGCATACGCTCCCCATGGGATTCTCTACGACCCTCTCGTTGATGAGGGGGTCTCGGGAACTGCACTCCATGACTATATGAAAACGGTATTCGACGCGTTCCCTGACATATCAGCTGACATCAAAAGTGTCATCGCTACTGAATCCGAAATCGCCGTGGAACTCACATACACCGGAACGCACACGGGGACATTCGAAGGTATTCCGCCGACCGGCAACACCGCGACGCTTCCCGTTGCGACCATCATAACTATTTCTCCCGAAGGAATCACTTCTTGGCACGATTACTGGGACCAACAAACGTTTGCTGCACAACTCGGCCTTACCTTCCCTCGAATCATCCGATATCTCCCGAGAATCATCTGGGAAAAAATTCGACGCACCAAATCGTAACGCACTATCACACTCGGTGACTGCCGGCCACCTATAATTCCACGAACCATCTACTTCCTCGCGGATCCTTCTAGTCCGTGTCAGCGACTTCGGGAATTAGTGTTACAGAGCGCAAGGTTTCGTGAATACCAATCACTAACGCGGGCACCACAAGCATAAACACGTGTTCCTCAACGGGAATCCCAAACACCTCATAGCCGGTTCGCAACGTGACCGAAAAAACACCCACAGTAAGGGTATACCAATCCCACACATATGCCACGGGATACACGACAAGGATTGTTTTCACAGCTTCCCGTACCGCGCGAGCATAGTACAAAAGAACACTCGCAATTGCCCCAAACCACAGTTCGGTAACGAGATAGGTGTATCGACCGAGCAGACCGATGTCCGGGAGCGCAAAATCTGCGAACGGTTCAAATAAGAGTATCCCGAGAAGAACCGCGAAAAACACATAGACGCTTCGAATTAGTAGCATCGTTGCAACCGGTGCCGGTTTCCGGAGTGCAATGACGGCAAGCGCACCGAACACACAACTCGCGATCGGTGATCCACGCGGGAACGCACCAGATACCGCTCCCCAAAGTACCACGATACCACTGATGAGGAATAACCCAGCTGCAATCTCTCGTCCACTCCCCTTCCCTAACACGACGGATATGGTCCGTTTCCCGAATGACCGATCCCACACGAAATCTTGCTCGTCATCAATTATTTTCACCCCCATAAGCACGAATACCAACACTATTGCATAGCCAATGATCGCCATCGACACAACCTCAGCCTGCACATAATATCCGCCAATAATCGACAGACCGATTCCCACTGGATATCCACTCGTCGCTCCTAGGGGATTCGTATCTAAATACGGTGCGTGTAAATACGCAATAATCCACGTCGGCACAGTCCACAGCACTATCGAGATATTAACCACCACACTGAGGATCCCAGTCATTAAAATAAATCCACCACTCGCCCCCACTAGCAACACCCGACATGCCGACGCGGACAATGGATGAGAGCTGTCCTCGCCCCGGACATAATAATCCACATACCCGTCTTTGAGGTGCGCTGTATACACAGCAAAAAACATCGCGAACATGTGAAGCACCCCAACCGTAATCGAAACATCTCTCGCAAAAAACGCCCCAAACCACGACGCAGCAAGCGGCGGTAACATAAACACCGGGTGAATCTGGGAAACCACTCCCTGGAAAAACGGGAGCCACCGATCATCTTTCCACCCGAGTGCCATACATTCACACACACCAGCATTTATATTAACAGTTCGTGTCCCTCAGTTACTGCCCCCTACCATTTCCACTATCTCGCTTCACCTA
>CAZITY010000032.1:6192-7527 GCA_964542445.1 uncultured Halobacteriales archaeon | reverse complement strand
TGAGCACTAACGCTCACGACGTCCATTTATACTGGGCCACCGGCTGTACAAGCTGCCTCCGAGCGAAAGAATTCCTCGAACGCAACAACGTCGATTTCCACTCCCACAACATCATGGAGGACTCGAGTATCCTCGACGACATGGAACAACAAGGCATGCCCCGCCAAGTACCCATCATCCAACGAGGTGACGAATGGGCTCACGCTCAACAAATCGAAAACGTCGCCGAACTCGGCGGCGTCGAACACGAAGCCGACATCATTCCTGTCGACGAACTCTACCGACGACTCAACCGAATTCTCACCACCCTGCAAGATTACACTGAACTACTAACCGCCGACCACCTTACCGTCGACATCCCGAATCGACCCCGAAGCATCGGTGAACTCACCTTTCACGCATTCAGCATCCCTGAAATGTTCCTCGAACACGAAGACAACCCACCCCTCAACAGCCCTATCGTTGAACCCGAATGGGCAAACCGCTCACCAGAAGCGATCCGGACCTACGGCAAACACATCCAGACGAGACTCCGGGACTGGTACCATGGCCCCGGCCAAGACCGAAACTGGGACGACCGCGCCGACGTATACTACGGCAACCCAACGATCCACGAATTCTTTGAACGGACCACCTGGCATTCCGGCCAACACACCCGCCAATTAGAATGGATGTTTACCGAACAATTCGATCTTGATATCGAACCACTCGATCCGAGTATCTGGGAAAACCTCCCGATGCCAGAGAAAATCTGGGACGCCCAATAACCACTGCCTTTCTTCTCGGAATTCTCTTTCCTGCCTGTGTGGTAATAAGTAACTATATGGGCATCTCCCCTAATCATTCCCGCTATGGGAAGCACCATAGCAGAAAAAATACTAGCCCGCGGCGCTGACACCGACCCGGAGTCAGTATCACCTGGCGATCATCTCGTTTGTGACGTCGATGTCGCTATGACCCACGACGCGACAGTCAGAGTAGCCCAAACCTTCGAGGATGAAGGAATCGATGACGTCTGGGACCCGTCCCGAATCGTCACAATCATCGACCACGTCGCCCCCTCAAACGACGTTGAAGATGCGAACGATAAGAGCTACATGCGACAATTTATTGAGGAGAAAGGAATCGAAACGTTCTACGAAGTGGGTACGGGAATCTCGCACGAAGTACTCCCCGAAAACGGCCATATTCGTCCAGGAGAAATCGTTGTCGGTACCGACTCTCACACCGTAACGCACGGAGCGTTTGGTGCCGCTGGCACTGGCATCGGAACCACCGACATGGCGTATGTCTATACAACTGGACACACCTGGTTTCGCGTCCCAGAAACAATCA
>CAZITY010000032.1:0-6182 GCA_964542445.1 uncultured Halobacteriales archaeon | reverse complement strand
GGCGGTCCACGCCACCGGCGAGTTCCCAGACGAGACTTCCGCCAAAGATCTCTTGCTACATATCGCTGGCACATACGGGACAGATGTCGCCAGATATCGCGCGATAGAATACACTGGCCCAGCAATCGAATCTCTCCCTCTTGATGACCGCATGGTTCTCTCGAATATGGCCATCGAACTCGGCGGCAAATTCGGATTCACTCCCGTTGACGACACTGTCACTGATTATGTTGACGCCAGAACTGACGTTGATTATGATCCGGTCCGGTCCGACGATGACGCCGACTATGCAAGGACACTCGAAATCGATGTCACGAATCTCCGCCCCCAAATTTCGGAACCACACCGCGTGCAAAACGTGGTCGATGTCGACGACGTCACAAATGTCGAACTCGACCAAGTATTCATCGGGTCATGCACCCATGGCAAGTACGACGACCTCCGTCGTGCTGCCGATGTCATCAAAGGACACTCTGTCGCAAAAGGAACTCGACTTATCGTTACCCCAGCAAGCCGAGAAATTTATGAACGAGCCCTTGAGGATGGAATAATCGAAACGCTCACCGAAGCTGGGAGCGTTATTACTAACTCAACGTGTGGTGCATGTATCGGGCGAAGCCTCGGTGTGCTCGCGGACGGTGAGGTTTGTCTCGCCGCGCAGAACAGGAATTTCCAGGGAAGAATGGGAAGCAATTCATCAGAAATCTATCTCGGAAGCCCAGAAACCGCAGCCGCGTCCGCGGTTCTCGGGCGGATATCTTCCGCCGAGGAGGTTAACTCATGAAGGGCCGAGCGTTCGTATTCGGCGATGAAATCAATACTGATGTCATCGCCCCAAGTGAGTACCGACACGAGCACCGAGTCGAGCATCTTATGGAACCAATCCGGCCTGATTTCGTTGATGAAATCCAGGGCGGTGAAATCATTGTCGCTGGCGAACATTTCGGATCCGGTAGCAGTCGCGAAATCGCGCCGACGATCATTCAAGAAAATGGGATTGCTGCGGTCGTTGCTGAATCATTTGCGAGAATATACTACCGTAATTCAGTCAACATCGGGCTACCCGCGATCACGTGCCCAAACATCACGGATATCGTCACCGAAGGTGATGAAATAGAAATCGATATGGATGAAGGAATAATCACGAACGTCACCACTGGTGAAACCGCTGCGTGTGAATTGCTCCCCGAGGCATTACAAGGTCTGTTCGATGCAGGGGGTATTTTTGAGTATTATCATTCGGTCGGCGAGCTGAAAGACGCCTAGGCTAGTGTTGAGCAGTACTGGTTTTGGGTGCGGATTAACTAACTTGGGTTCTTCCTTTTTTTCTTTAGTTGGTAATGCCGTTACTGTATCGTGATTTGGGGATCCTACGCTGCTTTCACAAGAAGAAAAGGTTATCCCGTTTGAACGGTCATTTCGATCATAACGCTAACAAAGTATGAGTGTAGAAGACTCTGAACAAGGTTGTGGTTCTGGTTCTTGTAGCTGTAACTCAGGAGAGTCTCACGATGAGTCCTTCCATCCACTGGGTGAGGATTGGGAGAACGACATGCGGGAGATGCTTGACGATACAGAATACGATACAGAGCTCGGCCTTGACATGGCGGAAGACGCCCAGAAACTGATTCGGGGAGAACTTACGGAAGAAGAATTTTACTCCCAGTATCACGACGCCGTTGTCGATGAATTTGGTGAAGATGACCGCCCAATGGTCGACAAATTCAAACCTGACGATGACGTTGATCTCAAACCTCGATCGGGTTTTTGGGACGCAATGAAGAAGTACGTCAGCGATGATAATGGCGAGATCGATCGTCGTGACGTAATGAAGAAAATGGGTGCTGGTGCTGCGTTCCTTGGACTCGGAATGGGGACGCAAGATAATCTCGATGGTGATGATCCAACTGCAGCCGCCGTAAGCCATGGGGATGACGACGGTGAGGAAGGAATGCAGTATGGGATGGTCATTGATCTTGAACGATGTGATGGGTGTCTCCAGTGTGTACTCGGGTGTATGGAAGAAAACAACACGTCGGAAGGCGCAAATTGGATGTATGTGTTCGCGTACGAGGACGAGAAATCTGGCCAAGAAAACTTGCTCGTCCGTCCGTGCCAGCACTGTACGAACCCGCCATGTGAACAGGTTTGCCCGGTGCATGCTCGACACAAACGAGAGGATAACGGGCTTGTTCTCACTGATTATGAGACCTGTATTGGATGTCGGTATTGTCAGGTGGCGTGTCCGTATGGGGTGAATTACTTCCAATGGGGGGAACCAGATGTCCCGTATGAGGAACTTCAGACAGCCGGTGTTTCGCCCCCTGAAGCTCGATCAATGGACGATGAGGAACGGGTTGATGCCCTTCGCGAGGGGAATGATCATACGATTGATGAACGTGGTCGGTGGACGGATAGTCGACCGCCGCGAGGCACAATGGGGAAGTGCACGTTTTGTCCAACTCGACAAGATGGTATTCTCGGGGAGGACCGAGTTGGCACGGTAGCGTGCATGGATGCGTGTGATACAGCTGGTATGAAGGCGATCCACTTCGGTGATATGAATGATCCCGAAAGCCGTCCGAATCGGTACCTTCGTCGCCGCGCTGAGCAGGAATTTGATCAAGGTACTGAATTCGAAGATCCGCAGGGTGACCACGAAGAGACAGTCACGCCGTGGGGCAAACTTTCTGCGTTTAAATTACTAGAGGAGCAGGGTACCCAACCAAACATCGTTTATCTTGGCAATCAGCCTGGTGCGCACGCTAAACAAGTCGAAGGACCGGTTTCCTATGAGGACGTTGGGAAGGTTGATCGTCGTTATGATGTGACGAGTGAAGGGACGGTTGGGAAGGTGAGTGATTACATATGAGTACCCAGATCGGTCGGGACGTCGTGCTACGCCCGATCCAGAACACCTCCCGGCAGTATTTCATCTTGCTCGGGCTTGCACTCCTGGCGGTCTTGTTTTGGGCGTCTATGTGGGCACTCCAGTTGGCTCGTGGTTTGATTGTTACCGGGCTCGGTGATTGGGGGAGCGGCGGTGGCGTGACATGGGGGCTTTACATTGGATCGTTTATTTGGTGGGTCGGTATCGCGCATGGCGGGATAATTCTCTCGGCGGCGGTGCGATTGTTTGGAATGGACAAATACCAGCCGGTAGCGAGAATGGCGGAATTACTCACGCTCGCTGCGCTCATGATGGCCGGGTTATTAATTTTGATTCACCTAGGTCGACCGGACAGAGTGGTCACGAGTATTGTCCCGGTCTATTTCGAGCGTGTACATAATTCGCCACTTGTATGGGACGTGACGGTGATCACGTTGTATTTTGTCTTGACGGCAACGTACATCTTGTTGACGTTACGGTTCGATATTTATCGATTACGAGATCGGCTTCCCGATCATTTTGACCCGATTTATGAAACCCTCTTACTGGGATATTCAACGAAGGAGGATGAAGCCATTGAGCGGATGGTGTGGTGGCTTGCGCTCGGAATCATTGTTCTTGCCCCATTGTTGTTGCATGGTGGGGTGATTCCGTGGCTGTTCGCGTTGATGTCTTCGATGCCTGGTTGGTTCGGTGGGATACAGGGACCGACGTTCCTTTCCATCGCGTTATCCTCAGCCGTGGCGGGACTCATCATTATTACGAACGTGTTCCGTCGGCTCTATGGGTGGGAAGAAATCTTTTCGGATGATGTGATTCGGGGTCTCACGTTGTGGTTAGGGTTATTCGTGTTGTTCTTCCTTTGGTTACAATTACAACAAATAATCACTGGTGTGTTTCATCCGACGGTTGGCGTCGGTGAAGCTGCTCACGGGAAAGTCACATCACCAGTGTATTGGACCGCAATCGGCACGGTTGTTCTTGCGCAAATGTACATCTTTGCCCAGGCGGTTAACCCGAACGTGTTCCGCCGCCGCCGCTCAATCGTGGCGAGTATACTAGTCCTCGGTGGGACGTTAACCGAGAAAACCTACTTCGTGATTGAGGGATTACTTCACCCAGAATTCTCATTGTATTATTCTATCCCAGGAAACTATACCCCGAGTGTTGTCGAACTTAGTGTGATTCTAGGGACCGTTGCAATGGTGACGTTGTTCTTCATGATTGTCGCGAAAATTGTCCCGGTGGTCGAACTCCACGCTATTGAGGATCATTCCGGGCATGATGCCCAGGAGGGGGGTGACTGACAATGGCACTTACTGGACCAGGAACCTGGTTGATTTTTGGAGTGATCGGTCTCCCCGTGTATACGTTACTCCTTGGGTGGTTCCTTGGGAAACCGAAGGACAAAACGGCTACGTTGCTTGGGATTGGGTACTTGATCGGAGTGACGTCGTTCTTGTGGATTAATCTCCTTGTCATTTCGTTACTCATCGGTGTTGTGTTCTATCAATCACCGTTCTAATTCTTACTGTCTCGGTTGGTTTTTGTCGGGATGACCCGAAACAGGTACTTATAGCGAGCCCCTGATTTTGCGTATGGCGTTGACCGAGGCGGATGTTCGTGACCGATTACGGGAGATTAGTGATCCGCAATTGGATGATGATATTGTGTCACTCGATCTTGTCGATGATATTGAAATAACAGAGGACACCATTCGTATTTCGTTGGCGTTTAATACGCCGTTTGCTCCGGCGGAAACTGAAATTGGGAATGCAATCCGTTCTGCGCTCGAGGATACGGGACTGACACCTGATTTACGGGCGGAAATCAGTGATGTGCCTGGGTTCGACACGGACGTGTTTCCGAACATTCGGAATATCATTGCTGTCGCGTCCGGGAAAGGCGGTGTCGGGAAAACCACGATTGCCGCGAATATTGCGGCGGGGTTTGAAGAGCGCGGCGCTAAAGTGGGGTTGCTGGATGCTGATATTCACGGCCCAAATGTGTTACGGGTGTTGTCCGTTGAGGATGATCCAGGGGTGACACCGGACGATAAAATCGCGCCGCCGGTGTCAGAGGGTGTGAAAATAATGAGTATGGGATTGATGCTCCGGAATCAAGATGACCCAGCGATTATGCGGGGACCGATGGTGAATAACGTGATGACGCATTTCATTGAGAACGTCGAGTGGGAACAACTCGATTATTTGATTGTTGATTTGCCGCCGGGGACCGGGGATGCATCATTGGATTTACTCCAAAGTTTACCGGTTACGGGGGCTGTAATTGTGACAATACCGCAGCAAATGGCGATTGATGATGCAAAAAAAGGGCTTCGGTTCTTTGAGAAGCACGATACACCGATTCTCGGGCTAATTGAGAACATGCGGCATTTCCAATGCCCAACGTGTGATGATATCCATGATCCGTTTGGGCATGAGGGGGCGTCGTTGATCCAGAAAGAGTACGATGTCCCGATTTTGGGGTCGCTCCCGATTCATGAGGATTTCGGCGCGGACGGCTCATCGTTACCTGTTGTGAAACAGGAAGAGAGTGTGGTTCAAGGAAAAATGGACGAGGTGGTGACCACGCTCCTTGACCGTATCGGGGCGGTAAATCGGGAGAAAGTGTCGGAGGGACCGGAGCCCGATGTTGATGACCCATTAGTCACCGAGTGATTTTTAGGATTCCTTGTTATTGTGCCGGTAAGTGGTTGAATAAAGATTTTACGACCTGGTGGAGTATCCGGTGTATATGAATCTCGGGCTTGCGCTTCCGAATTATGCGAATGACGGGTGGCGGATTCCGTCGACACAATTCATTGAGTTAGCCCAGCGGGCGGAGGCTACTGGTTTCGGTGGGGTGTGGGTGACTGAACATTTACTCAAACCGCCTGGTCGTCCGTATTCTCGGTTGAATCCATTGACAACATTATCAGTTGTGGCCGGAGCGACGAATCGTATCCCGATCGGGACGTGCATTATGATTCAACCGATGCGGAACCCCGTGCTTCTTGCTGAACGGGTGGCGACGCTCCAGCATCTTGCGGATGAGCGTTTGAATCTCGGTCTAGGGATTGGGTGGGCGCCGAATGAGTATGCGGCGGTGAATATTCCGTTCGAAGAACGGGGTCCTCGTTTCACAGAGGGACTTGAAATAATGACGCGGTTGTTTGCTGGTGAGACGGTGACGTTTAACGGGGATTTTTATCAGCTTGAGGATGTGGTGTTAGATCCGCCAGTGTCCCAGCCGCCGAATATTTACATTGGGGGTGGCGGTGTGGAAACTG
>CAZITY010000031.1:17746-28077 GCA_964542445.1 uncultured Halobacteriales archaeon | reverse complement strand
TCGGCCTCATCGGCGACCCACGCGCGATCAGACCACTGGCCACTCGGCTCGCCGAAGACGATGCTGTGAAAGTCAGAGGAAACGCTGCATGGGCCCTCCGACAAATCCGCACCGAACCAGCCCTTGAAATACTCATTGATTACACAGACGACGACCATGTCCTCGTTAAAAAAGAAGCCCGACAAGCCCGAACCCACCTCAACGCTACCGCCCCCTAACCCACTAATTCTGAACTAGACTAAGCCGCGAGCGCCGCCATAAATAATAACCCAAAACCAAGACCCAGTAACAACGCGCCAGCCCGCCCAAACCACGTATATTCATCTGCAACATCCGGCGAATAGGTAATCCCATACCGCTCTCGTTCCCGATTATACGTCACGTACGAAGGAGTTTGGAAAAATTCAATAAACAGACAAACACTCCCCAGCGCCCCGCAGACATACCCAGATAGCTCCAGTAAAACCACGATCGTTGCCATACCTCGCGGAACGCACTAGGTACCAAAAAAACCGCTGTTTCCCCACCCCAAACCCACAACTCCACCTTTTCTAAGTTCCCCGATACCCCTCAGTCATTGAATAATTCGGTACCTCCTCCTCAACATTTAAACCAAAAACCGAAGCAACCAGTCCTGTGCGTCCCCAAACCTTCGTACTAGTCTGTGTCTGTCTCTTCTTTTTCTCACCCCCTGCGACGGCAACCGCAACACCCCATTTCACGGAACTCTACCCCAACCCCGTCCAATACAACGACCGCGGCGAATACCTCCAACTCCAGTTTCCCACACCAACCAACCTCTCGAACTTGTATATCACCGACGGCAAACAAACCGTCCACCTCCCCTCCCGAACCCACACCGGCCCACTCACCATTACCACTGATCGATCCACCCTCCCACCCTGGGTCCTACCACCCATCATCGAAACCGACACACCATTCCGACTAGCCAACCCCGGCGAAACCCTTACGCTCTATCTCAACGCCACCCCAATCGATTCCATCTCCTACACGAACGCCCCCGAAGGGAACCAATTACTCAACACGAGTACCGGCTGGAACTGGCAACCCCCCGGTGCCTCTTTCCATCCCATCACAACCAGCACTAACCTCACCGGCACCGCCTTCAGCCTCCCCGACAACACTGAGTACCTCTATGAAACCATACAGACCAGTACCGACAGAATATATATCGGCGCCTACACCTTCGCCTCCCCAAACTCACTCATCTCTTATGTAACGCCTCCGCCCGTGGCGTCGATGTCCGCGTTCTCGCTGATGCTGGTCCCGTAGGCGGCATGACACACCACCAAAAAACCACCCTAGACTATCTCGCCACCTGTAACACGACCATCACCCTCATCGGCGGCGACTTCGCCCGCTACAACTTCCACCACCCAAAATACGCAATCATCGACGACACCGCCATCATCCTCACTGAAAACTGGAAACCAAGCGGTACCGGCGGTCAATCAAGTCGCGGCTGGGGCATCACCCTCCCAGACCCCACTATCACCACCAGCTTAGCCCAACTGTTCTTCAATGACTCCACCGGGTACGATACTCAAACCTGGCCAGAAACTCGCGCCCAACGCCAATTCGTCCCCACCGAACCACCGCCCGGGAACCTTCCCGTTACGTTCCACCCCCAAACCCACCCTATTTCAACCGCCGAACTACTGATCGCGCCCGATAACGCCGAACACCCCATCACCACAAAACTCGAGCACGCCCAACACTCCATTCTCATCCAGCAAGTCAGTATCAGCAACACCCAGCAACCCTTTATGAACGCTACCCTCTCAGCTGCGCAACGTGGCGTTGACGTCACTATCCTCCTCAGCAACGCCTGGTACGTCCGCGACCACAACACCGCATTCACCCACTGGCTGTCTACCTATGCCGACACCCATGACCTCCCGCTCTCCATCGCTGTCGCCCCTACCCAACCCGCATTCGAGAAAATCCACACCAAAGGAATCATCATCGATGACACAACCGTAATCCTCGGAAGCATTAATTGGAACAACCACTCAGTCCGCCAAAATCGAGAAATTGCGGTCGCCATTGAATCACCCGAAATCGCCGCTCACTACACAGCCATCTTTTTCGCTGACTGGCGAGGCACCCAATGGTCACTCCCAACCGGCTTCCTCCTCGTGACTCTCTCAACCATCGCTGGCGCCGGCCTCCTCGCCCGACGAACCGTAACCATCCACCCCCAACAGAATCTCTAGTACGATCGCGGCGCAGTCACACCTAACGACTCATCAATCTCGGCCTCTTCCATCTCCGCCACCAACGCATCGAGCACCTCCTCCCGCATGCCTTTTACAAACTGAATCGACCCTACAACCAAATGTCCACCACCACTCACGCCAGCACCCACCAACTCGGAATTCAACTTCGAGACAATCTCCGGGATATCTAATCGCACACCATCCGACCGTAACACAGCGAAATCCGGCCCGTACCCAATCGTAATACTCGGCCCAGAATTCTCCTGTACCATCGCGTCATGGATTGCACCAGTGGTTGTTCCCGGGGCCGGATACGCGAATCGTTGTGCGAACCGCTCTACATCAACCCGATACAACTCAATCCCATTCACTAACGTCTCACTCGCCACATGCGGTAATGCATCATTCAATTGACGAGATATCTCTCGTGACGCCCGGTCAGCCAACACCTCAACCACGGAACGATGCCGATCACCATTCCCCGCTACATTCAAAATATCCCGCGCCAAGCCTTCGCCAGACCCATATCGCAATTCATACGCTGCATAATCAAGCGCATCACTCGTCCGATCTAACAGCTCCCGATCATATCCTTCTTCCTCAGCTATCGCCAAATACTCCCGCATCGCATCGGCCGCCGACCGATCAGCCAACCCCGCAACCGACGGCACATGCCGAACCTCCTCTGAAACATCAGGTGAGATCATCCGCGCTAACTCAACACACATCATTCCAGTCGTCACCCGATAATCCTCGCCGTGCAAATACGGATTCACATGTTCCGCAATATACGGATCAACCTCGTCATCGGGATGATGATGATCGATCACCACCACTGGAATCCCACAACTATCAAGTTGCTTATAAGCCGGAATATCATCTGTCGTACTTCCGTTATCAATCAACACTAACACCGGTCGCCGTTGCCCATGCCGATCCTCCCCTTCGAGGGCAGTACTGATATCGACCGTGACATCTTCCAATTCATAATACGGCGCCCGACTCGGTTTCCGGTGTAACAAATGCATCGACGCATCCGGATCAAAATGCGTTGCATCAATAAACCGCGTTAACGCCACTTCAAGCGGGATACTCGCACACATCCCATCGGTGTCAGCATGATGCCGAATCAACACCGGCCGATTATTCAATACTGCTCGTTGCAACCGTGTCGCGACGCGTTCTAACCCAGGCATTAACTTCGCCAACGCAGGCCACTCGATTAACGGATCAATCTCCGCAGGCGCCGACTGACTCGACAACTCTTCCTCACGGGTTTCTCTCACCGAATCAGCATCATCTCCGCCGAGGACTTCAATACCGTCCACTTCTATCTGCACCGATCCTTGATGCTCTGAGACCGTCCCAATTACTCGTACAATCTCTCCCGAATCGATCGATGGATACGCACGAACTCCCGCTTCCTCGAACGCCGCACACGGCACAACCCCTGTCCCATCACTGACATGAAACAACGTCGGGCCGCCCGTCTGTTTAATCTGCACAACCTCACCTTCGATACGACAGGACTCTCCCGTAAATTCATCAAGCTCATCGATAAGACTGATCTCAACCTCTCGCGACACAAACTCCGTCTCATATTCATCCACCGACACCGGCACGAAACTCAAATCACCGTTCTCTTTAATCGCCGTTAACTCAACGACTATCTCCTCACCGTTTTCGTACTCACCAGAGTAATTCGACTCGTGCGCTAACCCAGACACCCCCGTTGATAGCTCCACAAACATCCCATACTCTACAATACCATCGACCGTCGCATGATAATACTCCCCGACCGACAAATCGTCCCGAGTACACGAAGAATCAAGACGAAAAACAACCGGAGATCCCATTGCTTCTCTATCACCATGGGAACTAGAATTCATACTAACTCACGTTTGGATTCGCCCATTTTTAACCCTGTTGAGTAGAGCCCGACACTTATTACCGACTCCCCCATACAAATATCGTAATGGGGTTATTCCGATCGAGCGAGATACTTGGGATAGCCGACGAAACCCTCCAATTCGTCCGAGATGCCGCAGCCGACACCCATCCCAACGAATACATGGGCTTACTCCGCGGAGAAAACGCCACCGACCTCGGATTGGATACAAGCGGGATCGTTATCACCGATATCCTCGTTATCCCCGGCACTAGTAGCAGCAAGACGAGTGCAACGATGAAATCCTCTATGATCCCAAACGATATTCGAAGCCTTGGCAGCGTTCACTCTCATCCAAGCGGCGCGCTCAAACCCAGTAACACCGACCGCGACGCGTTCAGATCTGGGAAACTCCATATAATCCTCGGCGCCCCCTACGGCCCAGATGACTGGCAAGCATTCGACAAACACGGCGAGAAACGAGAACTTCCGGTAATCGAGGTAGACCTTCCGGATCCCGAAGATTTCTTTGGATTTTCAGAATCAGATCTAGATATTCCTCACTCTAATCGAGATAATTCAGATAACTTCTGACTCTCTATCACTCCAAAAGGTACCTGCTCACTGATCCTACGAGCAAACGCAACGCCGAACTGTCCTCTCACCCGTCACTCTACTTCGTAATCCGCTTCATCGAGTCCCTCAAACCCAATAATCGCCTCGCGCCAATCCGCTGGCAGTGGTTGAGCTGATTTTTCGCCTCTATCATAACATAACAATACCACCTCACCAATCGCCGCCCGCACCCCATCATCTCGCACAATCTCATATTCAAACACCACACTACTCGATCCCAACTCCTTCACCCTTTGGGAAACTGTCACCGTGTGATCCAATGTTAATTCCGCCTCATATTCCATCTCAGACCGCACAACTGCTACCGGCGCCTTATCATGCCGTATCCCAATCACCTCCGCCCAATACGCAACTCGAACCTGCTCACAATAACTCGCATACACCGATTGATTAACATGCCCGTTAGGATCCAAATCACGATACTGCGGCTTCAACGTAATCGAGAAAGAAAAATCAGTCATCACCCGTGAATAACGATACCAACCACCAAATAAACTTCAATCCCCCGCGGCCACCATCCCTAGAGTAACCCAGATGACGATAGCCGATCAAAAGCAACCTTCAACCGCTCAGCGCTATTTGCGTACGAAATCCGTGCAAACCCAGGGGTCCCAAACGCACTCCCCGGTACCGTCGCCACATGCGCCTCACTAATCGCTTCACGACACCACGCCTGATCATCATCAGCAACCGGCATCATCACGTAAAACGCCCCCTCGGGCTCCGGCACATCCACCCCCGCATCGACGAGTAACTCAATCACCAAATCACGCCGCTCTTCAAACGCTGCTCGCATCTCACTAACTGACTCACCAGCATTTTCCAACGCCGCAACCCCCGCATGTTGCACGAAATTCGCCGCACACGACACTGAATGTGAATGTAGCTTACCAGCCTGGTCAATCACCGATTTCGGCGCCCCGTAATATCCAAGCCGCCACCCGGTCATCGCAAACGCCTTCGAAAACCCATTCACCGTCACCGTCCGGTCATCCATACCATCCAACGCCCCCAGGTGTGTATACTCATCCACATACGTAATCTCCTTATAAATCTCATCAGAAATTACGAGAACATCATGCTCGACAGCCAGATCACGAACCGCCTCAAGCGCCACCTGTGAATACACCCGCCCTGTCGGATTACTCGGCGAATTAACCACTAGCAACCGCGTCGAATCGGTTACCGTGTCTCGTAACTCTTCAAGTGCCGGTTCAAGTTCGAACGAATACGGAGATAAATCAATTCGTTTCAACGACCCGCCAGCAATCTTTACCATCGCCTCATATGAAACCCAAGCCGGATCCAACAACACAACTTCATCTCCTTCCTCAATGACGGATAAAATAACTTCAAATAATGCTTGTTTCCCCCCAGGCGTCACGATGATCTCCCCTGGCTGATACGACAACCCGTCAGCCCCGAACTCGGCACTTATCGCTTTTTTCAACGCTGGGATACCATTTGGAGACGTATACCCATTATGTCCAGCATCCATCGCCCGTTTCCCCGCCTCCATCACAACCTCAGGCGGCTGGAAATCAGGTTCCCCAACACTCAAATCCACCACATCGACCCCGTCAGCTTCTAACTCTGATGCCTGCTGACTAATCGCTAACGTCGCACTCGGTTCAACTCGGGTTACCCGTTCAGCAAAATCAATATTCATTCATTTCCCTTAATTAAATTAATCGCACTTTCGACTGCTTGTGCCCCATACTCTACACGATCCCGCGCCTCCTCAGCAGTCATTCCAGGCCCCGTGATGCCAAGCGTCACCGGAATATCCCGATCGAGACTGACGTCTGTCAACCCCGATGCCGCAGTATCACCAATGACATACTCGTGATCGGTATCGCCACTAATTATCGCCCCAATCACAACTACCCCGTCGATATTGTCTTTCCGCGCCAGCCGATCCGCTGCTAACGGCGTATCAAAAGACCCAGGGACATACACAGTTTCCTGAATTCGTGCATCGCGTTCCTCCGCGGCCTGTCGAGCCGACGCCTCCATCTGTTCAGTAATTGGCCGGTTGAATTCAGCAACGACAAGCCCGAGCGATACCATAATCGGCGGAAGGATAGGTGGCCCTATAGAAGTACCGTTCTCCCCATACACAACCAAATCCACCCGCTTAGACATCAAGAATTGACTACCCCGGACCACTGTGCTTTCGACCACCTCCCTCGCACCCCAATTTCCAGTATTTGTACTAAACCAAAACCAGTAATTCACCGCGCAAATTACTCATACCCAATGCGCAACCGCCTCCCTGAAATTAACCCAACCCACCTCCCACTCCTCCTAGTTACAATCACGGTTTTCGCGCTCCTTATCAGATTAGTATATCTCGGCCACCGAACAGCCCACTGGGACGAAGCCCGTGTCGGGTACGACATACTCCGATATGTAGCCTCTGGCCAATGGGAATACCGACCTATCATTCACGGCCCCTTTCTCCCCCAAATCAACAAACACATCTTCACCATTCTCGGTCCCAGTGACTTCAGCGCTCGACTCATCGTCGCCATCACCGGCGGAATCCTCCCCCTCGCCACTTGGTTGTATCGCGACTACCTCTCACCGGGCGAACTCATCGCGCTCGCCGGGTTCATCGCTCTCGATCCCCTCTTTCTGTATTACTCTCGCTTCATGCGGAATGACCTCCTCCTCGCAGCCTTCGTCTTCATCGCTCTCGGCTTCAGTCTCCGACTCATTATTACCAACAACCCCCGATATCTCTATGGGGCCACGTTCTTCACCGGCCTCGCCTTCACCACAAAAGGAAACGTCATCCTCTACCTCCTCTGTCTTATTGGCGCAACCGTCCTACTCCTAGATCACCGCCTATTTTTAGCTCGGTACTCCGACTCAAATTGGACCACCATCAGCAGCCAGTACACCAAAACCGCAGTATCGCACCTCTGGCACAACCGTCTACACCTACTCCTTAACACCATTTTCTTCATTGCGATTATCACCTATTTCTATGCCCCCCGAGGCGGCACTGTTAACGGCCTAGACCTCTGGACCTCAATATTTTCACTCCAAACCCTCCCTGCACTCCTGTATACTGCTACTATCGGTTCAGCAGAGAAACTCATTGATCTCTGGATCCTCGGCGGACTACAAGACCACTCCTACCTTTCCTATTTCGTTCACTATATCTACATTCTCGGGAACGCATCCGCAGCCATCGTCCTCCTCGCACTCTTTGGGTTTATCACCGACCGGTACGAAGGAGACCAACCACGGGATATCATTGCCCTCGGCTTCTACTGGGGTATCGCTAGTATCATCGGTTATCCAATCGCCGTCGATATCCGCGCCCCCTGGAATGTCATTCATGCCCTCCTTCCCCTATTCATCCCGGCCGCCACTGGCCTCCTTATCATTGCAAACTGGGCGCGAGACGCCCTCGAAGACGACGATCGGATTAGCACCGCTCTCGCAGGGATCGTCATCGGCCTCGTCCTGATCCAAATTATCGGCGTCGGCTTTACCGCTACGTACACATCACCCCAAAACGACGATAATTTCCTTGTCCAGTACGGCCAACCCGGAGACAATATGGACCCCGCCGTCCAATCAATATCCGCTGCAGCCGCAAATCACGACGGAACTGATGTACTATGGTATGGATCATTCTTCTATATGGAAAATGAAAGTGTATCGAACCACACACCCATTCGAGATAGCAACTGGTTCCATCGACTCCCGCTCCCCTGGTACCTCGAAATCAATAATGCCAAATCAGCCAGCACTGAAGGCGTCTTCGAAACCATCGACCGAATCGAAACAGACCAACCACCCGTTGTCATCACTTGTACTGGCAACGAAAACTGCCCATCAGACGGACGAATCGATCAAGTCAATGATACCCTTGGTGATTACGAAGAACACCGCTACCTCGGCCGGAGCGCAGATCTCACCTTTATCATTTACATCCATGAAACTTACACCGAAGACTCGAGTCCGTAACAATACGCCTTAACTCAACCCCGCCACCAATCATCACTATGGTCGGCATCGATTCCCCAACGGTTGGTGTCATTGGCGGCGGACAACTTGCACGGATGCTTGGTGAAGCAGCCGCTCCCCTAGGAATTTCCGTTATCGCACTCGATCCCACTCCAAACCCACCAGCAGCAAGTACTTGTAGGACAATAGAAGGAGCATTTGACGACCAACAATTAATCAGTGAAATTGCCGAAGAAGCCGATTTTCTTACCATTGAAATCGAACTCGCTGACCCCGACATCCTCGAATCAATACACAACAAATATGAAATACCGATTCATCCTACCCCCCGAACCATCCGGTTAACGAGCGATAAACTCCTCGAAAAACAACACCTCGCCGACGCCGGGATCCCGGTCCCCTCCTTTACAGCAATAACTGATGAAAGCGACCTTCGAGATGCCATCGACGAATTCGGGCTCCCCGTCATGGTCAAAGCTAGACGCGGTGGATATGACGGTCGAGGGAATTTCCTCATCGAAGATAAAGATTCCATTCCAAGTGTCCTAAACAATGCCCCACACCCTCTTCTAGTTGAAAAAGCAATCCCATTCGACCGGGAACTATCCATGATCGCCGCTCGCGGAAAAACGACCACGAAAACGTTCCCCGTAGGGGAAAACAATCACGAAGACGAAATTCTCCACGAGACAATCGTTCCCGCCCGCACTCCCACATCTATCCGACAAGACGCATCTCGCGTCGTTCAATCCGTCATGGACTCGCTCGATGGCCGTGGCGTCTTCGGAATAGAACTATTCGAATCCAACGGCCGCATTCTCGTCAACGAAATCGCTCCGCGGCCCCACAACTCCGGTCATTATTCGATCGAAGGCTGCCTTACCTCACAGTTCGCCCAACACCTCCGAGCTGTCGTCGGATACCCACTTGGCGACACATCACTCAGAAACCCCACTGTAATGGCAAACATCCTCGGAAATACCTCCGAACCCACACCAGCAAACCTTACGGGGACATCAAAGCTCCTAGATACACCGGGCGTTTCATTTCACTGGTACGGAAAACGAGAAGCTCGCCCCCAACGAAAAATGGGGCACATCACCGTCACTCCAACTTCGGAATCGACCTCGACTGATTCACTCCTAACGACAGCCCGCTCACTCATCAACCACGTGAGTTTTACGGACCCCAAGTAAGATATCCACCATGACGGAATCCCAGGAACTCGCTGATCTCATTGCGTACCTCAATGAATCAGCCGAATCTGATACCCCACCCGAAAAAACCCCTAACATCGGCGTCATCATGGGAAGTGATTCGGACCTCCCCGTTATGCGCGGCGTCCACGATGTCCTCACGGAATTCGGCTTCGAAGAAGACCACGGTGACGGTACTTCCGCGGCATACTCATTCGAATCGTTCGTCGTCTCAGCCCACCGCACCCCCGAACTCCTTTATACCTATGGAGATACCGCCGCGGATAGAGGCCTCGACATCATCATCGCAGGCGCTGGTGGAAAAGCAGCAGATCTCCCGAATATGACTGCTTCAATCGCTTTCCCAATCCCTGTGATCGGTATTCC
>CAZITY010000031.1:0-17736 GCA_964542445.1 uncultured Halobacteriales archaeon | reverse complement strand
CCAAGAAAAATCAGTCGACTCCGTACTTGGGATGCCCACCGGCGCCCCCATTCTCGTCGTTGATGCCGGAAATGCGCAAAACGCAGCGCTCTCCGCAATCCAAGTCCTCGCCCTCAAACACCCTGATTTACAGGACGAGTTGATCCAGTACCACACGGACTTACAAACTGCTGTCGCAACAGTGTCCCGTGAATTACACACCAGCGGAACGGACCAATTCAGTGACTCAACCGAATAACGATACGGGACAAATCAATGCTTATAAGCATGGATTCCTAACCGCCCGCATACGATGAATCCCTGGCTAGCGGTAGGGGCGCTAGCATTAGTTGCCCTCTTAATACCACTTGGCATGATGGCGGTTTCCTCTGTACTCCGACCCTCTGTTCCTGAAAGTGGGAAACGAGCGACTTACGAGAGTGGTGAAATCCCAACCGGGAGTACCCGGAACCGCTTCAATATCCAGTATTATATGGTTGCGCTACTCTTCGTTATCTTCGATATCGAAACGATTCTTATCTTCCCCTGGGCCCTCATTTATCGGGATGCCGTGTCTGTTGAAGGATACAGTGCAGCCCTCACTCCCATGCTCGTGTTTATTTTGATTCTCGTCATCGGTTTAGTGTGGGCGTGGCGAAATAACGCAGTTCGCTGGGTACGAACGACCAAGGTACGAAATTAACCATGACAAGTGACCGGCCAGACAACGCAATCCTCACCAGTACGGAGCCAGTCGATAAAACGCAACAAGCTCGACTCGGGAGCGACCCTGATGACCGGTTTAATTCTCGGTTGCGGGAAATGTTCGGTTCGTCCCCGTTTATTCTCACTAAATTTGATGCGTTCATGAACTGGGTGCGGGGGTCCTCGATGTTCCTGTTACAGTTCGGAATCGCGTGCTGCAGTATTGAAATGATGCATACGTTCGCTGTTAAACACGACCTCGATCGGTTCGGTGCTGGGGTTCCCCGAGCGTCCCCTCGACAAGCTGATTTAATTATTGTTCCCGGTACGATCGTTTCTAAATTTGCGCCACGGATGAAACGGGTGTATGATCAAATGCCTGAACCGAAATTCGTTGTGGGTATGGGTTCGTGCACGATTTCTGGTGGCCCGTTTCAGAAGGGCTATAACGTTGTGAAAGGGGCGGAAGAGGTGATTCCGGTCGATATTCACGTTCCGGGATGCCCGCCGCGACCGGAGGCACTGGTGTACGGGATTGCGAAACTTCAAGAACGGATTGCGAATGGTGAATCAGCGCCTGTGGTTGTGAAGCCATATGAATTAGAGAAATTCGGTGAGTTAGAACGCGATGAGATTGTTCAACAGCTCGCGGATGAGATCGACGAGGATGATTTGGTAATGCGATATAATTGGGCTGATTCGCCATGAGCCTTGAACAACAACCTGTAGGGGTAACAGCTGAGGGTTCAGTTGATTACGATGCGCTCGGTGATCTTCTGGAGGAGTTCGTACTAGAGCGTGAATCGCACTTGAACACTGAGGGGTTCGTTATTTCGCCGGATGCAGTTGCAACTGTGTTGACGCGATTGAAGAACCAAGCAGGGTTTGATCACTTATCGCTCGTGACGGCCCAAGAATATGAAGATCGGTACGAATCGATTTATCATTTGAAGAAGTACGCGGATCCCACGCAGGAAGTTAATGTGATTGTTCCTTCTGGGAAGGACGATCCTCGGAATGAATCCGGAGAATCTGTGTTTCGAACGGCCGATTGGCACGAGCGGGAGGCATATGATTTAGTCGGGATTCAGTACGATGATCACCCTGATTTACGTCGAATTCTTTTACCGGAAACCTGGCAAGGCCATCCGTTATCTTTCGATTATCACCAAGATAAACCACAGATTGTTCCATTGAGTGAACACCCGAATCTTCTCGAGAAAGATGAATATGGCCAGGATACCGATACGATGTTTCTCAATATCGGTCCGCATCATCCTGCCACGCACGGCGTGTTACATTTGAAAACAACGTTGGATGGTGAGCAGGTGGCAGATGTAGATCCTGATATCGGGTATCTCCATCGGTGTGAGGAACAAATGGCGCAGGAATGCCAGTATCGGTACCAGATTATGCCGTATCCTGATCGGTGGGATTACGCGTCCGCTGGACTCCTAAATGAGTGGGCGTATGCGCGTGCTGCAGAGGATTTAGCAGAAATTGACGTGCCGGAATATGCACAGATTGTCCGAACGATGTCGGCTGAGCTGTGTCGGATTTGTGCGCATATGCTTGCGGTTGGGACGTTCGCTCTCGATATTTATGGTGATTTTACTGTGGTGTTTATGTATGCGATGCGAGACCGAGAAACGGTGCAGTCTATTCTTGAGGATTTGACGGGCCAACGGATGATGTTTAATTATTTCCGGTTAGGGGGTGTTGTCTGGGATCTCCCGGAACCACGTGGAGCGTTTTGTGAGAAGGTTAGAGAATTCCTTGATACGTTACCTGGGCGGCTCGAGGAGTACCACGATTTGTTGACGGGGAATGAGATTTTCCAGATTCGGTGTTTGGACACTGGTGTGTTAGAGCCCGAGGTAGCAAAGCAGTACGGTGCGACTGGGCCGGTTGCTCGGGGGTCTGGAATTGATTATGATCTCCGGCGAGATGACCCGTATGGGTATTATCCCGAACTAGATTGGGATGTCATTACGGAGGATGGATGTGATAATTATTCGCGTGTTCTCGTTCGGTTACAAGAGGTTGAGCAATCGGCGAGAATCATCCGTCAGTGTATAGATTTGCTCGAAGATTGGCCGGAGGACGATCGGGAAATTCAGGCGAATGTTCCTCGGACGATCCGGCCTGATGCTGATCTTGAAACTTATCGAGCGGTTGAAGCGGCGAAGGGTGAGCTTGGAATTTATATTCGATCTGATGGGACGCAACGCCCTGGTCGGTTTAAGATTCGGAGTCCGTGTTTTAGTAATCTACAGGCGCTACCCGAAATGAGTGAAGGTGAACTGATTGCTGATTTAATTGCGACGCTCGGGAGTCTCGATATCATTCTTGGTGAGGTGGATCGGTGATGTGGTCGGTCGTTGCCCAGTCAGAAACACCGTTTGTTGATTTGGTTGGTGGGGTCACTGGGCTTGATGTGTATGGGGTGCCCGGGGATTTTGTGGCTGCATTTGCGGGAGCGTTCCTAATTGGGAATCTTATGCTTATTATGACGGCGTTCGCTGGGCCATGGGCGAAACGAAAAATTACGGCGGCGTTTGCTGATAGGATCGCTGTTAATCGTATTGGTCCATTGGGGTTATTGATAATTGTCGCTGATGCGGTGAGGTTGCTATCTAAAGAGTTGATAGTTCCGCAGGGGATCGATCGTCCTGCTTGGGATTTGGCCCCAATTTTGTTGCCGCTTACTGCCCTTCTTGGGTTCGCAGTAATTCCGATGGGGAGTGGGGTGCACCTCGCCGATCCTGAAGTTGGATTAGTATTTGTTTTTGCGATTGCATCGATCGCGACGCTTTCGGTCGTCATGGGTGGGTATGCGTCGAATAACAAATATTCGATGCTTGGAGCGCTCCGTGGGGCCGCGATGAATATCGCCTATGAAATCCCGTTAATCCTCGTTGCGGTCTCAGTAGTGATTTATGCTGGGTCACTCCGATTAAGCGAAATCGTCGCGGTCCAAACTGTCCCGTTACTCACGGTTGCGGGCGTGTCGATTCCAGCGTGGTTCGCATTTGTGAATCCGTTTGCATTTGCTTTGTTTCTCGTGGCGAATATGGCGGAAATCGGGCGGAACCCATTCGATATCCCTGAAGCACCGAACGAGATCATCGCGGGGTACCAAACGGAATACTCTAGTGTGTACTTCGTGTTGTTTTATCTTGGTGAATTCCTCCATATTTTCCTCGGTGGGGCAATCATCACGACCGTGTTTCTCGGTGGGCCGTCTGCCCCGATTTCAATCCTCTCGTTCATTCCAGGGATCATTTGGTTCCTTTTGAAAATCTGGGCGGTGTTCTTGTTCACGCAATGGGCCCGGTCCGCCGTGCCCCGTGTCAGGATTGATCAAATGATTGAAATCGGCTGGAAGGGATTGTTGGTGCTTGCGTTCGTGAATCTGCTGGTCACGGCGGCAGTGGTGGGAGTGATAGCATGATAGGGCTTCTTAAATCAATGACAACGACGTTACGGCACGCATTGGATGGACAAACGTTTACCGTCGAGTATCCCGATGAGCCACCGGAAGTATCACCGCGCTTTAGGGGGATCCATAAATTCAGTCAGGAACGGTGTATTTGGTGTCGGCAGTGTGAGAATGTTTGTCCGAATGATACGATTGAGATTAAGATGAGTGCGCAGCGAGAAGGAGAGGAATATAATTTACACGTCGGGCAGTGTATTTATTGTCGGTTGTGTGAGGAAGTTTGTCCGGTTGATGCTATTTTGTTAACGCAACAATTTGAATTCACAGGCGATACGAAAGACGACCTAGTGTACAATAAGGAGCAATTAAAAAATGTGCCGTGGTATAACGATATTGACCCGTTGACGTCGCGAGAACCTGATCGAGGCGGGTGGATTGGGGAAGGCGAAGGCGTCGTCGATTATCAATAGGCTTGTTTGGTCGGGTTACGTGGTTATTGAGTCGGTTGTGTTTTCTTTGCGTGGGTTCGTAAGTGGGTGATTTTTTCGTCCATTGCCGGGTGGGTCGAAAGCAATCGAAGTAGCAGCCCGTGTTCAACTTGTCAAGTAATGGTTAGAGATCAAAACCAAGGCGCTCGGTAGCGATGTGTACTAGGCCCATGGTGATTTTGACTAGTCCCAGTAGTAATCGTTGGCGCCCGGACGCAGGGTAAATATGGTCGGGATAGGGTCTCAACCCCTTACCGACATCTCTTATCTACACTTTTAACTTCCCTATAGGGAGTAATCAGTGAGACGAGTTGATATGAAGGAGGGTATTTAGAATGAGGCCAACGGCTGACATTAGTAATGTTGAAAGGGTTCTCTGGTGAAGGTGGCGGTAATGACAGCTACGGCGTATGAATTAATCGCGTTCGGACTGTTCGCCGCTATCACACTCGGTAGCAGCGTGGGGGTGGTTCTCGTCCGGGACGTTTGGCACGCCGTGTTATTATTGGGCGTGGCGTTATTGAGTGTCGCCGTCCATTTCATCCTTTTAAGTGCGGATTTTCTTGCGGTAATCCAAATTCTCGTTTACGTCGGGGGTGTCGTCGTACTGATTAGTTTTGCAGTCATGCTGATCAGGCGTGAAGGCACTGATCCATCGACTTCAACTCGTCCGCAACTGCAACTAGGGAGTCATTTGTTCAAGGGCGTTGGTGCACTCGGATTATTTGTCATCCTTAGTGCCGTAGCACTCACGAGTGAATTACCAGAAGCTGCCGGGTTTTCTCAAGCGGGCATCACTGCGTCTATTGGATATGCCCTTGTCGGGTTGAATCATTTAGCGTTGCATCAAACGGAGAATTTTTTGGTTTCGCTGATTATGCTAGCGATACTTCTTGACGCCGCACTAGATGCGGCGATAATGCTCGCAAAACGCGACGAAGAGGGGGCAACCTAAATGATACCGATTGAGTATTATCTCGTCTTATCGACTGCCGTCTTCTGCGTGGGATTATTCGGGATTTTAACTCGACGAAACGCTATGATGTTCCTGATCAGTGTTGAATTGATGTTAAACGCCGCGAACATCAATCTGGTCGCTTTCGCGTTTGTTTGGGGTAGCATTACTGGACAGGTTTTCGCGTTGTTTGTCCTGGCCCTTGCTGCTGCTGAGGTTACGGTTGGGATCGGGATTTTCCTCGTCCTCTTCCGGAATTTCGATGGTATCGACGTTACGGAGGCCTCTGCATTAAGGTGGTAACATGACAGGAGCAATCGACTTCGCACCCGCAATTCCGTTGTTTCCCTTGTTCGCGATGATCATTACTCTTACAGTGGGGTATTTTTCCCCGCAGTTTCTCCCCAAGCGTGGGGCTCTTCCGGGCATACTCGCGACCGCTTTTTCTCTCGCAGTATCACTCTGGTTACTAGTCCCGGTTGCGCTCGGGCACTCGACGAGCAAATCAATATACACGTGGATGGCATTAGAAAACGGGCCGGTCTTACATTTCGGTATCCTCATTGATCCGCTCTCCTCCGTAATGCTCGTTATCGTCTCACTCATTTCCCTACTCGTTTTCATCCACAGCCTTGGCTACATGAACGATCAAGACGAACCAGGATTACCCCGGTACTACGGCGGGTTATCATTGTTCGCGTTCAGTATGCTGGCGTTCACGATCGCCGATAACATCTTCATGGCGTTCGTGTTCTTTGAACTAGTTGGAGTGTGTTCATGGTGGCTCATTGGTCACTGGTTCAGCGAACCCGGGCCACCAAGTGCAGCTAAGAAAGCGTTTCTCGTGACTCGGTTCGGTGATTATTTCTTCCTCATCGGGGTCGTTGCCATTATTGCGACTTTCGGTACCGCGACTTTTGTCGGCTCGAACTCATTCCCCGCAATGGCTGAATCTGTGCTCACGGGTACACAGACAGTTGATACGTTCGGGTTCGCGGCCGAAGCGTGGTTTACGATCATTGGATTGCTCGTGCTAGGCGGCGTCGTCGGTAAATCAGCCCAATTCCCACTCCACACTTGGCTACCTGACGCAATGGAAGGCCCCAAACCCGTGTCTGCGTTGATTCACGCCGCGACCATGGTTGCCGCCGGTGTGTACCTCTTAGCGCGAATGTATGGATTCATCGCACTCACCCCAACTACCCTCGGGGTCATTGCGATGATCGGTGGGTTCACCGCGCTATTTGCGGCAACGATGGGCGTGGTGAAACGAGAAATCAAACAGGTCTTGGCGTACTCTACGATCTCGCAGTACGGGTATATCATGCTCGCCCTAGGGGCCGGAGGATACGTTGCAGGAGTGTTTCACTTAGCCACTCATGCCGTGTTTAAAGCGCTTTTATTCCTCGGTGCTGGATCGGTTATTGTCGCGATGCATCATTCTGAAGATATGTGGGAAATGGGTGGGCTCAAAGACCATCTCCCGGTGACGTATTGGACGTTTCTTGCCGGATCACTTGCATTAGCGGGTATTTTCCCGTTCGCTGGGTTCTGGTCGAAAGACGAAGTCCTCTATGAAGCCCTTATTTATGGGGTTAATTCGCCGTTATTGCTCATCGGGTATGCATTCGGGTTGATCGCAGTGTTCGTCACTGGGTTTTACACGATTCGAATGGTTGCGTTAACATTCCATGGATCGCCGCGGAGTGACGCGGCGAGCGACCCACATTCCGTCCGATGGAACATCAAATTCCCCCTCGTTGTGCTCGGCGTACTCGCTGTTATTGGGGGGGTTATCAATATGAAACCACTCGCTGATATACTCGCGATTGATATTGAGTTCCTTTCACAGTGGTTAGACCAAGGTGTTACCGTCGCGACGGCCCATCACTATCACGACTTAATTATTCAATATGCTGGGTACGAAGCTGGCGAGATCTCATCAATTCTGGTCGCAGTAGTGTCATTGATGTTTGCTCTTGCCGGCGCTGGGGTTGCGTGGAAACTCTATTCGGTGCCGGAACCCGCTGAACATACGCAGCGACTCGGTTGGTTCTATCGACTTACCGCACGTAATTACTATCAAGATGAATACCAAGTCTGGCTCGCCAGCTCACTCACCGCGAACATCGCTCGCGCCGCTGATAAATTCGATCTCGGCATCATTGATGGAGTAGTCAACGGGATTAGTTCACTGAGTCTGTTCGCCGGGTCTCGAATCCGCAGAATCCAAACCGGCATCGTATCCAACTACGCAGCGTTACTCACCATTGGCCTCGTCTTACTCATCGTCGTCGCCGGTATTGTCGGGGGGTGGTTCTAATGCTGATAGAAACCACCATCGGTGTTGCATTACTCGGGGCGCTCATCGTCTTTATCGCTCCTGATGACTGGGCCGCAAAACTAGCCCTCCTATTGAGCGGACTCCCACTCATCGGTAGTGCGCTCATGTGGCACGGATTCGATGGTACCGGGAACGCCCTGATTCCTGGAGGTACTATCGCATACGAAACGGTGATACCATGGTTAACACTCGGACAATATTCTCTCTCTTGGCACGTGGGCATCGACGGCATATCACTCCCACTCATCCTCCTTACCACAGCCCTCACTCCCCTCGCAATCATTAGCGCTTGGACACCCATCACGAACCGCCAATCAGAATTCTACGGCCTGATGCTCGGCCTCGAAGCAGCGCTACTCGGCGTTTTCGTCGCCCTCGATTTCTTCGTCTGGTTCATCTTCTGGGAAGCAGTCCTCATCCCAATGTTCTTCATGATCGCAATCTGGGGCGGACCCAGGCGACGATACGCGGCGATCAAATTCTTCGTGTACACCAATATCGCAAGCCTCATCATGTTTATCGGATTCATCGCCCTAATTTTCGGCCTGGGCGACGCTGTAACCTCCTTTAGTTTCCCGGCCATCGCAACCGCCCTCACCGAAACCACCCCCGATGCACTCCGAGGACTCAATCCGGACTTCCTCAAAGCCACGGTCTTCCTCGCGCTCTTCATCGGTCTAGGCGTAAAAGTCCCCATCGTCCCCTTCCACACATGGCTCCCGGACGCCCACGTCGA
The DNA here is from genome assembly GCA_964542445.1 of uncultured Halobacteriales archaeon. Classification (GTDB taxonomy): domain Archaea; phylum Halobacteriota; class Halobacteria; order Halobacteriales; family Hikarchaeaceae; genus CAZITY01. Next base: position 9,087 of record CAZITY010000031.1, on the reverse strand, counting down.
AGCCCCAACGCCAGCATCCGTCATCCTGGCCGGCGTCCTGTTAAAAATGGGAACCTACGCACTCCTCAGATTCAACTTCACTCTTCTCCGCGATGTCGCCGAAGCCTGGGCAGTCCCAATCGCTATCCTCGGACTAATCAGCATCATATACGGCGCGCTTCTTGCGCTCGCCCAACAAGACCTCAAACGAATTGTCGCGTACTCATCGATCTCATCAATGGGATACGTCATCCTCGGGATGATCGCGTTCACTACGTTTGGACTCGGCGGAGCCACATTCCAAATGATCAGTCATGGATTTATCTCAGGATTGATGTTCATGGTCGTCGGCGTCATCTATAATGCAACCCATCACCGCATGATCGACGACCTCTCTGGTCTCGCAGCAAAAATGCCGCTCACTGCTGTCGCCTTCGCCGCAGGCGCGTTTGCATACATGGGACTCCCGTTAATGTCGGGATTCGCCGCCGAACTCTTCATCTTCATCGGCGCATTTGATGCAGCCTTCCCATATGCTCCACTGATTACCGCCATCGGGATGTTCGGGATCGTGATCGTCGCGGGGTATCTCTTATTCGCCATGCAACAAACCCTCTTCGGGAATTTCGAAATCGCCGGAGATACCGAGGAACTCATTGTTCCCAGACATGACATCGTGCCATTGTTCATTGTGCTCTTCATCGTCATCATCCTCGGTGTCGATCCCGGCCTTATCTTCGGGATGATCGAAGACGCCGTTACACCAATCGTAACGGCAATCGGGGGTGGTGGCTGAATGATCCCAATCGAACTCCATCCTCTCACGCCACAACTCATCATGGGAATCGGTGCCCTCACCCTCTTGGTTTATGACAGTATTTCTCCGGAGACACAATCACCCCCCATCCTTACTGGTATTACTACCCTCACGGGCCTACTCGGACTCGTCGTCACGATTTTCTTCCTCTCCGCTGGCACCGGTCTCACCGCACCACTTTATTTATATGACGGTCAACTCGTCGTCGATGGCGTCAGCCTCTTTTTCACCCTCGTAATCACCGCGATTACTGCCGGCGTGGCGTTCGCCAGTTACGACTACCTTGGTGATCACACCTACCTCGCCGAATACTACGGATTACTTCTCATGGCCGCCACCGGGATGAGTCTCATGGCGAGTGCAAACAGCCTCGTCACTGTCTTCATCAGTCTCGAACTTGCCTCACTACCCTCCTACGCTCTCGTTGCGTTCATGAAGCAAAACAAAGGCAGTGTTGAAGCCGGATTAAAATACTTCCTCATCGGTGCTTTATCGAGCGCAATTTTCGTTTTCGGCATTAGTTTCGTGTACGGCGCGACCGGATCGGTACAGCTACAAGCAATCGCGAACGCTCTTACCACTGGGAATCCACCGAGCGGACTGCTCGGCGTCGGTGTCTTATTCATCATTGGCGGGATTGCCTTTAAAACAGCCAGCGTCCCCTTCCATTTCTGGGCTCCAGACGTCTACGAGGGTGCAATTGCCCCGATAAGTGGGTTCATTTCATCGGCCTCGAAAGCCGCAGGTTTCGTCATTGGATTCCGAATCTTACTCGACGCGTTCCCAATCACGCTCATCCTCCCACTAGGAGTTGATTGGATTCTCATCCTCCAAATCCTCGCGATCCTCACCATGACCGTCGGTAACTTCGCCGCGGCTGTCCAAGAAAACGTCAAACGCATGCTCGCCTACTCATCCATCGGTCACGCTGGATTCGCCCTCATTGGCTTCGCAGCACTTTCCGGCGGACAAGACTCCCTCGTTCTCGGCGCCAGCATGATGCACCTCCTTGTCTACGGATTTATGAATACCGGCGCGTTTCTGTTCATCGGTCTCGCAGAATACTGGGATATCGGCCGTACCTTTGAGGACTACAATGGCCTCGCGAAACAAGCCCCGATCGCGTGCGTCGCGATGACCATATTCTTATTTAGTCTCGCCGGCCTGCCGGTCGGCGCTGGGTTCATTAGTAAATACTTCTTGTTCCTCAGCGCGATCGGCGCCGGGTTTTGGTGGCTCGCGGCCATCGGCGCCGCGAATTCCGCGCTTAGTTTGTATTACTACTCTCGAGTCGTCAAAGCAATGTGGATCGAAGATCCTGCCGAATCCCGCGATCTCTCATCGTATCCACCCACGCTGTACATAGTAATAATCGCGATGGCACTGATCACAGTTGCCTTACTCCCGTTATTTTCGCCAGTCGCAGACACCGCGGTAAAAGCAGCTAATGTCCTTCTGGCATGAACCGCTCCAATTAGCGGCAAAACAGCCGTCATCGACATCGATGACGTTGTGTGATTTGACATCTATTCGTCGCAAGGAGTGCGTGAGTAGCGATGTAGTGCGGTAAGTTTTACCGGACCGCGGTGTTTGGTTGGACAATGGCCCGACGGGTCGTCCTCGGGTGTGGCAATGGCGCCAGGAGAATTGTCTCCAGGCTCAACGAATACGACGATTCGCTCGTGGTCGTTGACCAAGATGAAGCATTAATCGAAGAAATGCACGAAGCGGATATCGATGGGTATGTCGGTGATCCATCGAATGCCTCAATTGTCGCCGAATATGGCGCCGGGACTGAATCGATTATTGTGGCGACTGATTCCGCTTCTGATAATGTCGAGATTACTGAGCAGATCCGGGCAGTACATGACGAGGCCATCGTAATCGCATTTGCTGGAACTGACCCGGCAGTATCCGACCGTGAAACGCTGGCTCGAATCGCAACTAGACTCGTAGAGTCTGGGGAGGAATGCACTCGAGTGATATTCGATACGCTGGCTGAACCGATCGGGCGACGATTGGGTGATTTGAAGTCAATATTGCGGAGTATAGACGGCACATTAGGTGTATTCATGCACGATAACCCAGATCCAGACGCGATCGGTGCTGCTATCGCGCTCTGTTCCATCGCTGACTCGATGGGGGTTGAGGCTGAGGCGTGTTATTTCGGTGAAATCGCGCATCAACAAAACCGAGCGCTCGTTAATTTGTTGGAGTTATCGCTCGTCAACCATACAGATCCATTAGAAATATCCTACGATGGCATCGCGCTCGTTGATCATTCTCGACCGGGTGTTAATGATCAGCTACCATCCGATACTGATGTCGATATTATTATTGATCATCATCCACCCCGTGGCCCGATATCGGGGACATATGTTGATATCCAGACGGAAGCGGGCTCGACGAGTACCCTGCTTGCGCAATATCTCAATGGGTATGGTATTGACATGAGTACGACGGTGGCGACATCATTGTTATATGGGATTCGGATCGATACGAATAATTTCAAACGAGAAGTCAGTGAACTCGATTTTTCTGTAGCAGCTAACTTACTCCCTACGGCAGATATTGGTATACTTGAACGGGCTGACAATCCGTCTGTTTCCGGGAGCACACTCGATACGATTGCGAGAGCGATATCGAATCGGATCCAACGAAATTCTGTTATTGTCTCTGGTGTGGGCAGGATCACTGATCGGGACACATTAGCGCAAGCAGCCGAGCGGTTGTTAGCTTTCGAGGGGGTGGATACCACGGTTGTGTTTGGGTATATGGATGAAATGGTGTTTGTTTCAGCTCGGACCCGTGGGACTTCAATTGATATTGGAGAAGTCCTCCGAGAAGGGTTCGATCAAATCGGAAGCGCAGGCGGGCATTCAGATATGGCTGGAGCGCAGTTACCACTCGGGATTTTGAGTGAAGTTGATACGGAAGATGAGTCACTTGATGAAGTTATCTCTGAAGTTGTGTTACACCGATTCTTCGAAGTTATGGGATATCCGTATGTTGCGATGCCCGATACGGAACTAAGGTTTGATCGAACGTTAGAAGAGTAATAACGTCTTTTTTGTCTTTCGGGGCGCTATCGTTGAGTATGGAGGAGGGCGTTGGGGATACTGAGACAAAACCGCGGGTCGGTCAATACATGACGCGGGATGTGTTAACGGTTTCACCCGATGATACAATCGCGGAGGTCACCGAACAAATCGATGAAAGCGGTCATGATGGGTTTCCTGTGTGTGACGGCCGTGAAGTTATTGGGTTTGTGAGTTCTCGGGATATTTTATTAGCGGATGAGGCTGATCCGATTTTTAAGGTGATGACGGTGGAGTTGATCGTAGCGCATCCTGATATGGCGGTTACCGAGGCGGCACGAGTGATTTTGCGGTCAGGGATCCAAAAACTTCCAGTGGTGGATGACGCGGGGAAACTCGTGGGGATCATTTCGAACACGGATGTAATTCGGAGTCAGATTGAACGGGCTACGCCGGAGAAAGTCGGGAAATTGATGCGGACGTTGGAGTCTATTCATGGGATTGAGGTGCATCAAGAGCGGCGTCGTGTGGAGATTGGTGATTTAATTCCGACGCAATCGAAGGTGTATGCGGATGAACTTGAAGGCCGTTCGTATGAATTGGAACGAGGGTTAGCGGAACCGCTAGTGGTTATCGATAATGCGGGGGAGTTGTTGTTGGCAGACGGGCATCATCGAGTGATGGCGGCACAACGGTTAGGGTTGGGAGAAATGGATGCGTATGTTATTGTGTTGACTAAGCCAGTGGATCTCGGGATGAAGCGAACAGCGACTGAGGAAGGCCTTGAAGCGATTGATGACATTCAGGTAGTGGATTACGCCCGTCACCCTCTTGTGGAGCGGACTGAGCGGTTCAAGTAACAACTAGTAATACTGGGGGGTTGATTCTAGCGAGTTGATTCTCGGGATTTATTATCTCTCGACCCTGAAGTGAGATAGCATGACATCCACGAGTATTATCGGTGCGGGTATGACGAAATTTGGGGTGCATGATGCTCCATTGGCTGACCTCTTTGCGGATGCGGCGTTTCCTGCTCTTGATGACGCCGGCGTTTCGCCAGCTGATGTTGATGCGTTTTATTTCGGGAATGCTATGGGGGGTATAACGGAGAACGATACCCATTTGGCCCCAAAAATCGCGTCTCATATTGGACTGAGTGGTATTCCGTGTCAGCGGTTTGAGGATGCGTGTGCGACGTCAGCTAATGCGTTTAAGCACGCGGTACGGGCAGTGCAGGCCGGTGAACACGATGTGGTGCTCGTCGGGGGTGTAGAACGGTGTTCTCCTGAAACCGGGTTGGATACCCCCGAGATGACACATATTTTCATGAGTGCATCGCATAAACTCTACGAGCAACCAGCGGGGATTCCGTTTCCTGGCGTTTTCGCTCTTTTAACTAAACGGCATATGCATGAGTATGGGACGACGGAAGAGGAGTTAGCGCACGTTGCGATTAAGAATCACTATCATGGGAGTTTAAATCCACGTGCGCATTTCGGCCGGGATATTACCGTTGAGGAAGTGTTGTCTAGTCCCATTGTAGCAGATCCCTTTCATTTGCTTGATTGTTGCCCGTTTTCAGATGGCGCTTCTGCGGTAGTCGTCGCGAGTGATGATGTAGTCGAAAGTTACGATGGAACACCTGTGCGAGTAACGGGGGTGGGGCATGCGACCGATATCGTTCCGTTGGCCGATAAGCACCGGTTGTCAGCGACGCAGGCGGCTCGAGACGCGTCTTCTCAAGCGTACGAAGAAGCTGGAATTGAATCTGAAGACATTGATTTTGCCGAGGTCCATGATTGTTTCACTGGTGCGGAAATCATGGCAACGGAGGCCCTTGGGTTGTTTGAATCTGGAAAAGGCGCGGCGGCGGCTGCGAATTATGAGACCCGGATTGATGGCGCGATTCCGGTGAATCCAAGTGGCGGATTGAAAGCGAAGGGACACCCGATTGGTGCTACTGGTACGGCACAGTTAGTTGAGCTAACTGATCAACTCCGGGGAACTGCGGGGGATCGGCAGGTGCCTGATGCGTCGTGTGGTGTTGCGCATAATCTAGGTGGGGATTCGGCGACGACGCTAGTGTCCGTACTGGAGGTGGCAGGATGAGCGAACAGGCCGAGTCGCTTGAGGCATTCTTAACGGATGATGGCAAGCTTTCAGCAGCTGGATGGGCTGATGCTGTACGCGCCGGTCGATTGCTTGGACAGGCGTGTAACGACTGCGACCAGGTTACCGCGGCTCCGAAAGCGGCGTGTGCTGAGTGTGGGTCTCGGTCACTAGAGGTTGTTGAGCTACCCACGACTGGCGAGGTGTATTCAGAAACGACTATAGAGGTAGCGCCAGCTGGATTTGAGGCGCCGTACACCCTCATTATCGTTTCGGTTGGTGATGCTCGAGTACTTGGACGGACGGACGCTGACGTTTCAATCGAGGATACGGTAGAACTGTCTGATGCCCTTGAAGCAGAAAATTTCGTCTCACCCGTCTTCGAATAACCACCCGAACCGTTTAGTTGGGCGGAATTCTTAATGGGTAATCCGACTACCTTGGGGGTATATGTTTGATGAGGACGAACTCGCCGCGATCCGAGATTCGTTCGCTGAGTGGGAAGCGAACGTTCGCGATCCGTTTATGGCGGGGAAGGAACCTCGGAAAAACCGGTTTGCGACAGTTTCGAACCTTCCGATTGACGAACTCTACACGCCAGCCGATTTGGCTGGAGCGGATTACGAGGCTGATATTGGGTATCCCGGATCACCCCCGTTTACGCGAGGTGTGTATCCGACGATGTACCGGGGGCGTTTGTGGACGATGCGGCAGTTCGCTGGGTACGGGGTTGCGGAGGAGACCAATGAGCGGTTCAAGTATTTGGTAAGTGAAGGCCAAACTGGGTTGTCGACGGCGTTCGATATGCCATCGTTGATGGGGATTGATTCGGATGCCGAGATGGCGGTTGGTGAAGTGGGTCGGGAGGGCGTCGCGGTGGACACCCTTCGGGATATGGAATTATTGTTCGATGGGATTGCGTTGGATGAAGTCTCGACATCGTTCACGATCAATCCGAGCGCGCCGGTTGTGTATGCGATGTATGTTGCGTTAGCGGATATTCGGGGTGTTCCTCGTGAGGAGCTGCGGGGGACGCTCCAGAACGATATGTTAAAGGAATTCATTGCGCAGAAAGAATGGGTGATTCCCCCTGAACCGTCTTTGGGTTTAGTGACGGATGTGATCGAATTTTCGGTACGGGAGACACCGCGGTTTTATCCAGTTTCGATATCGGGATATCACATACGGGAAGCAGGGTCGACTGCGGTAGAGGAATTAGCGTTTACGTTGGCTGATGGATTTGCGTACATCGAGGAGGTTCGGGATCGAGGGATATCGATTTCGTCGTTTGGACCAGCGTTATCATTTTTCTTTAATTGTCATAATTCGTTATTTGAGGAGGTAGCGAAGTTCAGGGCTGGTCGCCGTGTGTATGCTCGATTACTAGACGAGTGGTATGGAGTAGAGGATACGGCCGCAAAACGATTGAAGTTCCATACGCAAACGGCTGGGGCGTCACTGACGGCGCAACAACCGTTGAATAATATTGTGCGGACGACGGTACAGGCACTCGCGGCTGTTCTTGGGGGGACACAGAGTTTACACACGAATAGTTATGATGAGGCCCTTGCGCTTCCATCTGAAGAGGCAGTACGGGTGGCCTTGCGGACGCAACAAATTATTGCAGAGGAAACAGGGGTTGCTGATTCGGTTGATCCATTGGGTGGGAGTTATTTGGTGGAGTCGCTCACGGACGAAATCGAATCTCGAGTGATGAGGTATCTAGAGGAAATTCGAGAGCTGGGGGGCGGTTCGATGCGAGATGGGGTGTTACGCGGTATTGAAGATGGGTATTTCCAACGAGAAATCCAGGAATCGGCGTACGAGTTTCAAGCGCGAGTGGAACGAGGTGAAGAGACTGTGGTGGGGGTGAATAAATACACGGCTGAATCTGATGATGAGATTGACCTCATTAAAATCGACGCTGAAGAAGCACGAGAATACCAATTAGCACGGTTGGAGTCAGTGAAAGAGGAGCGGGATGAATCGGCGGTACAGGATTCACTTGCGGCGATCCGCGCCGCCATTACGAACGGTGATAACACGATGCCGGTGATTGTTGAGGCGGTGAAAACCTATGCGACGATGGGAGAAATCATGGGGGTGTTTGAGGATGTATATGGTTCCTATCAAGAAACAGCGATTGGCGTCTCGTGAGTTATGATGTATTGAAGAACATATCGAGAGTACAGTAGGAATTGAGGGGGATTGTGCTGGTATCTAATCGCCGTGAACCTGGTCCCGGATTGTTTCAGGTACTGACGGGTCGCGGAGGGTCGTGGTGTCTCCGAGGGTGTTGGCGTTCGAGATGTCTTCGAGTAATCGCCGCATGATTTTTCCAGATCGTGTTTTCGGGAGATCATCGACGAAAATCACATTCGACGGCCTGGCGAAATTCCCTATTTCTTCTTCAACCGACTGAATAATTTTATCTCGGATGGCACTCGATGGTTCGACGCCGGATCGGAGGATTACGTACACGTCGGGGACGTGGCCTTTTTGGTCGTCTTCACGCGCGGCGACAGCGGCTTCGGCTACGTCTTGTACCTCTGAGACAGCTGATTCGAGTTCCATCGTTCCAAGCCGGTGGCCTGCAACGTTCATGACATCATCAAGGCGCCCGAGAATCCGGAAATATCCGTCGCGTTCATGGACGGCTCCGTCTCCGGCTTTGTACACCCAATCTTCCATGTCGGATGAACTGGTATCGGAGAATTCTTCCCAGTATTCCGCGATGAATCGTTCATCATCACCATACACTGTTTGCAACATCCCGGGCCATGGCCGATTGATTACTAAGTTGCCGGCCCTCCCGCTCTTTGGTTCGATTGGATTACCAGTATCGTCGACGATGGCGGCGTCGATACCGGGTTGTGGTTTGCCGGCCGACCCGGGTTTCATATCATCTAGTGCCGGGAGGTTCGTTATTAGGTGTCCGCCTGTTTCTGTTTGCCACCACGTGTCGACGATCACCGCTTCTTCGTTCCCGATGTATTTATAATACCATAACCAAGCTTCGGGTTGAATGGGTTCGCCGACGGTGGTCATGTGTCGGAAGTCAAAGTCGTAGTCATGGACGTAGGATTCGCCCCATTTCATGAACATTCTGACTGCGGTCGGTGACGTGTGAAAAATATCTACGTC
>CAZITY010000030.1:10399-28950 GCA_964542445.1 uncultured Halobacteriales archaeon | reverse complement strand
TGTTTATCGGTCGTGATATCGGCTATATCGAGCGTTACCGGTTCGTCACTATCTGATGACTCGTCACCATACTTTCGCCGGAGGCTCTCAATGGCTTCATCGACGGGAACGCTATACTCCAGTAAATTCTCGAGATCACGTTGTACCGCTGTTTGTTCTACACCGAGGTCAGCGGCGAGGGTCTCGGCACGCTCTTCGATATTCATTTCGTCGGGATTTGATCGGTGTGCCTAAAAGTATTCCTCGCGAGAAGCAACTAGATTATTTTCCTCGATCACAAAAACATCGTATGTCGGCCTTGGCTGGTAATTGGGAATCGCTTCAAGTAACGGATCACACTGAGGCTGGTTCGTTTGACCGAGACGAAACAGTCTTTCGCGACTGGATCGAATCCGAGACTGCGTTCTCGCCAGAACCAAATCGATATCATTTGTATATTTCTCGAGCGTGTCCATGGGCACATGGCGCTGTGTTAGTTCGATCAGTATTGGGGTTAGAGGATGTCATCTCGATGGATATCGTGGATTATTACCGGGAAGAGGAAGGCTGGCAATTCAGTCCTGCGAAACCCGGGTGTACCAAAGATACGATTCATGGCTATGAATATTTACGAGAGGTATACGAACACGCTGATTCATCGTACGAGGGAAAAGTGAGTGTTCCAGTGTTGTGGGACCGGGAACGCGATACGATTGTGAATAACGAATCGATCGAGATCATGAAAATGCTCGCGTCGGAATTTATGTCGTACTCGGACAAATCGGTCGATGTGTATCCGCCGGCGCTTCGAGACACGATTGATGAGATTGTGACAGCGATTTATGATCCAGTAAACAATGGCGTGTACCGAACGGGGTTCGCTACGACGCAGTCCGCATATGATTCGGCCGTTGATGCTGTGTTCAAAGCACTCGAATTACTCGAATCGACGCTCGCAGACCAACGGTTTCTAGCTGGCGATTCCCTCACGCTCGCGGATCTCCGGTTGTTCCCGACGCTTTTGCGGTTTGACCCAGTGTATCACACGCATTTCAAATGTACGCAACATCGGATTGTTGATTATCCAAACCTGTGGAATTACACGAAGGATATCTATCAACGATCGGCAGTGAAACAAACTGTGAATTTCGAGCAAATTATGCGTCATTACTATGAGACGCATACTTCGATAAACCCACACAGTATCGTACCGCGGCAACCAGCTATCGATTACTCGGCTCCTCACGACCGCTCTCGGTTCTAGCGTACGCAGTTGCGTCTAGGGGTTGGTGTGAACCGAAACCGGTTCGGTTGTTCGAGTTGCACTAGTGGTATGCGGGTGGTGGCAAATGCGGCGATGAGTCTAGACGGGAAGATCGCGTCGAGATGTCGGGATCAGTTGGCGATTAGCGGCCCGGAGGATTTTGATCGGGTAGCCGAATTACGACGGTCATGTGATGGAATACTTGTTGGGCGTGGCACTGTGATCGCTGACGACCCGCAACTAACGGTTCGCGGTGATCCGGACGACCGGGAACTGAGTGGATTGACGCGGATCGTCGCGGATTCACTCGCTCGGACGCCCCGCGATGCACACGTCCTCGATGACACAGCGGAGACGATTATCCTCGTGAGCGAAGCGGCACCAGCGGACCGGATCTCCACACTTGAAACTACCGCAACCGTGCTCACCGTTGGGGATGAAACAGTCGACATCGAGCGAGCATTCGAAGTACTCGAATCACAGGGAATCTCGAAGTTACTCGTTGAAGGTGGCGGCGAATTAATGTTTTCCGCCATTGCATCTGGATGGGTCGATTCGCTTATGATCTTCATCGCACCATTCGTGATTGGAGGTCGGGACGCACCGACGCTCGTTGATGGCGAGGGATTCATCGAGCAATTCCCGGAATATACGCTCGTTGACTCCGAACGGTTAGATACCGGGATTTACCTCGAATTCCAACCGAAGTAACCACTTGCCAACCAACTTGCAGTCCATTTTTAGTAACTTTGACTCAGAGTCCCCGGATGGTACCGATGTCAGCCCGCCGGTTAATCGTCTGATTCTGTTACGGCTGGTTCACGCGCTTCCGGTTGAATGCCGCGATCGAGATCATCGAGATAATCATCGGCATCTAACGCCGCTTCAACCCCCATGCCCCCTGCGGTTATGGCTTGCTGGTAATGGAAATCGACCACGTCACCGGCGCCGAATACCCCGGGAACACCGGTTTTCGTTTGCCCAGCGCCACGACCGCCCTGCGTAACGATATACCCCTCCTCGTCGAGCGCCACGTCTGTATCTTCGAGATACGACGTGTTTGGTGTGTGTCCGATCGCAAGAAAAACCGCCCCGACCGGAAACTCTACGGTTTCTGTCGCTGGATCGTCGGGTTTCTCAGACGGATGGCCCTCGGGATGTGACACGAGCGTCGCGGCCTCAATGCCATCTTCGGGCGAACCATGAATTTCGGTGACTTCAGTATTCCAGAGGATTTCTATCGCGCCCGCATCCACTTTGTCCATAATTCGGTCCACCCAGTAATCTTCAGCGCGGAATTCGTCACGTCGGTGTGCGATATATACCTTTGATGCGAATTTCGTGAGGAAATGCGCTTCTTCCATTGCTGCGTCCCCCCCACCGATAACAAGCATTTCTTCGTCTTTGAAGAACGCACCGTCACAGGTGGCGCACGTCGAGACACCATACCCCATGAGTTCATCTTCACCAGGGATTCCGAGTGTCCGTGCGCTCGCGCCGCTCGCGGCGATAAACGCATCCGTTGTGAGGGTGGTTCCGTTCCGGAGATCCACTGTGAGCGGTCGATCGGTGTCGGTGACTACCTCGACGATTCCATGGTCTATTGTGGCACCGAATTTTTCTGCTTGTGTTTTCATTTTATTGATCAATTCGGGCCCCGTGATGCCGTCCGGGAACCCTGGGTAATTTTCCACCTCCGTCGTCAGCGTAAGCTGTCCGCCCGGTTCGTTTCCTTCAAGTACTAACGGTTCATTATTTGCCCGGCCTGCGTAAATTGCAGCTGACAATCCGGCAATGCCGCTGCCAGCGATTATCATCCGTTGGTGCGACGAGGGTTCAGTGTTCATAGCACGTATTGGTGCTTCCAGGTTTTTATGTTTTTGACGAGTTCCAGGTAACTTGCGTACGAGCCGGAAACCCTACTAGGTTCCCGATCAATCTGGGGGTATGACTCCCGGTGTTGTGGAACGAGCCTCGGAATACGAGTCCTTACTTGCCGAAGCCGTTGATGTCGCGTCGATTGTATCTGATGTGGAGCGGCAAGAAGCCGGTGAAGAGGTGCTTGCAATGGCCCGTTCGTATTTGACGGACGGTCGGTATTTTCTCGATGAAAATGACCCGGTGCGGGCGTTAGCGGCGTTTTCTTATGGGCATGGGTGGTTGGATGCCGGCGCTCGGCTAGGGGTGGTGGATGTACCAGTGGATGGCGATTTATTCGCGATGTAGGTTCGCTTGTGAGTGCAATGTGTTTGCGTACTGGGTTGTAGTTGGTTCTATCGATCAGGTAGCCGGGTCGTCAGTGGGGATTGGTAGCACAAACCCACCGAAATAGACGAAACATTTATAAGTCTTACGGACTAACCAGTGGTTAGGAGGAAACAGCTCGCCGGGCTACCCAACGCCCAAACCACCCGGCGAGGTCCCCGTACCCCTCTTTGCATAACAATGAGTGATTCCAGCATCAGAGAACAAGAGAGCGAACAGCGCGCCGAAAGCGAAACGGAAAGCAAAGCTACTAGCGAAGACCTCGTCTGCCCGGAGTGTAGCGGACAACTTGTCGTCGACGAAGAGCACGGCGAAACCGTGTGTTCAGACTGCGGTCTCGTCGTTGAAGAGAAAAACGTCGATCCTGGCCCGGAATGGCGAGCGTTCAACCCCCGAGAGAAAGACGAAAAAAGCAGAGTCGGAGCCCCTACCACGACAATGATGCACGACAAGGGGCTCTCAACGAACATCGGGTGGCAGGACAAAGACGCCTATGGTAAATCTCTCTCGCCGCGACAGCGCGAGAAGATGCAGCGCCTCCGCACATGGAATGAGCGATTCCGGACCCGAAACTCGAAAGAACGGAACCTCAAACAGGCGCTCGGCGAGATCGATCGAATGGCCTCCGCCCTTGGGCTGCCCGAAAACGTCCGTGAAACGGCGAGTGTGATCTATCGACGGGCGCTCGATGAGGACCTGCTTCCCGGCCGGTCAATTGAAGGCGTTGCAACATCCGCGTTATACGCGGCGGCCCGACAAGCCGGTACCCCTCGGAGCCTTGACGAAATAGCGTCCGTAAGTCGTGTTGACAAAATGGAGCTTACCCGGACGTATCGATATATCGTCCGGCAGCTCGGACTCGAAGTGAAACCAGCTGACCCAGTAAGTTACCTTCCCCGCTTTACGTCCGAACTCGGGTTGAGTGACGAATCTGAACGACGTGCCCGGGAGCTCCTTGAAACCGCAAAAGAACAAGGCCTCCATAGTGGGAAATCTCCCGTCGGACTTGCGGCAGCGTCTGTGTACGCCGCGGCATTGTTAACGAATGAGAAGGTCACGCAAAGTGAAGTCAGTGAAGTCACTGACGTGAGTGAAGTAACTATCAGGAACCGATATAAGGAATTACTTGAGGCTGCAGACACCCGCGCTGCCGTCTAGACACTAGTTGTCAGTTCCCCGCTGACATGAGGTGGTTGTTCTTTTCATTCATTGTAACAACATTTTTCTGATTTACCTCCCTTCCTTATCTATGGAAACGACCGTCCAGTTGTTATGCCCAAACTGCACAAAAGCGTGGGATTCACCCCCGAAAGATCTCCCTGCCCTCTCTGATAATTACGAATGCCCAGACTGTGGAGAACGACGGAATTTCAGTGAATTCCTCCGCACTGAACGCGACCTAGAAACGTTCAAACAACTCACATAATCAACCGATCCCATATTTCTACTCTTGACGTAATATTATCCAGTCGGTGAGAGGGCCCCACATGCGTCACACCGCAGCATCGTCGCGCCTTGTTCCTCCACCAGCCTTGTATCCGGTAGCCCGCACTCCGGGCATCGAACGAACGCGTCGGCATACTCGTCAATCGCACTCATAATCCGCTTGCCAGTGAAATCCCCAGTTAATCGCGCGCGTCCACTTTCATCGATATGGGCACTGGTCCCGAGTTCTGTTTGGAGGAATTTCAAGACGTGATCTTCGTTTCGATCAAGCCGATCTATTGTATCCTGGTAATTTTCATACACTATTACGTGCCCCTCTTTCCGAACGTCTGGTTCCGGAATGTTGAACCGGTCACTATCGCCCGAAATATCCGGGGTTTCTTCGAGGGCTCGGTCGAGTAGTTCGTCATAATCACTCATACGTTACGTAACCCTGTCACGAAGTAAAAGGGTTTCAGCACTGCTAAGCACTGTGTTAACGGTACTCAAGATAACACTATAATCCTCCAGTCGCAACATCTAACCGTCCATGAAGAAACAGGAGCTCATCCACCTCCATGGCTTACTCGCTGAAGTATCGTCATATTGTGCGCAGGAAAACACGCTTGATCTTGAAGACTACCGTCGACTCGGAGTTCGTCCGACATCCATTCATCAATCAAAAACAGATCACAAAGAAGCAGTGTTCGCACTAGCCGAGGGGATAACGAGCACGTTTGAGGATGAGTTCATTACTGAACCAGAACAGGTTGCACCGCGCGTAGCAGATTGATTTTATCGGTCCATTTGGTACTATCGAACGCACGAGAAGCGGCGCGCAGGGTAGCCGCGCGTGTTATTCGATCAGTTCGTCGAAATCAGGGAGGAAATCGTCCTCGTCAGCATCGGGCTGTTCTTCGAATTCGTCTTCATCAACGTCATCTTCCAGAACCGCCACTTCGAGTACTTTGAGCGGAATATCGTTGAGTCGCTGACCGATTTCCTTCCGGGCGATTCGCGATGCGTGTTCTTCGCGTTCCACATTGAACACGGTCATTTCTAGCTCTAACGCAACTAGCCCTTCGTCAGCGGCGATAAACGCGGGATCGCGTTCCGCACCACATTCATCGCACCTCCGGGTACCCATATTGATTTCAACGTAATTTAGATCAGGATTGAGCATCTCACCGGTTTTCGAGATGGCGATCCGTACCGCTTCGTCAGGCGTCTCCACGTCATACACCGGCACAGCAGCTTCGACAACAACTCTGCAATCCATGGTTACACCAGTAGATACGGGATGCTATGCTAAGAAAGTTAACCCTCGAATGAGTGAGTGAAGTGCGCAGGGCCCAAAGGCAAAACCGTGGTCTATTTTCGGGCGCATCCCGTCGAGTGAGACGTGGAACGAGGGAGGATTTCGGTCGATGCGGTCCCGGGCGGGGTGGATGTACAAGCCACGTTGGAAAGTGGCCAGTCGTATGTGTGGGCTCGGGAAGACGGGGATACGTATGCCGTAACTGGCCGGTATGGTGGGTCAGCATGGTACTCGACGGTTCATGACGGTATCGTAGTTCGGGTCCGGCAACACAACGGTGGACTTGACTGGGAAGCAACGGCCGATGCGGTACCGATTTTACGATCGCGGCTCCGGCTTCATGACGATCTCACTGCGATCCAGGAGGCTATTCCTGATGAACCCCTAGTTCGCAAAGCGTTTGCGGCGTACCCGGGGTTGCGCGTGACGACTGATCCGTTTTTTCCGTGTTTAATTTCGTTTATTTGTTCGACGCAGATGCGGGCAGAACGGATTTTTGAGATGCAACAATCACTATCCAAAGCGTATGGAACGCGAATTTCGACTCAGACCGGTACGTATTATTCCTTTCCGACGCCTGAGCGAATGGCTGATGCGACTGAAGGTGAACTCCGCGACCTCGGTCTTGGGTATCGAGCTCCTTATGTTAAAGCGACGAGTCGGTTGATCGCTACCGGTGAGCTAGTACCCGCCGACATCCCTGATACGTACGAAGAAGCCCGCGAAGCACTCACGGGGTATGTCGGTGTCGGTCCGAAAGTTGCTGATTGCGTGTGTTTGTTCGCGCTAGGGCATCTCGAGGCGGTACCGCTAGATACATGGATACAAACCGCGATCGATGAATATTATCCTGGCTGCAAACGTAATTCGTATCAGGCAACCTCCCAAGCGATCCGAGAGTATTTTGGGCAGTATGCAGGATACGCGCAGACCTACGTGTTTCATTATTTACGACATCACTACGGGGACTAGCGAGAGCGGTATACGTGCCCGGGAGAGCCGCATGCTTAACCGAATCGGCTGTGAATCCCTAGGCATGATTTCGTCGGAACGGATGGCCGCGGTTGATCGGAATGCGGCCGGGCTTGGGGTGTCACAAAAACAACTCATGGAGTCAAGTGGGAATGCGATAGCGGGCGCCGTCCGTGCGGTCGCTTCAGGTGCAGCGGAGATTACGATAGTGGTGGGACGGGGGAACAATGGCGGTGATGGGTGTGTTGCGGCTCGGTTCTTAGAGGAGTTCAATGTTACGACGATTCTCATCGGGCGGCCGGAATCGATTCAAACGGAGATTGCGCGGGAAAACTGGGAGGTACTCGCTGCGAGTGAGCACGACACTCGAGTTGTGCGGGATTCGAAGTCGTTCACGCTTGATGATCCTGACGTCGTTGTCGACGCATTGCTAGGAACCGGCATCAGTGGAACGCCTCGAGAACCAGAATATTCAGTGATTACCGCGATCAATCAACGGGACGCAACGGTAGTCAGCGTGGATGTCCCATCGGGGTTGAATGCTGATACTGGTGCGGGTGATCATGTGGTCGCCGCTGATCATGTTGTGACATTCCACGATATGAAACCCGGGTTACCGTCGCTTTCGTCTGCGGAGGTGCATGTGCATGATATAGGGATTCCTGAAGCCGCCGAGCTGTTCGTTGGCCCGGGCGATCTGTCAGTATTTTCACGTGATGAAGCGAGTCATAAGGGTGACCATGGCCGAATTCATATTGTTGGTGGCGGGCCGTATACCGGGGCGCCGGCGTTGGCAGGGATGGCAGCGCTCCGTGCCGGGGCTGACTTGAGTTTTGTGTCTGCCCCAGTGCGAGTCGCGCGGGAAATTCAAGGGTATTCGCCGAATCTCATCGTGGAAGACTTTGAAGAAGATATTCTTACATTGGCAGTAGTTGATGAGATACTTGATGCCAGTAAGGATCGAGATGTCTTGGTGCTTGGACCAGGGTTAGGAGACGCCCCAGAGACGCTAGACGCGGTGGAAACGTTGCTAAGTGCGTATTCCGGGAAGGCGGTGGTTGATGCAGACGCGTTACAGCGGGTTCCTACGGTAAAGACGGATGCAACATTGGTATGTACGCCACATCAAGGCGAGCTCGTCGAAATGGGTGGAGAAACGAGCGATGATTGGCGGGAACGAAAAGCAAATGTCGAATCGTTCGCCGCTGAATTGGGACAAGTGCTCCTCGTGAAGGGTGACTATGATGTGATTAGTGATGGGTCAGACACCCGGGTAAACCGAACCGGTAACCCAGGGATGACTGTTGGCGGCACAGGTGACGTGTTAGCGGGGATAACGGGCGCGCTTCTCGCGACTCATCCACCCATGCCGGCTGCCGGCGTTGGCGCGTACGTGAATGGCAAAGCGGGTGATGCATTTTACGAAGAAAACGGCTATGGCTTACAGGCGAGTGACTTACTAGACCGGATTCCACTGGCTATGTGGAGGGCGCAATGACAGACGATTTTACGCATACGACTGAGGAGGGTGAGGTGCAAATGGTTGATATCGGTGCGAAACCCGATTCAACACGCCGAGCAGTCGCTCAGGGGGATATCGTGTTGGCTGCTGATACGATTGCTCGGATACGGGGCGATTCTGTCGAAAAAGGCGACGTTCTGGCAAGCGCTCGAATTGGGGTTATTCAGGCAGTAAAGCACACGTGGGAAGCGATTCCGCTTTGTCATCAAATTCCAATTACGAATATCGATGTTGACCATTCCATTGAATCTGACCGGGTGCAACTAACTGTCGCTGTGGAAACACAAGGGAAAACCGGGTGTGAAATGGAAGCCATTCACGGAGTCGTAACTGGTCTGACCGTGATTTGGGACATGGTAAAAGCACTTGAGAAAACGCCCGACGGTTCGTATCCTGACACGCAAATCGTTAACGTCCAGGTACTGACAAAAGAAAAACACGAAATCGCTGTTGATTCGGACTCCTAGACGCTAGAATCCAACAAAGGGGGGATTAGGAGTTCGAGGGGTCGGCAGTGGTTGCAGAGACAAGATCCGTTGCTTTTGCCCGGGATTTCTCGACAATCGCTGGTTGGGCTTCGAAGGACACGATGATTTCTTCCTCTCCGTATGACTCGTCTCTGACGTGGCTGTGATCGTGGATCCACGATACAACACTCATTGCGTCATCCGATAAGGGAAGAACAAGTCGTTCTTGTTTTAGGTTCGGGAGCGAGGCATCAATCCGGGATTCCAGCGTTTCAATGTTCTCGCCGGTTTTCGCACTGACAGCAATCGGATTCGGAGCGAGTGCGTCTAGCCCTTCGGTTTTTTCGCGTAGTTCCGGGTCACTAACAGCATCGGTCTTGTTCAACACCGTAACGATGGGTGCCTCGTTCCGCTCGTACAGCGTGTCGTGGGCTGTCACAAGTTTCTCTCGCATTACCTCGACAGAGTCAGTTACATCAACGACCAGTAACACCAGATCGGCCTGGTACACCGAATCGAGCGTCGATTTGAATGATTCTACGAGCCAGTGCGGCAGATCGTTAATAAACCCAACCGTGTCGGTTACGAGGACCTCGCGGCGTTCGGTATTCATCCGCCGAGTCGTCGTCCCCAGCGTAGTGAACAACTGGTTTTCGGACGCCGCGGTTTTCTTGAGATCCGGATGTAACTCGTCGTTCTGCCCGACTTCCAAATCGGTTGCTAACCGCTGTAACAACGTGGATTTCCCGGCATTCGTATACCCCGCCAGAGCGACAAGGTCGAACCCAGCCTGGCGTTGCTGCTCCCGGCGCTGCGTATCGGTTTTCTCGATTTGTGCAAGTTCGTCTTTTATCCGGCTGATCCGCGCTTTCAAGTCCTGTTCGTAACTTTCGTCGTATTCACCTAACCCCATGAACCCCGGGTGCTCATCGCGCCGTGCGAGGCTTATTTTCGCTTCGGCGCGAGGGAGTTCATAGCGGAGTTCTGCGAGTTCGACTTGTAATTGGGCTTTTCGCGTGTCGGCTCGCTGGCCGAATATTTTCAAAATCAGCGTAAATCGGTCGATAACCTGGATACTGTCCGGGAGTTTTGTACCGAGATTATAAGTTTGGTACGGGCCAAGTCGATTATCGAAAATAACCGTAGTAGCGTCTGAGTCTCGAACTGCGCGCGCGAGTTCGTCTACTTTCCCCGCCCCAATATGGAACTCGGGACTCTCTGTTCTCGTTTGGGTAATTACGTCACATACGTGGTATTGCGCTGCCGAAGCTAATTCGGTGATTTCTGAAACGTCAGCAGTACCAGCGTCGACGCGCTTTACAATAACAGCCGGGTCAGAGCGTGTCGCCTTCACTTATGTCACGATACGGTTGCAATCTACTTAAAACCGGGCGTGCATCCCGGACGATCACGTCGATAAGTTGAAGACGTCGGTAGCGTTCTCGTGTAGGATTTTCGATCGTTGTTCTTCCGTGAATCGGTCAATGAGGTGTTCATTGAGTTCCGAGGGGTGATCGAAATCCCAATGAGGATAGTCGGACGCGAATAATATTGAGTCAGCCCCAATGATGTCGAGGAGTGATTGCATGTGGGCTGGATTCATGGGTTCGCCGAGTGGTTGGCTGGCAAAATAAAACGACTCGCGGATGTATTCCTCTGGTTGTTTTTCGAGTAACGGCGCTTCACTTCGGCGCATCGCGATTTCTTTGTTTAATCGGAACATCATGTAGGGAACCCATCCGATACCAGCTTCGAGGATCACGAAATTCAAATCGGGGAATTTTACTGGAGCGCCATGGACGAGGAGGCTCGTGAGTGTCATCGATTGACTCCATAAGTGAGCGTTCACATGGGCGGTGACGAATTGCTGAAACGCCTGGTTGTACCGGGGGAATCCGACGTCGAATCCGCTGTTTGTTGCGCCGTGATACACCGGTGGGAGGCCGTATTCTTCGGCAGTTTCGTAGATGATGTCGTATTTTGGATCACCGAGGGGTGGGACGGGGCCGGTGGTTGGAAGGAAGATCCCGACGATGCCTGGTTCGTCGCCGTGTCGTTCGATTTCTTCTGCTGCTTTGTCTGGTTGTTGCGGGGCGAGCGTGAGCAGGCCGTGGAACGGGGAGTCGTCGAGGAATTCGTCGAGGAGGAAGGTGTTGCACGCTGACTGGAGGTGGACGGCTGTATCGTGGTTCGAAAACCGAGACAGGTTAACGAAGACGTTAAGGATTGGGTGGTCTACGTCAAGGTCACCACAGACATCTTTCTTGACGTCCTCGGGAGTTACTAGGCTCCGATTCCCGATTTTTCCGCCCATAGTTGGGTCCCAACCGGGACTTTTTATTTGGACGCTCGGGGCGTTGAGGTAGCTTCGATACGGTTCGTCGGCGTATTCGGCCAGGACGTCTTTCGGGATACTGATGTGGACGTCGCTGTCGACGAGTGTTTCTTCCGCAAGGACGGATGGTTCGTGCGTCGTTGCCATTACTTGGTATTTTGAATTTCAACTGTTGTAAACGCTCGCTTCACCGTGAGACATACTTACGCGCAGGTCGTTCCCGTGGTGTATGGTGTTCAGTAATGAGTGAAACGGTAGTAATTGCTGGCGTGGGTCCCGGTCTCGGTGAATCAATTGCCCGTCGCTTTGTTACTGAGGGATACACAGTTGGGATGTTCGGCCGGACCGAATCCTACCTACACGATCTAGAGACTGCATTAGGTGACACCGCCCTTGGGGTTCCCGTTGATGTTACGGATCCCGATGCGGTAACACGCGGATTTGAGGCGGTAAGGGATGCGTTCGGCCCGGTGTCAGTACTCGTTAATCACGCCAGTGGGGCGGCGTGGAAAGGTATCGAAGATATCACACAAGATGAATTCAGGCACGCGTTGAACGTTGGTCCGCTTGGTGCGTTACATTGCACGAAATGCGCTGTTCCGGGGATGAAAGCCCAAGGCGATGGGACTGTTATTTTCACTGGCGCGACGAGTGCCGTTCGTGGTCGTGGCGGGGCGCTCGGGTTTTCTGCAGCCAAGTTTGCGTGTCGCGGAATGGCAGAGTCGCTCGCTCGCGAACTCGGTCCCCAGGGGATTCATGTGGCTCATGTTGTCATTGACGGGCAGATTCGTGAAAACGCTGTGGAGCTGGATGCTCCTGCGTTGGACCCGGATGCGATTGCTGAGTCCTATTTGCACCTCGTGAATCAAGACCCGTCGTCTTGGACGCTCGAACTCGATCTCCGTCCCAATACCGAACCGTTCTAGACCGGTGGGGTCACCGCGTTGAAATATCGTCTTCGTCCCGGACGATTTTCGTTTCAGCTTCGCCTTCAGAGTGCTCGTTTACTAAGTTATAAAACTCGTCTTGTAATCCAGCCGGAAACCGGACGACACCGATCCACGACCCGTCATTTTGCCATTCTTCGCTTTCTAAGTTACCGAAATTCCTGACTCGAGATTGGGCTTTTCCAGCGTGATCAGCTGGAATCCGCACTGCGATAGTGATCTCATCGAACCGGATTGGGATAATGGGTCTGAGTGTATCGAGCGCGTCATCGATTTGGGTTTCGACCGGTTCCATCGGGTCGACCTGAAACCCTGCTTCTTCGAGGGCTGCTTCGATCCGATCAGGTGGATGCGGTGCGTCATTCATTTGGGGGTTTACGGCATTTCTCGCGATTTGATCGATTAACTGGCGTCGTTTTTGTTCCTGCATTTCCCGACGTTGCTCGGCCGTGATTTGGATTTCTCCCCGTTTCACTACCTCAGGGATGATTTCTAGGGGTTCGGTGGTGTCAAAGACCGTTAGTAAATCGTCCTCTGCCGGCCGATCCCCTCGAGATGCATCTTCGAAGACATCTTCAGCGGCAATCACGTCTTCGAGATCTCCCTCGAATTCATTGCGTTTTATCGCCAGCGCCGCATCGGGGTCGATTAACACCTCAAACCGGGTTCCGTGAGATTCCAACCGGGCCGTCACAGCGTCTTCGAGGGAAATCATACGACACTGCTAGATGGGGACGGTAAAAAATCGTTCCCTCGCGTAAAAATCTGAGGAAGGGACTGGTACCGCTTATTCTTCTGATTCGGTGTCTTCGTCCGTTTCGGTGTCCTCGTCGTCGTCGGGGAGCAATTCGAGGTTCTCAAGGTACGATTCGACTTCCTCATCTGGGAGTTCTTCGAATGCGTTCGTGTCGGTACCGATGGTGGCAACCCCGACATTCTCCGGTCGCAATGAGTCATCATTCACTGAGGCAAGCGCTTTGAGGGCTAGCCCGACACCATCTTCGAGCGTTGCATCGTCGTCATAGTTGGTTTCGAGGAATTCCTGAAGATCAGCTCGATCGGCACCGATTGCGAGCGCTTTCCATTCATACGGCGTTCCCGATGGGTCGGTTTCGTATAACCGTGGTTCGCCGTCCTCGATCCCACCAATGATTAGCGCGACACCGAATGGTCGTGCACCGCCGAGTTGGGTGTATTGTTGGATGTGATCCGTGACCGCTTTCGTCAGTGTCTCCACGCCGATTGGTTCGTCGTAGCGGAGTCGATTGATCTGGGCTTGCTGCCGCGAGAAATCAATCAGTTGCCGCGCGTCAGCAACGTGACCGGCGCTTGCGATCCCGATGTGATTGTCCGCTTTGTGTATTTTTTCGACGGACGATCGTTCCATGAGGGGGGATCTGATTCGTTTATCGACAGCGAGAACGACCCCGTCCTTTGTTCGGACTCCGATACTCGCAGTGCCTCGTTTTACTGCTTCTCTCGCGTATTCTACTTGGTAGAGCCGGCCATCCGGCGAGAAAATAGTGATACCTCGGTCGTATGCTTGCTGTTGTGCTTGTCCCTGCATAGTTAGTAGTTATTCGACATCAAGGGTAGTTGCTCCCGTGAACCCATCGTCAATTTTGACATCAATGCGGTTTTCGCGGACCACAGCGGCTCGTACTTCGTTGTTGAAGACGACGGATTGTGTAGTTACGGATTCCGGATCTTGACCTAAATACTTTTCTTCACAGCCCTGGATCGTGCCGCTTATCCCCTTCACGGAGACCCGAATCGGGATATTGTTGATTTTGGTTAGGGTAGTGATAGCTGCTCGGGCGTCCATTGTAGTCGATCGGTTCGTGCGAACGATACTGTCGCCTAGCCCGTCGGAGAAACGAAATCGCATGATTTGGAGGTCGATACGTGCGCTTCCCGCGTCGCCAATAAGTTCTCTGGCGCGGTCCCAAATGCCGTGTTGGAACAATGGCCGCGTTAGATCGGCATTTGGTGGGGTTTCGATGGTGACGGCGAGGTAGCGGTATCGGGGTCGGAGGTGTTTTGGGAGGGGACTCATGGGTCCTCCGAGTTTTTACTGAGTCGGACGCCGGGTTCGATATACTCGTCGGCGAGGCGTTCCTGATTAGTTTGGATGATATTCCGCCATTGATTCATGCCGTCAGTAATTGCGTCCGGGTCGATGTCAATGACCGCTCCGACCGCTGCGAGATCGCGGCTTGCGCGCATCTCGAGATGGGAGCGAGGATTACCGGTTACAACGAAGGGGGCATCGTAGTGGTCGATGAGCGACCATAGTTTCCGTAATTTCTGGATCATTCGGACGCGGTTACCGCCGGTTGATCGTAGTACTGGCCCGAGATTAAGTTCGAGGTGCACGTTGTTTGTTTTGGCGGTTTTGACGAGGACGTGATCGACCGGGTGGCCTCCAATGGGAGAGGCAAGGACATCTAGGCGTTCTTGTCGAACCGCGAACTGGTTAATCGACTGTGTTCCCCCGTTGATGATAAGGATTGGTGTAGTTGGGCGAAGTGATCCGAGGCGGCCACTTGCTTGGGAGCGGGTATCTGTTTCGATTTCACAGCCGGTGTAGACCTCAATCCCAGCAAACGCACTGATGGTCTCAGGATCGAGTGTCAGGTGGTTCGGTTGTGGCTGCCGGACAATGATCCCATCGTACCCGAGTTCAGCTGCGGTGAGTGCCATCCGAGCCACTGTACTCGTCTCAATTACTGGTACTCGGATAGCTTCGAGCATACGCTATTAGTGAGGTTGCTCCCGGAAAACCACGCCGGTCTAGGCATCAGGCGCTGCTTCATCAGGAACGTGCCCTTCAACGAGAGATTGGTCATCATAGTCGTCTCGGAGGTCGCGTTTCGAGAACTTCCCGGTTGCTGTTTTCGGGATGGAGTCAATGAATTCGATTGTATCCGGCACCCACCATTTCGGATACTCTGTGACCAGTAATTCCTGGATTTCTTCTTGGAGCGAGTCTCGATCAGCGTCCTCGGAGGCAACGACGAACGCCACAGGCCGCTCTTGCCATTTGTCGTGTGAGACCCCGATAACGGCCGCTTCCACGACATCGTCGTGTGCCATAATTGTGTTTTCTAGTTCCACAGATGAGATCCATTCACCGCCACTCTTTATCACATCTTTTGCACGGTCAACAATCTCGATATAGCCGTCTTCATGGACAGTGACCACATCGCCGGTTCGGAGCCAGCCACCCGATTCAAATTCTTCCTTGTTGGCCTCCGGTCGGTTGAAGTACTCCGTCGTGACCGTTGGCCCGCGGACTAACAGTTCACCGAACTCGTCACCATTCCACTCGATTTCTGTCCCAGAATCATCCACGACTTTGAATTCAAGTCCCGGAACGAGTAACCCCTGGGTTTTTCGTTTCTCCAGTTGCGTTTCGTATCCGGCGTCTTGATACGAATTCTTGACGTGCGCGAGCGTACCGACTGGTGACATCTCGGTCATACCCCACGCGTGGACTAATTCTATGTCGTGATCGTCGAACCGACGAATCATCGCTTCAGGCGCTGCGCTTCCCCCAACAATTACCTGATCAAGCGAGGAGAGGTCGACGGAGTGATCGTTGATATATTCAAAGAGATTAATCCACACAGTCGGAACCCCGGCTGAAATTGTAACGCCTTCAGTCTCGATGAGTGACGCTATATCACTCGGTGCCGGCGCCGGCCCTGGATAAACGTGTGATGCGCCAGCTGCTGTTGTTGCAAACGGAAGCCCCCATGCATTTACATGGAACATCGGGACCACTGGCATCACGACATCGTCGTCTTGAATCGGGATTGCTTGGGGTGATAACATCGTCATCGTGTGCGACCAAAGCATTTGTTGGGTATACTCGACCCCTTTGGGCTTCCCGGTAGTTCCAGACGTATAACACATCCCAGCCGGATTCGATTCGTCCAGTAAGGGCCAATCATACGTGGACGGATGCCCGCCTATGAACGATTCGTAATCCTCGATCGGCTCGAGACTCGTGTCCGGGACCGCATCACTCATTACGATGTATTTCTCGACTGAATCGAATCCATCACTAACACTTGCGGCCTCCTCTAGTTCTTCGACGAGTGACGGATCAACAAAAAGCACGGAGTCCCCGGCGTCACCCACGATGTAATCAACGTTCTCAGTCGGTAAGAGCGGATTAATCGTGTGTATTTGTGCGCCGATTGTGGGAATCCCGAAATATGTCTCGAAATGCCGGTGATGGTTCCAGCAAAACGTCCCAATTCGATCCCCGTTCGACACTCCGTGGTCAGTGAGCGCGTGCGCTAATTGTGCAGTCCGATTGCCATATGATTGGTAAGTGTAGCGTTCGATTCCAGCGTGGGTTCGAGAAACGATTTCCGTCTCCGGATACAGCTGCTCTGACCGCCACAAAAACGGTCGTAGGGTTTGATTGATACCACCAGGCATACCCCCGTATTTTCTCCGACGGGTATTGGCTTTTTTTCCTTACCCAAACGGTTCTGTGGGGTCTAGATAGAGTGCAACTGCTATAGGGGGTTATTCGTTAATGGGGCCGATAACCGTCAATAACCCCGCCGCAATCCGGGCACGAAATCAATTCCAGGAACTGGCTTTTTCGACCGGGATTGGTGGAGGTTCTTGTTGATTGTCGGTGCGTAGGGCCGTTGAGGGTTGCGTCGCAGTATGGGCAGGCGTCCATGGTTACGGTCTATGTTACCAAGTACCACATCGTGTGATGGTAGCATAAGGTTTGTGGCACAACTCACATCACTCCTGCATTAACGCTTCTTCAACCACGGTAATCGCTTCCGACCGGTTGGCCGGATACACCTCAACCTTCGCCCGTACCATGATCCCACGACCCCGACGAACCTCACCCTCGAAGGCCGCTTGTTTATCGAGCTGTAAATAAAACGAACTATTCTCATCCACGCGATCATCTACCTCATCACGAACCGACACCAATTCATCGAGCGCGAGAACATGCCCGAACAGATCCCGCATATCATCATTATTCTCGACTCGCGTTGACAACACGATGATTTCATCGCCGTGATACCCAGTCGTGACTTCCCGCTCTATCTCAAACGACTCTGGTAGGAACGTTCGTAATGCCGTTTCAACCCGAGATTCGATTTCAGTCGCGAAGCAAAACGCCCGCAGATCAATATAATGAAACGGCACATCCATGCGTCAGTACAACCAATGGGACACTGGGTTATTCTTCTTCCTCGACAAGCTCTAAGTTGTCTTCCGCAACCCCAGCTTCTTCACCTTCGTCGAACTCAACAGTGTAATTCATGTCTCCAAACATGGTCTCCACCACGCGCGTAATTGTTCCTTCTTCTCCGTCATACTTGCTATGAGTGTCGTGCAGCACTACCATATCGCCTTCCTCTAACGCCATAACAGCCGTAATTATGCTCGGTGCAAAAACTGATTGATCCTACTCCCACCAAAACCCCACTCCCCCTCTGTTCCCCCCTATCTAGGTGCAAGGTTGATCATGTACCGTGAGAAACACCCTGATTCGTATCGGCTCGTACCCGACGGACAACCCCCCGGGCTGTCGCCGCATCATACCCATAAAACACATCCTTAGCGTACTCATCCGCTACAGCTGTCGCGTTGACTAACTGCTCAATATCGACATTGACCGCGTATAATTCAATACTGAACGGTATCGAGACTGCGTCCCGAAACCCAGACGCAATCACTTCCACCCAATACGTCGTTTCATACGCGAGATCATACAGCGGCACGACGAATTCATCCACGAGCGATTCAATCGCGTCAATATCAATCCCCGCCCGCCGGTACAGATGCCCCGGGTACGGATCGGGGTACAACGTGAAATACACGCGTCCAGGGATTAGGTCTACGGCCTCCGCTACGAATTCTGTGATCACGGACGCCCGCCACTCCCACCAGTCAGATTCATCTGAATCCGCGAACCGCGATTCACACGTATCGCATCGACAGTATTCTTCTCGCGGGAACCCAACGTCATCCAACCGAACCGCGGCATTTTCATCAGCGCACTCGCTTATA
>CAZITY010000030.1:4959-10389 GCA_964542445.1 uncultured Halobacteriales archaeon | reverse complement strand
ATAACCTCTAATACTTCACGGGCATATTCGTCTCTCGTCGGACATACATACGACCAATCAAAATACGGTTGTTCCCGAGTCGCCCGCTCTCCCGATTCATTCACCGGCACGAGATCGGGATTGGTCTCCGCCGCCGCGGAATCACCGAAACACGACACCATGTTCACCGCTTCCGGAATCGGATCCGTCACCCGGCCACTCACATCTTTCACTTCGTAAAACCCGAGATCAAACTCCGGCCACGCTACTTCCTCAGCGTTCCGCGTGACAACCCCGTACATACTCCCTAGAGACCCCGGTACGCGTATAACCATTCATACTTCCCCCCGGAGTCACCCCCCGGAACAATAACCCAAATCGCTAAATCGCGAGACACTCCGAGATATCCTCTTTCACAATCGTCCCACAATACTCACACCGCACACCGTCATCAAGAACCGTAAAAATCGACTGCACCGGTTCATCGGTATTCGTGATACAATCAAGATTCGGACACTCCACCACCCCGGACACCCGCGATGGTCGCTCAACCCGCGTTTTCTCGATCACCGCATAATCTCGAATAATATTAATCGTCGCATCCGGTGCGATAATCGACAACACATCTAACTCATGCTGACTCAATTCCCGTGACTCGACCTTCACAACGTCCTTCTCCCCCATCCGGCCACTCGGCACATTCATCGCCACACTCACCACCTCCCCCGTCGTCCCATCGATCCCCAACAACGCCAACACATTCAACGCCTGCCCCGCCGCGATATGATCAATCACCGTCCCACTGCCAATCTTACTTATGTGGAGTTCTTGCTCACTCATTGTTCAAGCATCCGATCAAGTAACGCCATCCGAACCGGAACCCCGCTATGGGCCTGCTCGAAATAAATCGCGTGCTCAGTCGCATCAACCTCCGGACTGATCTCATCCACCCGCGGCAACGGATGCATGATTTTCAACTGCTCTTTCCCCCGCTCAAGAGTGCTCTCGTCAATCCGGTACTCTCCCGCCACCGCCCGATATTCATCCTCATCAGGAAACCGCTCCCGCTGAATCCGCGTCACATACAACACATCGAGTTCCTCAATCACGGTATCGAGCGATTCATGCTCATACACCGCCGTCCCTTCCTCTGACAAATCAAACCGAACATTCTCCGGTAACGCCAAACTCTCCGGACTAATAAAATGCTGCGTCACATCAAAATACGTCAATGCGTGCGCAAGCGAATGCACCGTCCGCCCATACTTCAAATCACCCATAATCCCAATAGTCAACCCATCGAGCCCCGCGTTCTCCCGGATAGTATACAAATCAAGCAGCGTTTGCGAAGGGTGTTGCCCCGCGCCATCACCCGCGTTAATCAACGGCACATCCACGAACTCCCCGACCATCCGCGCAGCGCCCTCCCGCGGATGCCGCAAAACAATTAAATCAACATACCCCTCGACTACCCGCGCGGTATCGGCTAGCGATTCGCCTTTCGACACACTCGATATCTCTGTCGACCCTAAATCAATCGCATCACCCCCCAACCGCTTAATCGCCGTCTCAAAACTCATCCGCGTCCGCGTACTCGGTTCATAAAACAACAACCCAAGGATCACGCCCCGCTGCCGATCTAGAAACACACTCGGATCAGCCGCGATATCAGCAGCGTAATCGAGTATGTTCTCGATTTCCTCCCGGGATAACTCCTTCGTGGAAATCAGTTGACGATGCATTGCGTAGGTGGTCTTCTCCGTGCCTCTTGAAGATTCGCTCTCAACAATGATAGTAATAGCGATACACTTACTGTCTTGTGTCAATTATTCTCTAGGTATGTCGTTCGACCTCGGAGGGTCACGATTACCGATCGGGATCGACGCGCTCGATCGTGAACTACAAGGAGGCATCCCTCCGGGGAGCGTTATCGCTTACACCGCACCACCGGCGAGTCAGAGTGAACTGTTACTCTATGAACTCACCACGACCCGCCCATCTCTCTATTTGACAACGAACCGAACAGAAGACGCTGTGTCGGATGCGTTTGAACGGGCGCAATGTCCAACCGGTGACCCGGAGATCCGACAAGTTCCGGCCGATGCCCCAATCCAGCACGCCAGTCAACTCGTCCAATCAATCGGGGAAGAAGCTAACATCATCATCGACCCCATCGATACGCTAGAGCGAATTGATCGGAACCGGTATCAGAACTTCCTCAACGGCCTACAAACACACATGATGAACATCGGGGGAGTCGCGGTTCTGCATTGCATGATGGGAAATGACCTCCCGGCGCTTCGATCAACGACGCAACACATGTCGGATGTGATTTTTGACTTGACGCTCCATACTGACGGCTCTGAAGTCGTTACACGGCTAGCGGTCCCGAAATTCCGCGGCGGAAACGCGCTCTCCGACACCATTAAACTCGAACTCGGCGAGCGCGTCCGCGTCGATACCAGCCGGGATATTGCCTAATTATACCACAAAAATCCGCGTCGGATTATTCTTCAGTTAGTTCGTCAGGATCGAGATCTGTTTCCGCGTCGAGTTCGTCAACGAGTTCTTCCGCATCAATATCTTCATCGTCAAGCGACGCTTCCAGGTCATCTAGTCCGAGGCCACCGAGTCCACCCATGCCGCCGGTTCCTTCGAGTGTCTCTTGGACAATCACCCGGTCAACGCCGAGCCGGTCGATAAGTTCTTGCGCGATTTGTTGCTTCGAGAACATCCACTGTTGATTCATCGCCAATTGGGGGACGGCTTCAATATAGAGGGTTTCTTTCTCAACGATTTCAGTTTCCTCCTTGGCGTCTTCCGCCTCCTCATCTTCTTGATCGGGTTCGGCTGGGACTGGTTCTTCTACTTCGTCGGTTTGGATCCACATGTCGAGGTCAACATCAACGTGCATCCCAATCAGGCCCTCAGCGCGTTCAATTCGATCCTCGACTGTTTCGACTATCTCGTACTCATACCGGAGTTCTTGCCCAGCCAACGGATGATTGAAATCTACCCGGGCGCGACCGCCAATGATCGTTTCCACATGCCCGTGTTGCCCGTCAATATCAACATGGCCACCTGGGTATCGGTCGTCTTCGGGGATTCGGTCGGCACTGACTGTCCTGACTTCTTCCGGATCGTGTTCCCCGAATGCTTCCGCGGGTGCGATGGTGACTTCCCCAGTGTCACCAACGTCCTTTCCGATGAGGTCGTCTTCGACAACTTCGAACACGTGCCCCGCTCCGATGACGACAGTCCGCGGGCCGAACGAGCGATCTTCCGTATCGATCTCTTCCTCCTCTGCAACGTCGAGACTCGTCGTGTCTACAAGCGCGTCATTGTCGACCGACCAGATCGTATAATCGAGTTTAATGAAATCTCCTTCCTGAATTCCGTCCGGTGATTCATCGTCTTCAACTGCCGCCTCTTCATCCGTCTCGGATTCGTCCGTTTCGGTGGCGTCAGCTACTTCTGCGTCCTGTTCTTCACTCATAACCAGACGGAGGCCCGTTCGACCCTTAACACTCACGTTTCGCCGAAACCCGGTGTTTCCGAAGACGACGCGCTCTTTATACTTCGCTACGTTACGATTGTCGTTATGGAATCCTTGGAGGATGCGTTTGCGGTGGATAGTGCTCTCGTTTTCGGGATTGGTGGGAGTGGTGATGTTGTGGGGACAATTCCAACGGCGCGGCTGCTTGAGTCCCATGGGGTTTCGGTTACGATCGGTGGTATTGCGTGGGAACCGACGCCGCGAGACCCGGTGATTGGCCCGCGGAGCTTTGCAGAGCTCACATCCTTCGAGCAGGTGAGTGAGACTGTTGCGCTCATTACGGGCGATACCCGAACTACGGACGGCGTAGCGTTTTCAGAAACGAAGGTAGCGGAGTTTTATGATGAATCGGTCGTTTTAATCGATATTACTCGTGGTCTTGAGGGCATGGTTACGGGGTTGAATGCCGCGTGCGATTCGCTCGGGTTTGATCTCGTAATCGGGACTGATTCGGGTGGTGATGTATTAGCTATCGGTACCGAAGCCGGCTTGCGGAGTCCAGTGAGTGACGGGTTAGGGATCGTGACGTTATCGGAACTCGATTATCCCTCGTGTATTGGGATGTTTGGGTACGGGAGTGACGGTGAATTGACCCGCCCTGAACTCGATGCAGCCCTCGCCCGCGTCGCGTCGAACGATGGACTGCTGGGAGCCTGGGGTCTGACCCGTCGGGTTCGAGATGAATTAGATGACTTAGTGGTCAATGTTCCGACTGAAGCGAGTCGGTTACCGATTGAGGCCGCGCACGGAGCGATCGGATCGAAAACTATCCGTGATGGTGCGGTAAGCCTTGAATTAACACCGCCGAGTATCATGACGTTTTATTTCACGCCGACGAGCGTTCGTTCATTTTCTCAGATCGCTGAAGTTGTGGCGGAGCATCGATCGCTCGACGCGATTCAGTCAGCGTTCAAAGACCGGGGGATTGTTACGGAGTTCGAGCGGGAAGTCGCCCGAATGCAACAAACCTAGCGACGGCTCCGTGTATTGAAATTAACCACGATTTTCGCTTATCGAACGCCGTATTCGAGGTTTTCGAGTAACCGACCCGTGAACAACCCGAGTCGCGGTGAGAGTTCTTCACCGGGATGCGCTGTGTCTAGGGGTTGGGCTTTGAGCGTCTCAACAAACCGCGTATCGAATGTCATCGCTTCAATTGTATCGCGGACATCGATTGTGAGTCCTTCATCCGACATGTCGAGGTTCGGGTATCGTCGTCGATCTTCGTCGCTGTATTCAATCGTCCACGCCGGCCCGCCAACGACATCGAGTATTGTTTCTAACGGGCCTACTTCGATTCGTTCGATTTCCCCATCGATATAGACCGTTCCATCGACCACCGTCGTGGTATAGCGCGTCATCTCATCCCATTCCTTGCTTGTCGATTATTGTGTGCCGAATCGTGATTACTATAGTGTACCCCGTGACCAAGGACTAAATTTTCTTCTGTCTACGCTATTATCATGATTTATTTCGATTGAAGGCGTTTCGGGTCGTGTGTTTGAAATCGAAATTAAAGCCCCTGCCGACCATACATCGATTCGATCAGAGTTGGTAGCGATTGATGCGGAGTACATGGGGAGCGTGTATCAGGTTGATACGTATTATGATCATCCGTGTCGTTCGTTCGAAGCGACTGATGAGGCGGTTCGTGTTCGGCGGGAGCGAAATCGGGATACTGGGAGTGATCCCCATGGGCTCGGGGATGTCCCGCATGGCGCGAACATTACGCTCACGTACAAGGGGCCGCGGGTCGATGATACCTCGAAGACACGAACGGAACACGAGACGAGTGTCGACTCCGAAGAGCAACTTCATCAGATACTTGAAGCGATCGGTTTCACTCCGTTGCCTCCGGTGAAGAAAACACGGGAATCATTTGGATATGATGGGTT
>CAZITY010000030.1:0-4949 GCA_964542445.1 uncultured Halobacteriales archaeon | reverse complement strand
TACTGTGACGCTTGATTCGGTTGAGGGGTTAGGGTCGTTCGTTGAAATTGAAACGATGGGCACCGAGGATGATATCGATCCGTTACGCGAGGAGGCGTTATCGATTTTACAGGAACTTGGGGGCGATACAGGTTCGACGGTGCAGACTTCGTATTTATCGCTCCTGCTTGAGGAGTAATCGTGGTATGAGTGCGCTTCTGGGCTACGACTGTTTTTGTATTCGAGGTGGTTCTCGTCAGGATTTGTGAAATAAAACACGCCCCCACCAAGAATATAACTGTTGTGTATTAATTACTGAATTTTTGTTTTCGCAAGTTATAGGGCACGGCCCATTATACGAGACCGTATGGTCGAGCGCAACATCCGGGTTCAAGCCCTAGACCGCAACGCGGTCGAAGATCAACAAATCGAAATTGTCGAACGGAAAGGTATCGGTCACCCGGATTCGATTTGTGACGGTGTCGCTGAATCAGTTTCCCGTGCGCTTGCCCGCGAATACATCGATCGGGTCGGGAAAGTCCTCCATTACAACACGGATGAAACGCAACTTGTCGCCGGGAACGCTGCACCCAAATTCTCTGGTGGGGAAGTCCTCCAACCGATTTACCTCCTCATCGTCGGCCGTGCGACGAAAACATACGAAGGAACACGGTTTCCGGCCGAGCGGATCGCACTCAAATCAGCGAAGGACTACCTCTGTGAACATATCCCGGCATTGGATATCGAGACAGACATTGTGGTTGATGTGAAGTTCGGGGAAGGGAGTGGTGATTTACAAACGGTCTTTGGTGATGCTGGCGTCTCAGTCCCAATGGCGAACGACACGAGTTTCGGTGTGGGTCACGCTCCCTATACCGAAACCGAAGAGATCGTGTTGAATGTTGAGCGGCGCCTCAATCAGGATCTCAGTGCGGATGATCCCGCGATCGGACCGGATATAAAGATCATGGCAAAGCGTGAGAACGACACCATTGATCTCACGGTAGCCGCCGCAATCATCGATCAATACGTCTCGGGTCTAGAGGAGTATCAGGCAAAAATCGAGCGGGTTGAATCGTTCGTACACTCCGTCGCGGGCGAATACACCGACCGCGACGTGAATGTGTTCGTGAACACAGCCGACGATATCGACGCTGAATCGGTGTATCTTACGGTAACGGGCACGAGTGCCGAACAGGGGGACGATGGATCCGTCGGCCGTGGAAACCGCGCGAACGGCCTTATCACCCCGAACAGATCGATGAGTATGGAAGCAACGAGCGGGAAAAACCCAGTGAACCATATCGGGAAAATCTATAATTTACTTTCCACTGATATTGCCCACACTGTCGTCGAGGAAACGCCGAGTATTCGTGATTTACGGATTCGGTTGTTGTCACAAATCGGACGTCCCATCGATGAACCGCATATTGCGGATGCGTTTGTCGTGACCGACGGATCGAATTCCGTTGCGGCAGTCGAAGACGATATCATTCGGGTTATCGACGAAGAATTAGCGGACGTCACCTCGGTTACTGAGCGGGTAATCCACGGTGAACTCCAGACGTTCTAGGCTTCTTGCGAGGTTGAAGATCGGACAGTGGGGTCGAAACGGCCTTTTGGTCTCCCCACAACGTCAATTGTATGACCAAGGTCGGTCTTATAGGGAATGAATCCGCGGAACTCCCCGGTGATTTATTAGTCTATGAGACCGCCCGAGATGCCATATCGTCATACACGATCACTGAACCATACGAAAACACTCTCGTCGTCGAAACCATCAGTCTCGGCGCTGCAGTGTCGTTTTTAAATGATCTTGAGTGGTTTCTCATTCGTCTGGTGCAGGATGCGATTGTGCTCGAACCGAGTGTGAGTGATGCCGAATGGTTATCCCGCGATATCGCCACCGAAATCCGGAATTTGAGCCTAGAACCCACCGAATCGCGGGAGTTCCTCAAAATCTATGGTCTCCTAACTGAAACAGACGGCCCATCAGTACTCGTCGATCCAATGTTCACGCGTCGGATCGACGGTTCAGTCCCGGACTACGATTTACGCGATGTCTCTGAAACGCTCACCATCCGAGTCACTGCGACAGAATTCGGGGCTAATTAACAACAGTTAGTACGCGTTATTCGTCGAACATCCCCGTGGACATGTATCGTTCCCCGCTATCCCAGAACATCGTCACCACAAATGGTTGCTCGTCTGCAGCATCTCCTGATCGCTCTTCTTTGAGTCTCGTGGCGACGCGTTTCGATGCGATTGCTGACGCGCCACTCGATTGGCCGGCGAGAATGCCTTCCTCCCTGGCTAACCGGCGGCATTCTGCTTCGGCATTCTCGAGCGAAACGATTTCCACTGAATCAATGAGGGACGTATCAACGAGGTCGCTAACGAATCCTGGTCCCATTCCTTGAAACGCATCTTCCCCGCCTTCACCGGTTGCGATTGGAGTGTTGCCTTCTGGTTCCACTGCGATGAGCTCCATCTCGGGGAATGCTTCGAGCAACCGGCGGCCTGTCCCCATGATGGTACCGCCGGTGCCGACGCCTGCAACGAAAGCATCGATCTGGCGGTCCCCGATCGCATCGAGAATTTCTGGAGCTGTCGTTTGCATGTGGGATTCGGGATTCGCTGGATTCTCGAACTGCTGCAGCTGAATCATCCCCTCTGTTTCTTCGAGTTCGTCAGCGCGGTCTTTTGCTGTCGAGATGTCACTCCCGGGTGTGAGTTCGATGGTAGCACCGTAGGCTTGCATGAGTTGTCGCCGTTCGATTGATTTCTCTTCGGGCATCACGATCGTGAGGTCGTATCCTTTGACTGCCGCAACTACCGCGAGTCCCACGCCTGTATTCCCACTCGTTGGTTCGACAATATGCCCGTTTGGCTCGAGGAGGCCATCGTGCTCTGCCGCTTCAACCATAAACAGCGCGGGTCGGTCCTTCGCAGACCCACCAGGATTCCTCGCGTCAAGTTTCGCAGCGATGTCCGTCCCTGGTGGCGAGTCAATTGCGACAAGCGGTGAACCAATCGTCTCGAGGACGGAACGTTTCATGTCGGGTGTCTAGTTGGCGGGTCCATAAACCCATAGCGACCTCGAGCAACGACGGAGGGGTCAGTTGCGGTTTGATTAAGACAGTTGAACCCGTTGTTTTGGTATGGAGCTTGAGACGATGGAACCGAATCCGGTGTGGGCCGCGGAGGCGCATGCCGATGCCGTCTCAGTGTTCGCTGCGCACAATGACCAGCTCACGATCCGTGTGTGGGGTGGCGATTGGTGTCCGGATTGCCGGAATCAACTCCCGGATTTCGCTGCAGGATTGAACGCAGCAGGGATTGAGCCAACTTCAGTGTACCAGTACCCGGTTGAGAAAGCGGATGATGGGTCGAAGATCGGGCCGAAGGTTGCGGAGTATGGAATTGAGTTTATTCCAACGGTCGTCGTTGAGGTTGATGGGGAGGAAGTGGCGCGGTTCGTTGAGGAAGAACAACTACCGATTTTTGATTTTCTCGCCGAGCAGGTAACGAGTGTCGCACCGACCCAGTAGTTGGATTAGAGCGGGGGTGTTGGTTCGTCGAACCAGGCGAGTGCGTCTGATATGTTTGTTTCTGGTGGGGAGCAGGAGAATGATTGGCACGCGTACACGACTGGTGGGTCGGTGGTGTCGCGTTCAGCCCAGATAGGCGGCGGTGTTTCCATGTCGAGATCATCGAGCCAGGCTGTGATCGAGGGAGGACGTACTGAGAGGATTCGATTAGGAAGGTATGTAGACCCGATGGTGGCTCGCCAGTCGTCAGGGAGGGAGTCGGCGACGACAGTGAGTTCTTCTGAACCGGATTGGTAGCGGTCGGCGGCAAGAACGAGTGCGGCGTGCTGGAGTGGATTCGCTGAGATGTGATTCGCGTAGGTAGTGAGCGCATCGTCTGCAATCGTTTCGAATGTCCCGTCAGTAGTGAACGGGGCAAGCGCGAGAAGCGTGTCGATCGCGACCCCGGTACTTGAGGGGGTTGATTGATCGGTCAGTTCCTGGGGTCTCGCGATGAGTGATTCTCCCTCACTGGGGGTGTAGTAGAACGAGCCATCGGTCTCATCCCAGAATTGATCCAGCATTGTGGTTGCGAGGTCCAGGGCGAATTTGAGTGCCGAATGGTCACCGGTTGCCTGATAGACATCGAGAGCGCCGCGGGCGAGGAACGCGTAATCATCGAGGTAGCCCGTAATCCCGACTGTCCCGTTGCGGTACCGTCTCGATAAGGAGTGGCCGTCCCAATGTGTCTCTTGGATGAACTCGAGCGCATCCGTTGCGGTGTCCGCATAGGAAGCGTCGAGGGCGAGGCTGGCTTCTGCGAATGCGGAAATCATGAGGCCGTTCCACCCGGCGAGGATTTTTTCATCCCGTGCCGGGCGTTCACGTTGCTCTCGAGTTTCTCTGAATTGCTGGGTTGCGTCCGAGAGGATCGATCGAATTTTGGACGTAGTGTAATCGTAGGTTTCAGCGAGTGTATCAATCGATTCGGTGATGGTGAGGACGGTGTTTCCCTCGAAATTCCCGGAGTCCGTGATTCCATATCGATCGCACACGAGTTCGGCGGTAGTTGAATCGGACAGAGCATCGCGGACTTGGGCGGGAGTCCACACGTAAAACGTGCCTTCCTCGCCATCTGATTGGGCGTCTAGAGTGCTATAAAAACCACCATTGGGGTGGGTGAGTTCTCTGGTAACAAACGAGAGGGTGTCGTGAACGGTAGTCGCGTAGTCGTCCTTGCCAGTTGCTTGATATCCGGCGAGGTATGTCCTGGCGAGTTCAGCGTTATCGTACAGCATTTTCTCGAAATGCGGAACTGTCCAGGACCGATCGGTGGCGTATCGATGAAATCCACCACCGATATGGTCGAATATCCCGCCTGCTTGCATGGCATCGAGGGCGGATGTCGCCACGTCGAGGTAGGACTCAGTGTCAGTTCGG
>CAZITY010000029.1:15762-29210 GCA_964542445.1 uncultured Halobacteriales archaeon | reverse complement strand
TTGGATTTCGTTACTTCGACCTCGGCCTCAACTTTCTCATCCCGTGGCACTATCGCCGGAGCGCCAGGAACATTCTCCCCAAGCCAAACCAACCGGTCCCGAGTGTCTACTTCGAGCGTCCACTCGTTCACCGAACCGGGAACCTGGAGATCTGGTTGGTCGGCATCGAGAGCCACGTCCGGAGCCGGTTCCCCGAAGATCTCGCCGAGCGCTTCGCCGACCGCTCCGGCAGTCCCCTCGCCGACGCCCTTGAGATCAGTTGGAGTTTCCGCAGCGGTCCATGCCTGGTGGAGAGCTTCGATTCCATCGTAGTGCTGGTGAAGATTCAGCGCCGCCCCCACTGGCACTCCCTGGTTTTCTAACCAGTGGTTCAAATGACCGATATCCGAATCCTGATCCTGGCCCTGATCTTGGTTGTCGGGTTGGTCATCGGGTGCTGGGTTGTCAATCATGCGACCCTCAGCGTACTCGATAGCCGCCTCCGGATCCCCACCGAATCCACCCTCTTTGTGGATTGTTTTTGAGATAAAGCCTTCTTCCTGGTTGAGTTGGTCCCAGCCGTAATTCGAGATTGAAACCTCGTAGTGAAACCCGCCGCCTTCTCCCTGTCGTGGGAATCGGCGGACGTTCATCCGTAATTCCTCGATATCCTTGTTCGGTCCCTCGTCTGGCCGGGTCCATACGGCTTTGTCCATATCGGCCTCCAGGAGCGACCACCCAGCAACCGCTTCGGGGACCATCGACTCGGTGATTGCTTGGGTATACGGCTGTGGATCTGCGTCCGGGTCCTCATCGTAGGTGCCGTCGATGAC
Organism: uncultured Halobacteriales archaeon; assembly: GCA_964542445.1. Taxonomy (GTDB): domain Archaea; phylum Halobacteriota; class Halobacteria; order Halobacteriales; family Hikarchaeaceae; genus CAZITY01. The sequence continues at coordinate 28,398 of CAZITY010000029.1, read as the reverse complement.
GCGGCCAATCTGATTTCGGGTTATGATTGAACCGCCAGGTTTCACCGGCTGCGTCAAATGTCGCGTTTTGTTCTGCGAGGTCGAAGGTACGATCGAACTGACTCAAGAGTCCAAAGTACCGACCCAACCCCGGATCATCGGGTTCAGTTGGATCAGCAGAGAGGAGATGAGCAGCTACTTCATGGACCTGCGGTTGTAGGATTTCAGAAGTCAAACCACCTCTCCATACACCGAATTAACTGCTCCGGAGGATTCTTACTAAAGCCTGATAAGTTAGGAATTGACTCCGATCTAATATATTGGTTCTGACAGAAACGACTTGTTGATTTCCCGTATAATGTCGTTTCATGCTCTGAACCTTGAGTAAATCGCCAGGACTGGGATTTGAACCCAGAATCCCTTGCGGGAACACGCTCTCCAAGCGTGCGCCTTACCGTTCGGCCATCCTGGCTTAGGGATTCAGTTTCCGGTACAGTAGGTTAAGCCCTTTTGTTCGAAATGAGGGAGTAACAATACCCAGAGATGACATACCAATGGACTAGGGAGGTGGAATCGTAGATGGAGTAGTTCTGGATTAGAGACCGTTCGACGATTAATACCTAGTATGTGAGTTATTTTTTGGCAGCAATCGCTTCGATTTCGATTTTCGCACCGGCTGGTAGATCTGCGACTTCAAAGGCGCTTCTGGCGGGGGGATTGTCTTGGAAGTACTCGGTGTATGCTTCGTTCATCGTTTCATAATCCGTGATTTCGCCCAAGAATACGGTCGTTTTGAGGACGTCTTGGAGGGTGAGACCTTCGGATTCAATGATGTTTTTGATGTTTTCGATGCACTGTCGAGTTTGGACGTCAATAGGTTCGTCGTCGAGTAACTCGCCGTCCGGGGTAAGGGCAATTTGGCCAGCGGTAAAGACGAGGTCGCCGTTCGTGGTGCCCTGACTATAAGGCCCGACGGCTTCCGGGGCGTCTGGGGTGCTGATGATGCGTTTCATACTCGCTATGCTAGGTGACTATCGCCATAAAACCTCTCACATTATCAAAGTTACATGAGTGTGGTTACGTCGTAGCCGTTAGCTTCGAGGTCAGCGATTAATTCTGCGGCGTGATCGGGTCCTTGGGTTTCGATTTCAATTTCGACTTCAGCGTCGTTCATCCCGATGTCCCGGGAAGTTCTGTCGTGTTGGAACGCGTAAATATTTGCTCTATGAGACGCGATTGTTTCTGATAGGTCTAGCAACGCGCCGGGGCGGTCGGGAAGGACGGTTCGAATCTTGAGGTAGCGGCCGGTTTCGACGAGGCCCCGCATAATCACAGTGGTGAGGGTGTTCATATCGATGTTCCCGCCGGACAATACTGGAACAATAACTTCACCGGGGTCCCAGTCGAAGGCTTCCTCACGTAACGCGGCGAGTGGTACGGCCCCAGCGCCTTCAAGCAATGTTTTTGCTCGTTCAAGGGCGTAGACAACGGCGACGGCAATTTCGGAGTCAGACACGGTGACGATTTCATCAACGTGTTCTTTGATCACCTCGAACGGGAGTTCACCGACCTGTCGGGTGGCAATGCCATCCGCAATTGTATCTACCTGAGATATTGTTTGGATTTCGCCTTTCTCGAGTGATGCCGCGGCACTAGACGCTCCCGCTGCTTGGACACCGATGACACGAGTATCTGGGCTGTGGCCTTTTACGGCGGTCGCGATCCCACTAATCAAGCCGCCGCCACCAATAGCGACAACCACGGTGTCTAGATCGGGGAGGTTATTCATGATTTCTAGCCCAATCGTCCCCTGGCCTGCCATCACTCGGGGGTCGTTAAACGCATGAACATACGTCCGATTTTCTTTTTGTTCCAGCTCGTGCGCGTGCTCGGCCGCTTCAGAATAATCAATCCCATGGAGGACAACGTCCGCGCCGTAATGCCGGGTGGCTTTGATTTTCGACACCGGTGCGTATTTCGGCATCACGATTTTGGCGTCCACCCCACTCCGGTTCGCTGCTAACGCGACACCCTGGCCGTGATTCCCGGCGCTAGCCGTAACGACCCCCGCGTCTCGTTGCTCCTCATCTAATAATTGAATACAATTCGCCGCTCCTCGAATTTTGAATGCCCCTGTGCGTTGCTGGTTTTCTCGTTTGATGTGGACTTCAGCACCTGTTTCCTCGGAAAGCGTGTGAGAATAATCAAGTGGCGTCGTCCGCGCAACGTTGGCAACCCGATCTTCGGCTGCCAGAACGTCCTCGAAACTAAGCATATCCCCAGTTCAACATTGGAAACGACTAATTCTACCGATTATCCCTCACCACGCCACTGCTGTCTAAACGCACACCTGTGACTCATAGAACTACCTATTTTACTTCTATCGAAAAGTGAGTGGCAGGGGCAGGTCGGTCCCACGCGGGGTAGTGTGGCTAGTCGAAATCAGGTTGCCAGTCGCAGGAATCGCCCACAGTTAACTCGTTTTCTGAGATGAACGAAGCCAAGCACGAATAATTACAGAAATACACCGTTGAGCCACAATCAATCGTGCAATCCCGGACACAAATGGGTGAATGATCGAAGATACGAGACGAACAATACGCACACGCTTCATCGTCGGCAGGTAATTGGATCGAGACTGACATCTAGTGAAACATTCGATGAACAACCAAATAGCTCCTATGGCGAACTGCAAGGATGAATATCGAGGTATTTTCAGTGAATCCTGAGTGGCACAGTGCTATCGGTCTTCAATCGGAGTAAACGTTTGATCTCGTTCACCCACATACCGAGCCCGTGGTCGAATCAACCGATTATCTGCTTGATACTCAAGGATATGCGCCACCCAGCCACCCACGCGACTCATCGCGAAAATCGGGGTGTACATATCGACGGGTATCCCGAGTTGTAAATACACGGACCCAGAGAAGAAATCGACATTCGGGGCGATTCCTTTCTTCGGCAATCCAACTTCTTCCGTTAGATACTCCTCGATCGTCGACGCGTATCGATACCATTTCGTCTCGCCTGAATCTTCGCTCAACTCAGCGAGTTTTTCCTCGAGAATTACCGCCCGTGGATCCTTGACTTTGTAAACTCGATGGCCCCAGCCGGGGATCCGCCGATCGTTCTCGATCGCTTGCTTAACCCATTCTAATGCGGACAACTCGCTTTCTTCCATTTCGAACAACACATCCATTACATCTTGATTCGCCCCACCATGTAACGGTCCGGCGAGCGCACCGATCCCACCGGTAATCGAATTATACATGTCTGCGAGCGTGCTCGCGATGACAAGCGACGTGAATGTCGACGCGTTAAACCCATGGTCTGCGTGGAGGATTAACGCCATGTCAAAGGTTTCCTCGGCTACTTGACTCGGTTCTTCCCCGTTCAACATGTACAAGAAATTCGCCGCGTGCGACAACTCGGGCTTCGGGGTAATCGGGTCGTTTCCGTCACGGAGCCGGGCGTAGGCCGCGAGAATCGTCGGGATCTTCGCCGTGATCCGACGGCCCTGATTCAGTGCGATATCGAGATTCTCTGGATCCGCATCGACATCCGGATCATAGGCCGATAACATCGAAACACCGGTGCGTAACGCGGCCATTGGGTGTTCGTCGTCTTCAGCAAGCGATGCAAGCAGGTCGAACACCGCCGGGTCGACGTCCCGTTCAGGAATCATCGGATCGACGAACGAATCGAGTTCGGATTGCGTGGGGAGCGACCCGTTCCAAAGTAAATAGAGGACTTCCTCATATGTCGCGTGAGAAGTCAAATCCTCAATTGAATAACCCCGATAAATCAACTCACCGGCTTGGCCATCGACATGACTTAAAGCTGACTCCGCGACAAGCACCCCTTCAAGGCCCTTCTTGATATCGTCTGTCATACCGGTGAGATTTGAAACCTATCCGGAAAAGCATTATCTTTCCCTCTATAGTGACCGGTATTATCACCGGTTAACGGGCTGAAAAAGTCGGTTCTATCTCTTCGGGTATTAGGAGCAGTTTGTGGCGCATAACCACGGATAGTTCGATGAAAATCGTGTGTAGACCGGTTCGGGGGGATGTGTGCTGAGGTCATCCCGATAAACCCAATATGGTGGCGAAGTCGCTTAGGAATAATGACTACCGTCGGGACGGCAGAGGCCGAGCCAGGTGAAACATCAATAGGCCGATTAGAAATCGGGGAAACTCCGGATGGGACATCCGTCGGTTTGCCGGTTGCGGTCATAAATGGTACCGAATCGGGCGACACGTTATACATTCAAGCCGGGAGTGATGGTGATGAATTAAACGGGATCGGTGTCGTCAGAGAACTAGTCCCGCAACTTGATTCCAACGAACTCAGCGGAACGATCATCATTACGGGAATCGTGAATTATCACGCGTTTCAGATACATCAACACCGAAATCCGATTGATGACACGAAGCTAAATCGAGTGTATCCAGGGAATGAAACGGGGACTTCGAGTGAACGAATTGCGCATACCACGTTCCAGGTGGCGTCGCAAGCGGACATGATTCTTGATTTGCATCAAGGGTCGACGAGTCGGATGTTGAATGAAACACGCGTTCGGTGTGGACAGCGCCACCGGCTCCACGATGCGTGCCTAGAACTCGCGAAAGTCTTCGGGTGCGGGTATGTCCTCGATCAAAAAGGCCCAGATGGACAGTTGGCGCGTGTCGCGACTGATAATGGGATCCCGACGATCGATCCGGAACTCGGTGGCGCTGTTGGATGGGATGAAGAGAGCATCGAGTATGGGGTTACGGGGATTAAGAATGTGCTTGCGTATTATGGGTATGTTGATGGTGATGTTACGTTGGCTGAGCAAACACGGGCGACCGGATTCGATCGGTATAACGCGCCGCGGGGTGGGTTCGTGGAGTTCCAGGTTTCACTCGGTGATCGGGTCAGACGAGGCGACGAGGTGTTTAGGGTGACAGACGTGTTCGGTGCAGAGAAGACAGTCGTGCATGCGGATCGGAACGGGATTTTTTGGCGGTGTCGCCGATTACCGCAAGTGTCGACCGGTGAATACGTATGTTCAGTGGGAACGAACATCGATCAGTACTAGCATGATGTTGGTGTGTAGTGAGTGTGGTCGAACGTACGAATCGGGGCCAAATGAACCATGGCGGTGTCAGTGTTCGGGGCCGCTTGAATTCACCGAGCGGCCGGTTCCTGCCGGTGATCGACCGAGGTTTACCGAAATCGATACACGAAACGGATTGTGGGCGTTCGAGGAGTTCTTACCAGTGAATCGCCGCGTGTCGCTCGGTGAAGGGTTCGTTCCGTTGGTTGATGCGCCGGCGTGGAACGCGAGTTTTTCCCTAGAATATGTATCGCCCTCTGGGAGTTTCAAGGATCGCGGTGCGAGTGTCTTGGTGTCTCGAGCGGTCGAATTAGGGGTGGAGCGGATACTCGATGATTCGTCCGGGAACGCCGGCGCTGCCATTGCTCAGTACGCTACAGCAGCGGGTATTCCGGCAGAGATTTTTGTGCCGGCGGAGGTGAAACCCGGGAAAATCAAGATGATTGAGCAGTGTGGGGCAACACCGGTTCGGGTGTCCGGGACGCGAGCAGATGTCACGGCAGCTTGTGTAGATCGAGTCGAAGCAGGCGAGGGATGGTATGGGAGTCACGCGTGGAATCCGGCGTTTTTCGCTGGGACGATGACGTTCGCGTTCGAGGTGTGTGCGCAGCGAGACTGGGTGGTGCCGGATGCGATGGTAGTACCGGTGGGGCATGGAACGTTGTTTCTTGGAGCATATCGGGGGTTTCGCGCGCTCAATGACTGTGGTTGGATTAATGAACTCCCGATGTTACTCGGGGTGCAAGCGAGTGGGTATGCGCCGGTGGCAAGTGAGTATCATGCAGAGTCCGGTGACCGAAACGAGTTGGCGGATGGGATTCAGATCATGAATCCCGCGAGAGAAGCACAAATTCATGAAGCGGTCCGAGTCACAGGTGGGGATGTGATTACCGTATCAGAACCGGAAGTATCAGATGCACTCGACAGGTTACATACCGCTGGATTTTACGTTGAGCCGACGAGTGCGGCTGGGCCGGCTGGACTCGAGAAATACCGCGAGGATGGAGTCATTGGGCCCGATATGGATGTCGTCGTGCCGTTAACGGGGAGCGATTTAAAACAATAGGTGTGGTTAGTGTTCTGGGTGTATGGGGGCATCGAAACCGCCGCGGACGAGTGGTTTCGCGATGTGGCGTCTGGCACACGGCGGGACTTCATACCATCCGGGGCTAAGTGTTCGTGGTAGTGGTTGAGTTGTTTTTTCGGGTGCAGTGGTGTTGCAGTCCCGACATCGGTAGCCTTGGGATGCACCAGCGCTTTCCATTGTTGACCCGCACTTGTTACAGACGGGCACTGTTTTTGTTGTTGTGGTGAGATCTCTGACCGCGAATTTTTCGAGTTTGAGTGTCTTATCAGTAACTTCGCCGCAGACGGTAATACGGTCGCCTTGTTTGAGATTCCGGACATGATGACGGAAGCGTTTGGTTGGTTCGAATGCGACACAATCTAGAGAGTGTTCGTTATGCGTGATAGAGAAGAAGACGTGACCCCCGGGTTTCGTGACAGGTGGAGTACTGACGGTGCCGGTGACACGGTATGCAGTATCGTTCGAGAGAGATCCTACGCTACCGTCGTGTAAATGGGCGTCTGTGCCTTGGTTCGTTCGAAACAGCATCGAAGCGGTGATGGGTTCGCTGTCGATCGCATCACTAAGTTCTTTGACTGCTGTTGGTGATTCACCACGGATTCCATAGAGAACGGGACCGGGGGTATTTGGAACACAGACGGCTTCTCGTTCCTCCCGGTCGATAGTGTCCCACGTATCAGGATAGGACGCCTCAGCTGCGGTGAAGACCGAGTCGAGATCGACATCTCGCGGTGTGCCGATTTGAGACGGATCGCGGTATGTAATGTATTCGAATGTTGTATCCGGGAATGCAGCTGGCGCGCCGATCGCGGCTAACGCACCAATCCGGCCGCGCCCGGTTTTCCATCCTCTCACCGTATACCCCTGCGTGTTAATGATGGTGGTGGACGCTTCGAGTGATTTGTGCTTGCGCATTGCCTGTCGGGAATAATCACTGACGATTGGAGGGATCTCGTCCGTCGAGTGCGATGCGATAACGAGTCCAGGATGCGTCGCTGGGTCGTCGATGACGGCGTGCTTCTCAATAATCGATGTCGCGATGGAGAACGCGTCAGAAACATCGGTGTTAGTGGGAATCGCTACAGCTGCGTTCCCGCGGGTCTTATGCTTGACTGCAGGGTGGAGACGAACGAGATAACAGGCCTGTGGGGCATCATCGAGTGCGGCAGCAATTTGAGTGGCGAGAAAGGTAGTACACATCCCTCTCGACCTCGAATCAGTGTCGTCCACCCCAATAAGGGTCATCGGATTGTCTAGAATGGATTCGTTGACTAACGCCTTACGTCACAGGATTATGGGGGTGGGTGTGGTGATAAATGGCACAACACATATATGTAAAGAAAGGCTTATTATCGGGTGTATAGCATGTCCCGAACCGCGCTCGTTGGGAATTTGATTGCAATGCTGGAAGACGCTGACTTCACGGTTAGCGATCGATGCGCAGTCCGTCCCAAGAGCTTTGATATTGCCGCGAGACGGGGTGAGGATCTCTTGTTAATCAAAATACTCGGGAACATCGATGCCTTCGACCGGCCTACTGGTATCGAAATGCGCCGGCTCGCTGATTTCTTGAATGGGACGGCGCTAGTGATAGGGATACAAACCCGGGATAAGGAACTAGAACCCGGTGTGATGTACGTACGGCATGGAGTCCCCGTCTTGAGTCCCGATACGGCGTTAAATCTGTTCGTTGAGGGGATCCAACCGTTAATTTATGCGGCGCCAGGTGGCCTCTATGTTAATATTGATGGGGATGTGCTTGCGGATAAACGAGAAAACCAAGGCTGGAGCCTCGGTCAACTCGCGAACGAGCTAGGGGTGTCTCGTCGGACGGTATCGAAGTATGAAGATGGGATGGATGCCAGTGTCGATGTGGCAATGAAACTCGAAGAGTTATTCGGGGGAGACTTGACGTCGCCCCTTAACATCCACGATGAGCCAGATGTCGCGAGGACGGGTGATATTCCGTCGGTGGAACCTGAGCACAGTGAGGATAGGGAGATGGTGAACGTTTTGACTCGCGTTGGGTTTATTGTACATCCGACGATGCGTGCTCCGTTCAAAACGGTAAGTGAGGATATCGATGATCAGGAGCGGTTGGTACTGACGAGTCATTCATCGATGAATAAGACAGCTGAAAAACGAGCGCGGATCATGGCCTCCATCGGTCGGGTAGCGCAGACCGAATCAGTGTACTTTGTAGACGAGGCCGATCGGGAGGCGATCGATGAAACGGTGATTATTGAGCGGGAGGAAGCTGAATCGATTCAGGACTCGGGGCATTTACACGAGATCATCGAAGAACGATCGCAACCACAGTAAGCCGGGTTGTCGTTTGATGGGCCAATACAGAATTCAGTGATAGCTCCAGAAAAAAGAATCTCATAGGGATCGCTGGAAGCACTGAACTAGTCTATGGAGTTGATTGAGGTGGGCGAATTGATTATGTCAGGCGGAAAATGAGGTTTTTGATGGCTAACTGTATGTTTCCTCGAGGTATTGGATGATATCACTGCTCTCGGGGAGGGCATCGATTCCATTAGCGGGGTCGACGAGCACAGGGACGTTTGTTTGCCCACTGATTTCTTGCACTTCGGTCCGTTGTGAGTGCTGACCAGGGACCGTTCGGGTTTCATAAGAAAGATCGAGGGCGTCGAGTGTTTGTTTGACACGAGCGCAGAATGGGCAGCCAGGGAGGGAATATAGAATACGTTCGCTCATGTCTAATACCTCGGGATTTGGCGATAAAAGCAACTCGGGTAAAATAATGGACTAGTGGAGTGAATAAGGCGACGTGGTTTGGTTTCAAAGGATTATTATTGTTGTTGGTGCGCGAGGAGTTCGCTCGCTGTCAAGAGGGAGTCAAACGTAACCCCAGCGTTGGTTAACCGTTCTTTTGCGCCTTCCTCTCGGTCGACCACCACAATCACTCGGGTAACCGTCGCGCCAGCCTCCCGGAGAGCTTCAACGGCGGATAATGCGCTTTTACCGGTCGTAGCAATATCCTCTAGGACGACCACTGGTGTGTTTGGTTCCAAGGACCCTTCGATTCGGTTCCCTGTCCCATATGATTTCGTTTCTTTTCGGACTATGACGTAGGGATTCCCAGTGATCACGCTGGTTACAGCAACTAATGGAACCGCACCAAGGGCTACGCCAGCTAGGGTTTCGTCCTTGACTCGCTCGGCGAACGCTTCAGCGACCTGCCAGAGGCACTCGGGATCCGTTTCGAAAACGTATTTATCGATGTAATAGTCGCTCGTGCCGCCGTGGGACAATTCGAATTCACCGAATTGCACGGCACCGCTCGCCACCAATGCCTCGACTAGCGCCCGGTTGTCCTCCATTATTCTGCCAGGGGTGTGGAAGACAAATAAAGACCACGAAACCACCAACCAATTCCGAATACAACTATCGGCTACCGAGTTGACACGTCGGGGTGGGCTACTGAATGCGGTCCCGAGAAGAGTGCGCCGGTCAGAAGAACTTAAATGACCGTTGCGTTTTTCCGTGTTGCTGGAATTGCGTGTCCGCCGGAATAACTGACCCCGGATTTGACCTCAAGAACAAATCGCTCGTTGCTGACTAGAGAGTCTCGCAATAAGCCGATACCCTCGACACCCGAATTCGCTGCCGCCACCTATCGTCTATTCCGATCGTGTCATACTTAACAAATTCATCCGGGGCTTCCGTCGTTCCAGCGAAAAATACACCCATCATCACGGTAGCAGCCCCAAGCAATGCTTCGACAGCAACCCCTTATCGAATGACAGCCTCAGACCGTGCGACACAGTCCTCATCAATACCGACAGCTATGCCAGTTGCACACCTGTTTCAACGGTTGCTCTAACTCATCGTGGGATAACCAATTCGAAGATCCAGTATCCACCGACTATAAAACCAGGTCTAGCCCCCATACACTATTCCCACCAGCCCTCGCTGTACCCGCTCCGTTTGCTTAATAGGGTTCTTGTTTAAAACCAAGGAGATACCCAATAATGTTCGTCGCTCGATGGAGTACCGGGGTAATGATGAAAATAACGACAATAACTGGGAGCGAAAACGTCGACATGAACCACGAGGGAGCCGCAAGGAACGTTAAGATAAGTGCTCCAAAAACGAAGTCAAGTTGGTCCACGACCGGAAATGAAGCGCCTCGTTCCCGGCCAGTTCGCCGTTTGATAAACGAAGCACCGATATCCCCAACCATCGCACCAAGTGGAAGCGACACGATCACAAGTACCGAGAACACAGGAAACGGTACCCCTAGAATAACAGAGATATCTTGATTAACACTATTCAACAAAACGGCCACCAAGATCCCAACCGCTGTCCCCACCAGAGTACCCCGCCATGTCTTTCCGTCCCCCAAAACCCGATTCCCGCCCCAGGTACGCCCACCATCAATCGGGATGCCCCCGCCGACAACGACCGCCACATTGTTGGGTAAATACGCTGGAAGCATGACCCACAAACAAAACACCACTATCGATAGAACATCACCAATCGCCATCATTACACCGCCACCCACTCAGTTATGATGAATTCCCTGGCAACGCCGCGATTTGATCGAGAAGGATGTCTGCTAATTCCTCGAACCCTTCCATGGATAACCCATCGGTTGTGATGAAAATCCCATCGCCTTCAGCCGCAACCCGGAGCAAATACCCGTTCTCGAACGCCCGTATCGTGTACCGGTGCTCTCCAAGCTCTGAATTCTTATAGGCGTCACCGGTGATGCCGGACTCCCGCGATTCTAGCCCGATGAAACTCGCCAAATCTGCGCCGCGCTCCAGATCATCGCGTAAATATAATTGGTCGAAATCATTCCGAGTAAAATACGTTATAGAACGAAGACGCTCACCAGTACGGTCGAGACATTGCTCGACGATATCAGCCGCATCGTTCTCGGTGAGCAATTCAGATTGCATGAGTTAAATAACAAGAGTGAGCCCATAAGCATCGGGATCCACTTCAGGTGGAAACCCCTTTTGGCGCGCAAACCGTACGTCTAGTGCTTGAAATGATTCCGCCGATCGCTGATAAGTTCCTCGCTGGAGAAACGCCCGGGAGCGCGTTACGGAACGTCGAGCGAATCAATGAAAAGGGCATTGGGGGAATCGTGAACGCCCTGGGGGAACACTACGATAAGCCTGACGACGCTGATCGTGCCGTCCGTACTTACACCGAATTATTGAATGAAATGAGGCGGTTGGACCTCAATGCATGTATTAGCGTTAAACCCTCCCAAATCGGGATTGATATCGATCGAGCAGTCTTTGAGGAAAACGCAACAAGAATCGTCACCCATGCCGATGACCGGGACGTGTTCGTATGGTTCGATATGGAGAACCACTTAACAACGGACACGACACTCGATGTCTTTGAACAAATGACCCAGCTGGCACCGGGGACTGTCGGCGTCTGTGTTCAAGCCAACCTCCGCCGAACCTACGATGACATTGCGAGACTCGTGGACCTACCGGGAGGGATACGATTGACAAAAGGCGCCTATGCACCGCCAGCCGGCGTCGCATTCAGCGACCAAGAAACCATTAACCAAGCGTTCCGCTCCCATCTGAATACATTATTCACCGACCATGCCGGGAAGATAGCCGTCGGGACGCACGATCCAGCGATGATTGACGCGGCAATCGAGAATTACGAGCGGTACGGGACTAATTTCGAATTTCAGATGCTCAAAGGAGTCAGAGAATCCGCCCAAACGACTCTCACTGACGAGTACGATGTGTGGCAGTACATTCCCTTCGGTACCAAGTGGCTCTCGTATTTTTACCGTCGGATCCGGGAACGAAAAAGCAACGCGGTGTTTGCAGCTCGAGCGATATTCGGATCGTAATCCTGCCGAGCGTATAAACGGGGATTCATTATGGTTCCCTGTCAATCCAGTACTACATGACATCCTGGAAGCGTGATGCTGCCAGTGGTCTCGTGGTACTCATCCCGATACTCGTCACGCTTTACGTCGTAATTTGGTTATACTCGGCGATCTCGGACGTTCCTTTACTTCAGCAAATCATTCAAGCGGAACTATTCGGCGGGAACATGATTGTTGCAGAACTCGCCAGAGTCGTCCTCACCCTTCTCGTCTTCGGTGCGTTAGTCCTTTCAATCGGGTACTTGATGCGTACAGCCCTCGGTCGATTAATCGAACAAGGAATCGATAGCGTCGTTAACCGCGTCCCGGGGTTGCGCGTCGTCTATAACGCTTCGAAAATCGCTGTCGACACGGCGATTTCTGGTGGCGCCGAACTGCAACGACCGGTCAAGGTCGAACCATGGGACGGAATGCGATTGACAGCGTTCAAGACAGGGAAACGAACAGATGATGGTCGAGAAATCATTTTCATGCCGACCTCCCCAAATATCACGTCAGGGTACGTAATGGAAGTCGATGAATCGCGGCTGATCGAAACGGATGAAAAAGTCGAAGACGCATTGACGCGAG
>CAZITY010000029.1:0-15752 GCA_964542445.1 uncultured Halobacteriales archaeon | reverse complement strand
TGCTGGATTTGGGGAAAGTGATCGGGAAGTCCCCATTGAGGTTATTCATGCCAGTGAGCAACGGCAGTCACCTGAAACCGAAGAGCCATCGGAATAAGCCGGTTAGTTAACGGCTGTTGCGATCGCCTGGTCTAGGTCTGCAATGATATCGTTCAGGTTTTCTAATCCGACCGAGAGCCGGATGAGATCAGGGGTAGTGCCACTCGCTTGTTGTTCTTCCTCGGTCAACTGTTGGTGCGTGGTACTCGCTGGATGAATAATGAGGGTTTTCGCATCTCCCACGTTCGCCAATAGGCTCGCCAGCGAGGTCGATTCGACGGTTTTCCGTGCTGCTTCGTACCCCGCGTCCAATCCAAACGTGATCATCCCCCCATAGCCACCATCAAGATACGTCGTGGCGTTATCGTGCGTCGGATGGTCAGATAATCCGGGGTAATTCACCCACGAAACGTCTGAGTGATCTGATAGGTATTCAGCGACCGCTTGGGCATTCTCTGAGTGTTGTCGAATCCGAAGCGGGAGTGTTTCTAGTTTCTGGATTGTTACCCACGAATCGAACGGGGACTGTTGGTTGCCGAGATCCCGAAGTCCTCGCGCCCGGGCCGCGTAGGCAAATGCTGCGTCGCCAAATCGTTCCTGGAAGTTGACCCCATGGTACGCCGGGTTATCCTCCGATATCTCGGGATAGTCGCCTTCTTCCCAGGGAAATTTCCCGCTATCAATGAGAGCGCCCCCAATGGTTGATCCGGCCCCATGTATCCATTTCGTCGTTGAATGCCACACCAAATCAGCCCCGTATTCAATTGGATTGCACAAGACTGGGGTGGCAAATGTATTGTCGACGAATAGCGGCACTGAATACTCATGGGCAATAGCAGCGATCCGCTCGATGTCCGGGGTGTCGAGTGCCGGATTCCCGATTGTTTCAAGGTGGACGTACGCAGTGTCAGCATCGATTGCCTCATCATATGCCTCATAATCCAACGTGTCAACGAATTTCGTCTCGATCCCCCGCCGCGTCACCGTATGCGTGAAATACGTGTACGTTCCGCCATACAACGATGACGCCGAAACAATGTTGTCTCCGGCTTCGGCAAGGATAAACGTCGTTAGATCAAGCGCGGCCATTCCACTCGCCGTTGCTAACCCGGCAACACCCCCCTCGAGTGTTGCAAGTCGCTCTTCCAGAACTGCATTCGTCGGGTTCATAATCCGACTATAAATGTTCCCTGCCTCCTCAAGAGCGAACAAGCGAGCGGCATGATCCGCATCATCAAACACGTACGATGTGGTTTGATAAATCGGGGGCGCGCGAGCACCAGTCGTCGGATCTGGTTCCTGGCCGGCGTGAATACTAGCAGTTTCTTCTTCGACGTCGTCGGTTGGCATGTGTACTGATCTAAAACAGAGGAAGGGGTTTAGACCTGATTGAATGATACAATATTACGGGGGACTGAAATGTACCGGCAATCCTTTCACCGAAACCCAACCAGTGAATTCAAGAATCGAGGTATAAGAACCAGTCGTCGTACTTATCGGTTCGACGCTCAACGACATCGAAAAACCGGGATTGAATATCTTCAGTTACGGGGCCTCTCGTCCCCGAACCGATCTCTACGTTGTCAACTTTTCTAATTGGCGTGACTTCTGCGGCGGTGCCAGTGAAAAATAACTCATCAGCCGTATTGAGTTCCCCGCGACTAATAACAGCTTGATCATGCACGGTATACCCGAGATCCTCCGCGATACGAATCACACTTTTCCGCGTGATTCCATCGAGAATGCCTTCGGCCAATCCTGGCGTGTACACTTCACCGTCCCGGACCATAAACAAATTCTCCCCCGGGCCCTCAGCGACATTTCCTTCCTTATTCAACACGATCGCTTCAACGAACCCATTCCGTCGGGCTTCTTCCCCCGCCAGCATACTATTCACGTATAACCCCGTGGTCTTCGCGTTCGTCGGGATTTGACTCGACGCATGTTTCCGCCACGACGACACCATAACTTCCACACCCTCCTCAAGCGCCTCTTCCCCCAGATAGGCTCCCCACGGCCAACACGCGATCGCCACCTGCACCGGACATTCAGCTGGACTGACGCCAAGACTATGATACCCAAAGTACGCGATCGGCCGGATATAACACGATCTGAGATTCTGTCGGGTAATCAATTCCGTCGTTGCGGTTGTCAGTTCATCACGGTCGAAAGGGAGTTCAAGGTCATAGGGCTTCCCGGATTGAAAAAACCGATCAAGATGTGCATCCCACCGAAAAATAGCGGGGCCATTTTCTGTATCATAACATCGAACACCTTCAAAAATCCCACTCCCATAGTGAAGTGCATGTGTCAGAACGTGGATTTGCGCCTCGTCCCAATCAACAAACTCACCGTCCATCCAAATGGTATCCACGTCCATATCGTCGAACATCGACATACTACTCAGTCGTTACTCACTCCTCCATCTTAATACGGTAGGAAATTCGTTCTCTCGGCCCCCCGCGAAAAATTCCGCTCCTCGAATAATGACCGATAGGACGGCTAAGCAGGTGAGGACTCCCAAAAGTCGCTTTCCTGTTTCAGTGCTGGCACCCACGTGTCCTCGGTTTTCGCGAGTAACGCAACGCGGGACATCGGGACATCCTTTAGTACGGTGAAATCAGGCAAATGAGATTGTACCTGTTCTGCAAACGCAACTACCGCTTCGTGGTCCGGCATCGTATCGCGATCCAATCGATCCTGCGAATGCCCGACGTGCATATAGGCTTTTAGTTCGATGAAATCCGGGTCGGCCCGATCGAACAACCCAGCGTACCAGGCGGGCCGATGCATATTAATCCCATTCAGTAATGTTGTCCGAAGCACGGTTCGCGACGGTTTCTCATACAACACATCCATCGTATCAATCAACAACTCCCAGGCATCCGATTCAACCGGTCGGACAACATCAGTAAAGGTTGCTCGATCAGCCGCATCCACACTCACGTAAAGCTGGGTTGGGTCACAGTCAGCGAGTACATCTGGTTGCGTCCCATTTGACACCAAAAATGTCGTCATATCCCGCGCATGAAATGCCTCAATTAGCTCAGGGAGATACGGATACAGCGTCGGTTCGCCATCCAGACTAATCGCAACGTGACGCGGATCCATCGATTCTTCGAACCGTTCTCGGGGAACCTGATCGTTCCCGCCGAACCCGGACAGTAATTTTCGTTGTAACTCGATACTTGCATCAACCACTGCTTCGGGATCATCCCACTCCACTTCATCGAGTTCATACGCGTGACCACGGTGGTCCCGCCAACAAAACACGCACCGCTCGTTACACTTCACAACGGGAGTCATCTGGATGCACCGATGCGATTGAATCCCGTAAAAAACGTTTTTGTAACAGCAGCCCTCACCCCGGAGTGCGTTCGCGGTCCAGCCACAGGTTTGCGCAGCCGTGTGGCCAACGCTATGATAATCTGGTTGATCGACTTGTTTCGGGCCACCGGCGTCGCTCATTCGGTGAAAAATAACGAGTGATAGAACTAAAGTCCCGTGGTCACTGCAGCATTAAATTACGACC
Organism: uncultured Halobacteriales archaeon; assembly: GCA_964542445.1. Taxonomy (GTDB): domain Archaea; phylum Halobacteriota; class Halobacteria; order Halobacteriales; family Hikarchaeaceae; genus CAZITY01. The sequence goes on along the minus strand of CAZITY010000029.1, from coordinate 12,181 downwards.
CGAAATTCGATAAGTACCGAAAACATCCAAGTAGAGCCATACGAGGGTACAGGCTCGAAACTGTCTTAGAACAGCCCACCGAGAGTAATCCATATGGAAGAAACTGGGAAAGTTACCGCAATCCACATTGCCCCGGACGCCACAGAACCGATGGAACGCCTAGACGATGTTGAGGCGGTACGTGGAAAAGGTCTAGTGGACGACCGGTACTATCGAGAAACAGGAACATTCTCTGACCACCCGGGCAACGGTCGAGATCTCACTCTAATCGAAGCTGAAGCAATAGAATCACTGGAACGAGAAAACGATATAACACTCTCATTTGCCGATCATCGACGAAATATCACTACCCGACACATCGCGTTAAACCACCTAGTTGATACCGAGTTCACGCTCGGTAACGTCACCTGTATCGGTCGTCGGTTGTGTGAACCATGCTCTCATCTCGAGAGCCTCACGACCGATGGAGTGCTATCTGGGCTCGTACACCGCGGCGGACTCCGTGCTGACATCCTGTCGTCAGGAACTATCACCGCTGGTGATACAATCTCTACTGCAATCTCACCAGAGTAACAAAGACAATCCACCCCAACAATTTGCCAGGGTCCACTCATATCTAGACCGTTTCCTACCACAATTCTTCGTCTAGTTAATTCCATCTCCGGATCGTGTCCGTCGTGTATTTCAGAACGCCTTTGCGTCCGTAAAGAAAACCCAGCACATGCTCCTTTCGTTCCGAGAATCGGTGGAAGCGGCACTATCAAGTGCCCTGACCGAACTTGGATTTGGGACTTCTGATCTCGGAATCGAAGCTCCACCCGACGGCATCGACGCCGTCCTTGCCTCCAGCGTCGCCTTTCGTCTCACCGAAGAAACCGACCAACCCCCTCCGGCAATCGCAAGCCAAATCGCAAACTCAATTGATCCCACTGGATTCGAGTACCTCGGTACAATCGAGACAACTGGGCCTTACGTGAATTTCTATCCTGATACCGCGTTTTATGCAGATACTCTCACGGCTGCGCAAAACGAATCGTATGGCGCTCTCGACAAGAAATCAGAATCCGTAATCGTCGAACACACGAGCGCAAACCCAACCGGACCGATTCACGTCGGTCGAGCCAGAAACCCGATACTCGGTGATTCCATCGCCCGCCTCCTCGAATACGCCGGGTACGACACAGAAATTCATTATTACGTGAACGACGCCGGCCGACAAATCGCCGTATTCACCTGGGCGTACGAACGATTCGAACCAGCGGACCTCCCCGCTCCAGAACGAGACCGGATCGAATACGACCTTGTCCGATACTACCAACACGGATCACAGTTCTTAGAAGAAGCAGATGCTGAGCTAGTTGAAGCTGCCGAAGCAGAAATCCAATCGATCATGCAGGGACTCGAATCCGGTGATCCGGAGACATACCAACGAGTCAGTACCGTCGTTGACCAAGTCATTCAAGGAATGCGCGAGTGTCTCTCACGGCTTCCCGCGACCTTTGATGCATTCATTAAGGAAACAACTTTCCTCAAAAACAGTAGTGTTGAGGACATCATCACTCGATTACAAGAAACAAACAATGCCGAACGATCCGAGGATGCATGGGTGTTGAATCTCGAAGCGTTTGGAATTGAAAACCCCTTTGTGTTCGTCCGGTCAGACGGCACATCATTGTACGCCACCCGTGATATCGCGCATCACGAATGGAAACTCGACCACGCTGACCGGGCAGTAACTGTACTTGGTGAGGATCACAAATTACAAGCGGACCAACTGACGGCCGCCCTCGACTTACTCGGTAATGATACCTCGCGAATCGACCAAGTGTTTTACTCGTGGGTAAACCTTCCCGATGGATCGATGAGTACCCGGGCAGGGACTGGCGTAAATCTCGACGATCTCCTCGATGAAGCAATCAACCGGGCCCGAGAAGAAGTCGTTTCCCGATTAGATTCCCGCTCTCGCAACGAGGACTTACGCGAAGCAGACATCGACTCGATCGCCAGACAAATTGGGATCGGCGCGGTCCGGTACGACATCGTGTCAAAACAACCGACGAAGGGAATCACATTCAAATGGGAAGAAGCTCTCGACTTCAACGCCCAAAGCGCCCCCTACGTCCAGTACGTTCACGCACGCTGTTGTGGGATCCTAAATGACGCCACCATACCAGATTCCGTAGACACTGAAGGGTTAGATGAACCCGAAGAAAAAACCCTACTCAAAACCATTGCTGCCTTTCCCGCCGAAGTAAACGACGCAGCAGATTCCCTCACACCACATCAAATTGCCACATATACCAGGACAATCGCCGAAGTCTTCAATGCCTTCTACCGTGAATGCCCTGTGCTTTCCGCCGAGGATCCGGTCGTCAAAGAAAGCAGAATTGCGTTAGTTATCGCCACCAAACACACCGTCGCCAACGCCCTTGATATCCTCGGAGTTGACGCCCCTGCAGTCATGTAACCACTGATCTCCCAGTGATCGCTCCGACGTGAACCCTAGAATAACCGGATTGTTTCGCTAGGTCAACACTTACTTAGCAGTCGACTGACTAGACCTACCAATGAGTCGGCAGGAGGGCGAAGCCGTCGATGACCGACGGAAATACGAATTCAAAAAAGTCATCGAAGAGCTCCGCGAATATTCGGGGACCGGTACCCAACTCGTTTCTATCTACGTCCCTCCCGATAAACAGATTTCGGACATCATGAGCCACGTCGTTCAAGAACACTCAGAAGCATCTAATATTAAATCAAAAGACACCCGGACGAGCGTCCAAGACGCGTTATCCTCAATTAAATCACGGCTTCGGTACTACGATAACCCCCCAGAGAACGGTATGGTTCTGTTCTCCGGTGCCATCGATTCCGGTGGCGGGCAAACCGACATGGTTACGCGCGTCCTCGAAAACCCTCCACAACCAATCGAATCGTTCCGATATCACTGCGATGCTGAATTCCTCACCGAGCCACTCGAAGTTATGCTCGAGGATCAGGGCCTCTACGGACTGCTCGTCCTCGACCGCCGGGAAGCAAACGTCGGGTGGCTACGCGGAAAACGCGTCGAACCAGTAAAATCCACTACTTCGCTAGTTCCAGGAAAACAACGAAAAGGTGGACAGTCACAACGTCGGTTCGAACGATTACGCATTGAAGCAATCGATAAATTCTATCAAGAAGTCGCGGAAATGGCAAATGACTTATTCGTCCCGAAACGCCACGAAATCGATGGCCTACTCGTCGGCGGGCCCTCCCCAACGAAAGAAGAATTTCTCGACGGAGACTACCTCCATCACGAACTGCAGGACAACGTCCTCGGCGCGTTTGACGTGGCGTACACCGACGAATCAGGGCTCTACGACCTCGTTGATGCCGCTGATAATGTACTCGCTGAAGCGGAACTCATGGCGGACAAACGCATCATGGAACGGTTCTTCCAAGAACTCCATGACGGCGACCTTGGAACCTACGGGTTCGAACCGACGCGGCGTAACCTCGAAATGGGTGCCGTCGAAACCCTCCTCATTTCTGAAGAACTCCGGCAAGACGTTCTCATCGGGAACTGCTCGTGCGGGAACGAAGAAATCCAACTTATCGGCCAGAACGAACAAACGACTGAACTCGAATGCAGCGAATGCGGCGATACAATCACTGACCCCGAACGAACCGACGCAATTGAATACCTAATATCAATCGCTGAATCCCGTGGCACCGAAACGATGTTCGTCAGCACTGATTTCGAGAAAGGCGAACAACTCAAAACCGCGTTCGGTGGGATTGCCGGGATCCTCCGATACTCTACTGGGATCTAACGGAATTCGTTACGACACGAGCGAATATGGATTTTCGAGTAACGCTTGAACGTCGTTCAGGAACCCGACAGCCGTTGCCCCTTCAATTACGCGATGGTCATACGTGAGCGTTAAATGCAAGAGTTGTCGTTCGACGAGTTCGTCATTTTCTATTGCAGGTTGATCGAACACGCGACATACTCCGAGAATCCCGGTTTGTGGCGGGTTGATCTGGGGTGTATTGAGAAACGCCCCGAGCGACCCTGCATTTGACACCGAGAACGTCCCATTTTGTAATTCATCGTAAGAAAGCGCGTTATCTTCTGCGCGTTGGGCGAGGTCATTAATTTCCTCAGTCAACTCCTTCACTGAGAACGAATCGGCGTCTAGGATTGTTGGCACCAGTAACTCGCCGTCAGTACTGACCGCGACACCAATATTGATTGAGTCATACAATGTGACCGTAGAATCATCCACAACTTCGGCATTTAACACTCCGTACTCGGGGAGAGTTTGCGCTGCCGCCCGAACGACAAACGCGGTTATCGAGGGTGCTGTCGCTTCCATTCGTTCCCAGTCTTCCGCCAATCGATCCCGCAATTCGAGTAACTCAGTGACATCAACTCGTGCAACGGTAGTGGTACTCGCATATTCCTCGTTCACGCGAGACATCCGGTCAAACATCACTCGCCGAGCCCCCTCAATCGGGACGGTTTGTTGCACAGAGCGTTCCCGTGACGTCCCTGATTCCGCTCCGTTCTCCGGTGACGCAGTTGCTAGATATTCGTCGACGTCCGCCGCTCGAACTCGATCCGTTTCGAGTTCCATCCCGACGTCCTGTATTGAAACATCGTGCTCCGCAGCCACTCGTCTCGCATACGGTGACCCGAGAATCGCCGGCGCAGAATGCGATCCGCTCAACCCGTTGGACTCCGCAACAAACGTCTCAACATGGTCTCCTCGCACTTGTGTCACCTCGAGTGCTTCACCGACCGACTCGATTGAAACACCGGCTTCCCTCGCTCTTCGCTTCGCCTCAGGGGACGCCCGAACTGTCGGAGAATTATCTGATGATCCAGTAGTATTTGTCTCCGATGACGAACCGCTCTCCGAGGCGGGCACTGCACTCGGATCTGACCCTTCGTAGCCGAGGACCGTCCCAATGGAAACTGTTTGGCCTGCCGGAACCGCAATAGATAATAATTCTCCATCCTCCTCGGCCGTCACCTCTGACGTCATTTTATCGGTTTCAATAACAACAACCGGATCACCCGCCGACACACGCTCACCCTCATCGACAAGCCACTCCACAACTTGCCCGTCTTCCATCGCTTGCCCTAATTTCGGTAATCGTATCTCTTCCATACCTAGATCACATTCCGAATGGCCGCTTCGATATCCGATTCACTCGGTAGATACGCTTCCTCTAGATTCTCTGCGAACGGAACCGGCGTAAACGGCGCCCCCACCCGCTCGATTGGTGCATCCAGATAAAACAATGCTTTTTCAGCCACTTGCGACACAATTTCACCACCAACCCCACCGAACGTCGGTGCTTCATGCACGGTCACCAATCCATGCGTTTTTTCAACCGATGCCAAAATCGGGTCAACATCAAGAGGCACGATCGTCCGCGGGTCAATCACTTCACACTCAATGCCCTCGGTCGCTAACTCATCCGCAACGGCCACCGCCTTCTCTATCATCCCGCCAACCGCAACCACAGTCACGTCCGACCCTCCCCGTTTGACATCCGATGACCCCAATGGAATCACATGGTCATCACCATCCGGTACCGTCCCTTCTCTGTCATACCGGTACTTATGCTCTAAAAACAACACAGGATCATCATCTCGAATCGCCCCCTTCAACAATCCCTTGTAATCCGCCGGTGTTGACGGCATCACGATCTTTAACCCAGGTACATTCTGATACCATGCCTCCGGACTCTGCCCATGATGCAACCCACCCTGCCCACCAGCGCCATACATCGTCCGAATCACGAGGGGGACACTGGTGTCGTCGCCATAGTTAAAATACATCTTCGCCGCATAATTGATTATGTGATCTGCGGCTATCGGCGTGAAATCAGCGTACATTACTTCGACAACCGGTCGTAATCCCGTTAATGCCGCACCGACACCCGACCCAACGATCGCCGTTTCCGCGAGCGGCGAATCGAACACGCGATCCCCACCGAATGCTTCCTGTAATCCATCCGTCACTTGGTACATCCCCCCATACTGACCGACATCTTCCCCATACACAATCACTCGCTCATCCCGAGATAACTCCTCCCGAAGCGCCTGATTTAAACTCTCCCGTACCGTCAAAGACGACTCCGCAGTCGCGTGACTCATCGAACCACCGTCCCATCCGGCGCTACCTCCGTATCACTATACACATGATACATAATCTCCTCCGCTGGCAACGAATCAGATTCAACATACGCAAACGCATCAGTAACTTGCTCCCTCGCCGACTGTTCAAACCGCTCAAACTCATCCTCACTTATCACGCCTTGTCGCATCAATCGCGACGAATACACCTCTACAGGATCCCGTAATTCCTCGATTTCATCCTGGCTCCGCGGATCAGGCACTGCCTCCGCGTGCGCCCGGAACCGATGCGTTTTCGCTTCGATCAACGTCGGGCCCGCTCCCGATCGCGCACGCTCAATCGCTTCTCGAGTAACCGAATACACCACATCAGCATCCTGCCCATCTATTACTTCCGTCGGTATTTTGTGCCCTACCTGATCGACTAAATCATCAGCGGCTACCACCCGATGAACCTGCGTCATCTCTGTCCATCGATTATTCTCGATCACAAACACCGTTGGAATGGAATTCACACTCGCAAAATTCACAGCGGTGTGGAACTCCCCTCGTTGGGTCGCCCCATCACCGAATAACACCAAACTTACACCATCCGTCTCCCGCATTTTTTCACTCAACCCCGCCCCCACAGCCGGGTTCAAATGCGCCCCCACCATGCCCGTCGTCCCAAGTATCCGTGCGTCACTCGATCCCATGTGATGCTGCGTCGTCCGACCCCTTGAGGGCCCGCTAACCGTCCCGAACATCCCCGCAACGACTTCTCGCAAGGGGACCCGATTAACCATCGCAGCCCGGGTCCTGAGCGACGGCGCAATCCAATCATCCTCCCGCACCGCGTGACAGGCACCAACACCCACCGCCTCTTGACCGATACTCGAATGTGGTAACTCGGGGATACCCCGATCATCATACACCGATATCGCGTGCTCCTCAAGCTTCCGAACGAGCACCATCGACCGTAAAATATCGCGTTTTACTTGATCATCCATATACATACGCCGGGTATCGACCTACTATATTTTTCCCCAATCCTCCCACTCTCTGGAAGAAACCTCCGATGTCAAGATAGTAATTGTTCGAGCTGGTCTCGAGCCCGATCTAGATCGACAGGCGGATCGATCGTTGGCGCAGCGCATAACCGTTCAAGTACCAACCACGGATCTATCCCCTCCGAATCCACTACCCCGAACAGCTCTGCGATCTTATCGTTATTCAACGCCACTGAATCAACGAGTAATCCCACACTCAGTGCCATCGCCACCCCAGCCCGACTAGAGGGAAACCCCTGAATGATACGGGAAAAATCAGTCTCGATTTGCGACCCTGACCATTCGTGTAATGTCAAACACTGCGAACAAATCCCTACCTGCTTGTTCCCCTCGATATCGACTCCAAGATCATCTGGGACAATAAACCCAATAACGTAACTTCCGCACGAAGAACACTCCATTGCCACATGTACACTTGAGGACTACTAAAATCACCCACTCGCCGCTTCGTAAACGCTATGCCAATCTGTACACACAGTCCACCAATACGCCATGGCACAACACCAACAATCACCCACCCAAGACCAAGCAACAATCCCAGAGAAATTCAGTGACCTCACCGTCATCGACATCGATGTCCACGTTGGCAGCGCCATCTCCAGAGAAGAACTCGCCGCACACATGGAAGAACCCCATAAAAGCCGAGCGCTCAATCATTCCAGGAATCTCTACCCGAAAACCAATTGGGACCGGGAAATGGGCGGAAAAATCCGGAGTGTCAGCTTCTCGGATGCCGACGATCTCTATCAACAACTCTGTGCAGACTTCGGCGTAGACTATCCAATCCTCAACACCTTAAATGGACTCAACAAAATTCCCCAAGAAGACCTCGCTGTTTCGCTCATGAAAGCCCTCAATAACGTCTTACTCGACAAATTCGTCGATGAAAAAGACAACTTCAAGGGCCTCATCACTGTCGGAACCCAGAACCCAGAAGCATCCGCTGAAGAGATCGATAGACTGGCCACAGAAAACGACATCGTTGGCGCGTACATCGCCACGGGCGGCCCAATGTATCCTCTCGGTGACGCCCAATACGATATTATTTACAAAACCGCCGAAGACCACGACCTCCCTATTGTCTACCACGGTCACGCCGGCGCCTTCAACACCGATTTCACCCGACAAAACCAAGCGGTCAACAACTTCTTTACTGTCCACCCGTTGGCCCACGCCTGGAACCAAATGCTCACGGTCGCCAGCCTCCTCGGAAACGGTACCCCAGCGAAATTTCCCGACCTCAATTTCGTCTTCCTTGAAGCCGGCATCAGTTGGGCCCCTTACATGATGTTCAGATACAATAAAGAATACGCCATCCGCCGACGAGAAGTTCCGCTCCTCGAGCGCTCACCAGAATCCTACATCCGGGACCAATTCTACTTCAGCACCCAACCCATCGGCGAACCAGAAGACCCAGCAGACATACAACGAGTCATAGACCTCGTCCGACCCGAATCGATTATGTTCTCCACTGACTACCCACACTGGGACTTCGATAATCCAGAAGCAATCGCCGATATTTTCCGCGCCGCAAGCGACAAAGACCTCAAAAAAGTGTTCTACGACAACGCAAAATCTGTCTTCAACCTCCCAGTGTAATTCCCAATCACTCAGACACAGAGTGTCTAGGGAGAAGTTACTCGGGGCACGGTAACCGAACTAACAAGTGGAATACGAACACCATTCGAAGCTGACAATCAGGTATTTCTTCCCGAAAGACACCAGCAGGAACCATTGCAAGCTCATGAAGCAATATGGTTAAGTAACGGCCTAGAAAATTGGTGTCCGATATGAGTAGTAATCCAGAAACTATCGGTGCAGAAATCAAAGATCCGTATCCCTGGCCGTCGGTTGATGCGGACATCAGTCTCGCTATTGTTGGCGATATCAATATTCAACACCGAGAAAATCCATCGAGTGCATTCCAACATGTAACAAAATCCCTCGCGGAATTCGACCTCAAGTACGGAAACCTTGAAGGATGCCTCTATGAACCTGGCGAAGAGGACATTCCCGATAAAACGGGATGGCAACATTCAGATGAGGAAATGATCTCCGGAGTAAGTACTGCAGGTTTCGACGTGCTCGGTGCGGCGAACAACGTTAATTTCGGAACAGAACCGATCCTCAACACCCTCCGCGTGCTAGCGGAGGCTGGGATTGAACACTGTGGCCTCGGAGCTAACATCGAAACTGCCCGTGAACCAGCTGTAATAACCATTAATGACACTACATTTGGATTCATTCAATGGACAGCCAGATACTACGGTCGCGAAGCCTGGGCCACAGCAAATTCCCCTGGCGTAGCAGCATTTGACCCGTCCGAAAACGGATGGATCGACCCAATACTCGCTGATGTAACCGAACTCAGAGACAACGTCGACGTACTACTATTCTCGCATCACGTACGACGAACCAGCACAAACGACATCGAAAACTACCAACGAGAACTCGCACACAGCGTCATAGATGCCGGCGCCGACATGGTTTTTGGCCATGGCGCCCACCAAAATCAAGAAATTGAACTATACAACAACACCGCTATATTCCACTGCATCGGTCAATTCCCGTTTGACTGGACGGTAAATTCACACAAACGCGACGGACTACTCCTCCGAATCCACGTCACAGCCGGAGAAATCACTCGGATTTCCTTCGTCCCAGTATTCCGAGATATTCATAACAACGTCTATCTCGCTGGACCAGATGTCGCTGAGGGCGACAGACAACTCGACGAACTATCGACTATCTCAGACGGTACCCCTTTCTCAATTGAAGGGCCCGAAGCCGTCCTTACAGGACTAAATTAGTTCCCAATCGAACTCAACAAGAATTCAACTGCTATGCATACATCCCTACGGGAATACCCACTCACCGCGTTCTAGAATGACCTAATCGTCAGCAGTTGCAAATTCAAAATCCGACTCCTCTTCATCCGCTTCGGCTTCCTCCTCAGCTGCCTCCTCCCGCTCCTTTTTCGCTTTGATCTTCTTCATCCGGAAGATTTCTTCACGCTCTTGCTCCTCTAATTTCTGCTCAATGTAATCTTTCGACGCGTACAAATCCGGGAGTAATTTGAACTCTAACGCATTCACCCGGCGTTTCGTCGTCTCGATCTCCTCGAGTAACTTCCGCATCGCTGTTTCAACCTCCGCGGCTAAAATTATTGTATCCAACAACTCTTCGTACGCATCAGCAGCCTCATCGATCCGAGCCGATGTCCCCAACAACCCATACCCGCGTTGATCGAGTGATTTCCTGACCTTCGAGGATTCGATTTGCGGAACCACGACCCCCATAATATTCTTTGATTCCAGGGTGATTTCCGGGTGCTCCTTCAACGCTGCAGCCGCCCCACGCACTGCAACATCACCTTCCATCGCACGGGCCATATTAATCGTCCGCTGCGCATGATCATACTCCTCTTCAAGCGTCCCTCGCACCTCTTGTGCTTGATCCAAAATATCCATAAACTCCATAATCAACCCATCGCGTTTCTGTTCTAACGTATCGTGACCACGTTCAGATAACTCAATGCGGTCATTGATCTGCATGAGGTTTTTCCGCGTGGGTTTGACATCTTCAGCCATTACGTATCACTCTTATTGGTATGGGACTGGTTTAAACTTCAGCTTCAATTTCAACCAACTCGCTCTCATCCTCGATGTAATGCTCCGCAATGAACTCCTCGTCGATCCGGTTGAGTTCCTCACGCGGTAACATCGAGAGTAACTCCCACCCGATATCAAGGGTCGTATCAATGTCCCGACTTGTCTCGAACCCTTGCTGAACGAACTCTTGTTCGAACGCATCCGCAAAATCGAGATACCGATTATCCCGATCAGACAACGCCTCACGTCCAACAATATTAACGAGATCCCGAAGATCCTCCCCTTCCGCATACGCCGCATACAATTGATCCGACACATCACCATGATCCTCCCGCGTCAACCCCTCACCAATTCCTTCATCCATCAACCGAGATAACGATGGTAACACGAAAATCGGAGGAGCAATCCCCTCTGAGTTCAAGTCACGATCGACATAAATCTGGCCCTCCGTAATGTACCCCGTCAAATCCGGGATCGGGTGAGTATCATCGTCCCCCGGCATCGTTAATATCGGGATTTGCGTGATCGATCCTTCAACACCCTCAATCCGACCGGCTCGCTCGTATAATGTGGCCAAGTCCGTGTACATGTACCCGGGATACCCACGACGACCAGGTACTTCTTCCCGAGCTGCCCCGATCTCTCGAAGCGCCTCACAATAATTCGTCATATCCGTTAAGATAACGAGCACGTGATAGTTCAAATCAAACGCCAAATACTCGGCCGTTGTCAGCGCCAACCGTGGCGTGACCGTCCGTTCCACTGCCGGGTCATCCGCAAGGTTCAAAAACACCACAGACCGCTCTAGCGCACCAGTCCGCTCGAAATCGTCCATGAACTCGTTCGCTTCTTCGGCCGTAATCCCCATCGCCGCGAACACAACCGCGAACTCGCTTTCTTCCTCATCACCACCGGCGTCCTCCGGTACCGTCGCCTGTCTCGCGACCTGTAACGCTAACTCACTATGCGGCAAACCAGACCCAGAGAACAACGGAAGTTTCTGGCCCCGAACCAGCGTGTTCATTCCGTCAATCGTACTAATTCCCGTCTGAATAAATTCGCGGGGATACTCTCTAGCGTGCGGGTTAATCGCCGCCCCAACAATATCACGACGGTCATCCGGAACGATTTCCGGACCACCATCAATCGGTTGCCCTGACCCATCTAAGACCCGACCGAGCAGTTCACCAGTAACAGGCATTTTCAGAGTTTCGCCAAGGAACCGAACCGAACTCTCGGTATCGATCCCAGTCGTCCCCTCAAACACCTGAATCGCTACAAACTCATCGGTCGATTCTAGTACCTGTCCGCGACGAACCGACCCGTCACCGAGAATGATTTCAACCATCTCGTCATACCCAATCGGCTCGTCAATTTCCGCGAACACT
>CAZITY010000028.1:16177-30286 GCA_964542445.1 uncultured Halobacteriales archaeon | reverse complement strand
ACGGCGATCCGGACCATGGCGATGTCGACAGCGGATTTCGACATTCTCGCGAGGCCGGTGATGATCCGCGGCCAGGCCAACTCGACGGTGCGGGTAGCGCGGTACTCATCGACGAGTCCGAGGCGGGCGAGGCCCAGTCCGATGTAGTGGATGGCTGCACGGAGGGGATTGGGGATGCGGGTCACGGCGGGAGTACTGGGTTGCTTTACAGGGATAGGGTATACCCTTGTCCGTTTCCCGCCTCTGTGTGGGCGATAATGTTACAGCCGTGGGTTCGTTTATATCGGAGTATGCGATGGCGGGTCGGGTTCGTTGTCTGTTTGTTCGTGCTCGCCGGGTGTAGTGGGTTTTCGAATGGGAACTCAGCGTATGCTGAACAGGCCCGGAACGTTACACCGGCACCAGTACCGGAACTTCCGACGCCAACGCCAACGGCTACTCCGCCTCCGACTGTGCAGCGGTCAATACCAGTTGATCGGGTCGGGTTACCCCCGAGTGTCGTCACATCGATGCATCGAGCGGCCGTCGGTGATTCGTTCACAATACGTGAACGAGAGACACTCCACATTGCGGGTGAGGGTGTGGTGGTAGTGCAAGCGTTTGAGTATCGAACTACCGGGGGCAAACGGTATTTGGAGGCGACGTTTTCGGGGTCGGCGATCGAGAATCGGTTTAAGACGAGTCCAGTCAGGGAAGCGTATTGGTCGACGGCGAATGGGACGGTTCGCGTTCGAACGCTGAATAATACCTCGCGGGTCGCCCGGAATGTGAGTTTCCAATCACCAGTGTTGACGTCGACGCAACGCGGGATCCTCTGGTCGTTACGATTTGCCGGGACCCGAGATCCACATGCCGATATCGCGCCGTACTTCGAGACGTTTTATTTCAACTTGCCAAACGAGTCCCGCCCGGTGAACCAATCACTCACGGCGGTCCGAGAAGGAGACCGGGAACTCGTTTTGACCGACCCGGGTGTCCATGAACGAATCTGGGCGTTCGGTTCGGATGACCCGGTGAACTTGCGGTCTGTGAACGCGTCAGCGGTCATTTCGCCCCCTGGGTACGTCTCCCGGTTCGGGTATTCATATACCGAGTTTGAACGGCCAAGAGAAATCACACAGAGCCGCTGGACCTCGTACCACGCGATCAATACGACGACGATTCCGCCGATTCCCGATAACACCTCCCAGTGACCCTGATACCCCAAACCGTTCTTGGTGGGCTAGCTCGAGTGGGATGGTATCATGGGGCTCTTATTGCCCGATATCATACCCTGTGATATGTCAACGGAGGAGTTGCGCGTTTCGGTGCTAGAAACGACGATGCAGCAACTCGAAGCGATTCAAGATGCATTCGAAGATCACCAGGGGAATCGCCCACCGAAGAACATGATTATCGATCTTGCAGTCGATGAATTCTATGATATGACCGTCAAGGAAGACGGCGAATATTGGGAGTGATTCCATAATTAGATGCCGTTCCGACACCACCTGCCCCTAGGGGTCGGTTGACGGTGCGGTATTGTTGAGTTGGTTGCTGCCAGCGGAGTCTTTACCCGCCTCTCGAACGTACACTTACGTGATTTATGAGTACAACCGATGAGTCTGCGGCTCCACTGATCACGGTGTACCGGTTGCAAGCCTGTCCGTATTGTGAACGGGTTATCCGGAAGCTGCAGGAGTACGATCTTGCCTACCGTTCGCGATTCGTCGAAGCGATGCATTCGAAACGGAACGTGGTAAAGCGAGTGAGCGGGAAACGAACCGTCCCCGCACTGGTTGATGAGAATACTGGTGTCACGATGTCAGAAAGCGCGAATATTGTCGAATATCTCGAACACACTTACGGAGACGAGTCTTAATCCATGAGTCGAGATTTCGATGTTGTTGACCTCCCGCCGTCAGAGCACCCGTCCCTCGGTGATACTGCGCCGGATTTCACCCGGCCGTTAGTGAACGATGAATATTGGGAGGATACCGCCCTGACCGACTTCCTCTCTCGGTCACCAGTACTCCTCGTGTTCTACCCGATGGATGGTGATTTCCCGGCGACGTACATCTGGAACGAACTCCGAGACCACGCATGGGACGACGACTATGATGTCGAGATCGTGGGGTTATCAATCTCGTCGCCGTATGAACACAAATCCTTCATCGAAGCGCGCGGGATGGACTATCGGTTATTCAGCGACCCACAGAACCACGTTGCAGAGGAATACGGGATCGTGAATGATCTCGATGGCATGACTGGGATTAGTGAACCGCGCCCCGCCGTGTTTCTTATCAATCAGGATCAACAAGTTGAGTACGCGTGGGTAGCGGAGAACTGGCCAGAATTCCCTGATTATGATGCCATCGAGGCTGCCATTAGCGACCGCTAACCAACAACCTATGGAACGAATTGGAGTGCATTAGGGGACTTCGCCAGGCATTGAACCGCGATACCAGCGACCAGTTTCAGCGCCACACGTCTCGCAATACGCAACTCGAACGGGTTCGCCGTCTACTGTTTCGCGTTCGAGTCGGTTGTTCGTTTTTTCGCCGCATGCTGGGCAATCGCGGAGTTTGATTTGCTCTCCGTATTCGAGTGGCGCGCCGAGGGCCAGTGCTATTACGGGTTCTTCTCCGCGGTTCCAGCCGCGTTGATATTCGCCACGGTCGAATCGGATGACTTCCCCTGCTTTGACAGGGATTGATCCGTTCTCGGTGTCGAATGTGGCCGTCCCAGATTGAATATAGAACACTTCCTCTTGGACTTCGTGGTTGTGGTATGCGAACGCGAAACTATCTCCGGGATCTAGTTTGTAATAGTTGATTGCGACATCGGTGAGTGCAAGTGGTTCTGTGAGTTTCTGCATCTCGGCAGCCGGCTGAGCATTGTTTTCGAGTTCCGCTATCCGGACTTTCTCCATATTAATCTGTACTATGATGCCGGGGGTAAATAGTCGCGTCAACCAGGTTGGGCCACGGGTATACGTTGAACTTTCATCCGACAGAAGGCGGCTAGTGGACGGGGGTAGTGTTGGTTTCGAGTGACGTTAGGCGGCGACGAGGCGTTGGTGTTCGGGTTTCATGCATCGGTCCTGTACTACGCGTAACCCGGCTTCTTCGGCGCGAGCGACGGCTTCGTCGTCATGGATCCCGAGCTGTAACCACACGATGTCAACGTCATCCCGCTCTAATACGGCATCAACAATCCCTGCCACTTCCTCGCTCGGGCGAAACACATCCACAATATCGATCTCTTCTTTTACCTCCGTGAGGGAATCGTAGGCTGGTTGCCCGAGGATTTCATCCGCGTATGGATTGACGGGGATGATGTCATAGCCTTGGGATTGGAGGTATTTCGGGATCTCGTGTGCGTCTTTTCCCGGCGTTGCCGAACAACCCACGACAGCGACTGTTTTGTGGCCTAGAATCGATTTGACTTCGGAATCGGACTCGACAGGCATACACGTGAGTTAGGTTTCTGGAATGAAAAGATCACTGCCACTCATTACAACCGATTACTCGTGCGGTCTGCGGCGAACCCGATGAGGGCCCCAATAAGCATCGAGACGATAGTGGCGATCGTTTCGCCTCCGAGGCCGGTGAGGCCGAAGGCGGTGGCGTTGGCGGCGTTGACGCTGAACAGGGTTGCGTATCCGAAAAACCCACCCGGCGTGAACGATAGGACTGGGATTTCGACGTGGAGGCTCGCGGCGAACATCGCGATCCCAACAACGACGCTGAGCGCGATGATGTTTCCCCCGAGATAGCTGTTCACGGCATAGAGGGTGAGTGCGGCATAGAGGATTCCAGCGACGTTACTTGCGGCGCCTTTCGTGAGCCCGGTGATGCCCTTGGTATCGGTGGCGAAATAGGTGGCTGATCCGATGAACGCTGGCCAGAGCGGAATGTGTAATTGGGCGATAAAGGCGTACGTCCAAGGGGCGGAGATGAGGCCAAATACGATCGCGAGGGCCCACGGTTCCGGGATGTCGAGAGATTCGTTCGAGATGAATGCCATTTCGTTGGGGCTCTGTTGCGGTGGCACGGGAATGAATCCTCCGCGACTAATGTTCGTGGTATGTTATTGAGTGGTTTCTGCGGAAACTCCTATTGGGTCCTAACCCAAATCGGTAGGTAATGGAATTGGTAGCGGTTGCGGCGGTCGCGGACAACCTGGTTATCGGGAACGATGGCGAGATCCCGTGGGAGAGCCTCCCCGAAGACCGAGCACAGTATCGGTCGTTAGTCGCGGATTCACCAGTGGTCCTTGGCCGGCGGACGTTCGATATGATGCTCGATGACTTACCTGGGCGGCTCCAAATTGTGTTGAGTCGAACGGAGCGAGAGTATACTGTTGAAACTGCGTATCACGCCGGGAGTGTCGAAGACGCCATTGCGATTGGTGAATCATTCGGTGTGGAAACGGCGTATGTAATCGGGGGTGGCGGTGTCTATGCGGTGTTTCAACCGTACCTCGATCGGATGGTGTTGAGTCGTGTCCCAGGGGAGTATGACGGGGATACGTTTTATCCCGAATGGGATCCTGCCGAGTGGACTGTCGTGAACGAAACCCCATATGACGGGTTTACGGTTGAGGAATGGGAACGCAATCGAGCATGACCTAGACCCCTCAATCGAACTAGTGTTTCTTCTGGTCGCCAATTCCTATGTCTCGGACTAGGGGTGAGTAGGTTGTGACGGTTGATCACAAACATGACGGAGTGGCAGTTTCTTCTTGACGAGAATATTGATCCAAAGGTAACTAGATATCTCGACAAAGAGGGTTTGTATGCCGAGAACGTTCGGGATACTCTCGGACAGGGAGCGGACGATGAGGATGCTCCCGTGCACTCGTAAACACAATCTCATCTTCGTTACGAGTGATGTATCGGATTTCGGGATTCTTCCGAGTAATTCTCACTCTGGTATCATTCTTCTCTATGACGATACTATAACAGCCTACCGAGTCGTGTCCGCGCTTCTCAACTTGGTTGATACATACCCGAGTCGACACGCGTTTACCGGTCGTGAGGATCTCGATGCGTGGGCCTGAAGCCGGCAGACCATTCATCATTCAATGGTTGATTTATTCCCGTTTGGACCAGTTTGTCTGTACGAGAATCCCCAGAAAGCACCGCCTTTATTCGGGGGTGTTCGACCATCGAACGATATTCGGCAGCCAAACGCCGGTTAAGACAAACCCGATTCTATCTGTCGGATGTGGATCGTGCAAAGAACGAATAGGTGCTACGGTATAGCGGGTAGTTAGAAGTCGTAGTGGATCCAGCAGCTTTCGACTTTTTCGGCGTTGAACCAGTGGACGGCGTCGCCGGTTGTTACCTTGACCATGGGGGCGTCTTCGAAGGTGACGTTGTGGCGGTGGAGTTCGGCTTCTTCGCCAGAGTCGAGGCGGACCATGACTTCGCCGCTGTCGGCGAGGAGGTTGCGGAGTCGTTCGTACATTGTTTCGCCTGTGAGTTCAGATTCGATTTGAGCTTCTACAGCCATTGTACTCTATTATTGGGGTTGTATCTAAATAAAACTTATCAATTATCTAATAATTTTTAGGGTGGCCTAAATCCAACCCTGCGTTAACTCCCTGTGAGAGATGCGAGGGTGATTCTTTTTAGGAACGCCCGTCCTGTGTGAACCTATGGCACAGCGCCCCGGGGCAACGGACGATGATCCTGGGGAGATGACGCTCGCATTCGACGTCGCTACGATCTCTGCGCTCCTCGACCCCAAAGCGGTATTCACCGATGCCCGCACGTGGAGTACGCATGTGGGGATCGTAGGGAACGACGAGTCGCTCGTCGAGTCAGTAGTTGCTTCGTATGACGTGAAACAGGACTACGAGATAGGGGATCTCGACAAAGCTGCCGTCTTATCGAAACTCCGGTGGGAAGCCAACACCGAACGCTACGTCTATATCGGGACTTCCGATGATCACGCTGCACTCGCTGATCACGTCGATTGGGAATACTACATGGTCGAAGACGCCGCGCGGAAGGCCGACTGGATCCTGCATCGCGATGCCCGCTTTCACCAACGGCTCACCACCGGCATCAAACACTACCTACTCAGATAACTACCTCTAGGGATTGGTCGACCGTGATAGAATCAGTGATCAGTATTAAAATTCGTAAGCCATCATAACTTCGTCAATATACTCGCCATCGATGGTGTAGTGGTCCTGTCTGATGGCGTCGGTTTCCCAGCCGTGATTCGAGAGAAACTCGATTGCGGGTTCGTTCGTCATGGGAATACAGTTGTAGAGTTTCCGGTAGCCGTTGGCGCGGGCCCATTCCATCCCGCGTTTGAGGAGGTGACTCCCGATACCATGTTCTTGGTACGCCTTGCGGACGCCGACGGTTTGCTGGGCGGTTTCTTTGATTTTAGCTATCTGGGGTAGATCAAGGTGGGTCCAGCCGACGACCCCCTCCTCTAGTGTCACAACGAAAAACACCCGAGAGCTAACGGTATTGTGGCGAGCAACGGTGTCTTCGTACAGGAGTTGTTCTGCGATACTTTCGGCGACGACGTAGGTTTCTTCCGCAGTGACATCTCTGATGGTAGTGACGATCTCTTCGAAATCAGTCTGGCGAGCCGGTCGGATGACGGCGGTGCCGAGGTCGGTTTCGAACTCTTCGATCGCACCAACATCGAGCGCGAGTTTTACGGTACCGCCGTCTTCTTCGAGGTAGCCTCTGGTTTTGAGTTCCGCGAGATCCGCGCGGAACTCATCAGCTGATGCAGACGTAATTTCGAGAAGGACGTTTCGTTTGGCCGTCCCGTGCCGTTCGACATACTCATAGATCCGCTTACGGGTGTCGGATTCAAACGTCGGACGGTCCGTGGCTTGCATTACCATACCATTAGTCACTACTGGTTTATTTGTTGTTCACCAAGTGATCCATTCGTTCGCTTCCCCCTAGAGGTTAGTTCAAAAATCCTTTCCTAATGGCGAAAGGGCGGTGTCGTTCAATCGCATGATGACAAGTATGTGGTGGAGCGAAATCCACCGATTGACTTTTAGATATGAATATGATATGAATATGTATGTCTGAGAGTGAGCGACGAACTGTCGGTGAGCGCGGACAAGTAACAATCCCGAAACGGCTTCGTGACCAATTCGGTATCCACGCGGGCGATCAGGTGGTAATCCATTCAAAGGCGGGAAAACTGGTTATCGAGCCACCGGTTTCGAAGGAAGAACTGGCCGAGGGGTACCGTCGTCGGGCCCAGCGGGACCAAGAAGTGGCGAAAGAATGGGCCGGCGTCTCATCGGAAGCCAATGAATATCTTGGTGACACCCCTGAGTGGTGACCAGTGCTGATACACCGTGGTGACATTGTCATCGTCGAACTAGATCCAACCCAGGGATCAGAACAGCGCGGTACTCGACCGTGTGTCGTTGTCCAGAACGACATTGGTAACGAAACTGCACCCACCACGATCGTCGTGCCACTCACAACCTCGTTTAACTCTGATCTCTACCCGTTTGAAGTCTTAATTTCGGCTTCAGAATGCCCGCTCAATGAGGACTCCGTTGCGCTTTGTAACCAAATACGAACAATTTCAATTGACCACCGCATCGTGGAAACCATTGGGAGTATCCCAGGTGAACGGCTCGAAGAGGTGAATCTCGCTCTTCAATATAGTCTCGGATTAATTGAAATATAACAATAATGATACCTAGTAATACTGCGTAGCAATTCAGCAGGACTGGCTAGAGATTACACTCGTGCTCCTTTCCTATCTTTTTGATCTGATCCATAGACTGCTGATCCAGTACCCGCACCCCTGACACATCCATCAGATTGGT
Source organism: uncultured Halobacteriales archaeon (assembly GCA_964542445.1). Taxonomy (GTDB): domain Archaea; phylum Halobacteriota; class Halobacteria; order Halobacteriales; family Hikarchaeaceae; genus CAZITY01. Next base: position 22,471 of record CAZITY010000028.1, on the reverse strand, counting down.
GCTTTCATCCAGCACCGCCGCGATTACCTCACTAAAACTCTTGTCACCCTTCTCACGCTTTAATCGCCTGTATACATCATCTGAAATACGTATCTCTTCACTCATGTGGTACGAAGGGGGATAATCACACACAACATTTTGTGCAATCTTCCAGGCCTTTCCGGATATCATGGAGTCAGTTGTGGGTAACGGTTAAGCCGTCAATGTGATTGGTGCTGGTATGGCACCAGCGATTACTGAAGTCGAATTAATCGAGTATACCTATCCAATCGAGGATATTGGGTATCCTGATGCGCCGTACGCGGGGTTTTATTCAACCATTTATGTCCCCGGTAACACGCATAACGTTTCGGCGTATGCGATTCGGATCCACACTGACACAGACTATTTAGGTGCGTATGTGACGCGGTTTACGGCGGGGCGTTCACAAGCCGAACAACTCCTTGAACCACTAATCGGGTTGAATCCACTTGATAGGGAACGGATTTGGACGGCAGCGAAACGGTCATTGCGACAAAATGATCGGTTTGGATTAGGCCCGATTGACATAGCGTTGTGGGATTTTGCGGGGAAGTATTATGACGCGCCGATTCACGAGCTCCTTGGGACGTATCGGGAGCGGTTGCCGGCGTATGCGTCGACGATGCACGGCCAAAACGAGGGCGGGCTTGATTCGCCGAGTGCATACGCTGATTTTGCTGAACAGTGTCTCGATTTGGGGTATCAGGGCTTCAAATTGCATGGATTCGACGAGGCAAACGAGCAGGACCTCTATGAGCGTGATATTGCGGCGATTCAGGCCGTCGGCAATCGCGTAGGTGAGGAGATGGACTTGATGATTGATTCGTCGTGTAAATACGAAACGTGGGCCCAGGCCCTCGACGTTGGGAACGCGTGTGACGACGCGGGGTTTTATTGGTATGAGGATCCCTACAGCGACGCTGGCGCCTCACACAAAGGCCATAAAGAACTGCGGGATCGACTTGAGACGCCGTTGTTGCAGGGCGAGATGACGCGGGGGGTCGAAGAACACACGAATTTAATTATGAGTGGAGCGACGGATTTCGTCCGGGTGGACCCGGAGTACGACGAGGGAATAACAGGAGCGATGAAGATCGCGCATGCAGCTGAGAGTTTCGGGCTCGATGTCGAATATCATGGTGCGGGCCCAGCGCGACGGCAGTGTATGGCGGCCACTCGGAACGCCAACTACTACGAAAACGTCGCCGTCCACCCTGATTGTGACAACCCGTCAAATAACCCCGCGTTCCTCGAGTACTCGGACGCCCTCGAAGCAGTCAACGATGATGGAACATTGCCTGTACCCACTGGTCCCGGCCTAGGCATCGAAATCGACTGGGACTATATCACGAATAACCAACAACACCACATTACGGTCGATTAACCCGAGTGTTTGGACAAGGATTTTTCCGCCTCATTCTCGTAGTTTCTAGGTGGTGATTGGGATGAATCGGCCAGGTAACCGATCATCGAGTGATCACTCGATTCCGGGAAAGGTTTCGTGGGTAACACAGGGGAGTGGTGGTGGGTATGAGGTGTACGAACGGGATGGGTTGTATGTGTTGAGTATTGAATTGCCGGGGTTCACCCGGGACGATATCTCGGTGTGGTGGGATGATGGGATTCTCGTCATCGATGCCTATCATGAAGCAGACAATCCGAGTCGGGTGCGGGAGACTGAAAAGCAGTATCGGGTCGGGATGGATATCGATTCGTCCGGGATCCAAGCCCGATATCAAAACGGTATTCTCGACGTATTCCTCCCACCCACAGGTAATGAGGTTTCAGGAATCACGATACCCGTTGAAGACTAACTCCTCCCGGTGACCCCACCAGCAACAGTGGTCTAGACGAGGCTATCGGTGCTGGAGGTGTTTCCGTACTTCCTTGCGGTTCGATGTACTTGGTGTTCGGTATGGAGGTGTCTGAGTTGGTGCTCAGGTTGGTGGCCGGCGGGTTGTTGATACTCGCAAATGGGTTTTTTGTCGCAATCGAGTTCGCACTTACCCGTGTGCGCCAGTACCCGAAGGATGAGTTTGATGTGCCGGGGTTGCGGCGAGCGTGGGATATGACACAGGATTTAGAGATTTATTTAACGAGTTGCCAAGTTGGGATTTCAGCGACCAGCATTGCGGTGGGGATCGTTGCGGAACCCGCGTTAGCGACCCTCATCGAACCGGTGTTTTCGAACACGATGCTCGCAGCGGTTGGTGCCGGTGGGATTGTCGCCTTCATCATTATTAATTTACTCCACCTCACCCACGGTGAACAAACCCCGACGTACCTCGGCGTCGAACGCACGAAATTCGTGGCGCGGTACGGGGCGACGCCGTTGTTTTGGTTCGCGAAAATCATCTCGCCAGCGATCATCATCGGGGATACAGTTGCAAAGTGGACGCTTCGATTGTTCGGGGTCGAGATGACTGGTGCCTGGTTGGAGACAGAGGCGGATCGGGTGGAATCTCGGGCAGAGTTGCGGCATCGCTTGGATTCGATGTTATCGAACAGTGATATTTCCGAGGAGCGACGGGCTGAAGTCCTGAATGCGTTCACGGTTGGAAACCAACCCGTCACGGATGTCATGACGCTGCGTGAGGACATCGTGTTCCTCGAAACGAGTCTGCCGCCAGCGGAGAATCTGTCCCGAATTGGAGCGAGTCCGCATACCAGATTCCCATTAATTGGGGATTCCCCGCGTGATTTCAGGGGAATTGTGTACGTCCCGAGTGTTATTGATCGGTACGAGGCGTTATGGGATGGGGAAATTACGTTTGCGACGGTCGCCGCTGATCCGTTGACGCTCGACGCGGAGACGACAATTAGTGAAGCCGTTGATGCATTTCAGGCCAAACACCAAGAACTCGCGCTTGTATTTAGGGAATCTGATGGGGAGGTGGTTGGGTTGGTGACGGCGACTGATATGCTTGAGGCGATTATGGGCCAGATTGAGGATCCGCTTGATCTTGACTTCGTCTAGGGACTTGGGTTTATATGACAGCGAGGAGTAATATCACGTATGGCAACACAAACTCCATCGCAATCACCAGGGGCGTCGGATCCGTATCGCTGGCTCTCCGGGCTCATAGCCGGACTCATTGGCGCGATCGTCACGGGCGTGGTGATTCAGATCGGGTTCGATACGGCGGTGATGTCGAGTGGGATTCCGTCCGGATTCGGGATGAGTGGGATGGCCGCGGGGTGGGGGATTTTCCTCGTCATTGGTGCAGTAATCGGCCTTGTCTACGCGGCCGTCACGCTTGTTGAGCGCATCGGAAGGTTCGCGAACCTACCGCAACCGGGGGCGTATCTCGGTCTCGCGTATGGCGTTGTCCTCTGGGTACTCGCGATCATTATTGTCCCGCTCTGGATCGGGAGTTCTATCGGGGACTACGCGGTGAACCTTGTGGGAATCCTATCGTTCGCGCTGCTCGGTATCATCATCGGGATCGCATACGGTGCGTCGCCGTACACCTGAACCATCGAAGTAGCGCGTCGAGGCACGGATTGCCAATCGATGTTCCCTGTTTGACAGTATTAATCAGTTGTACTTTCTTGGACACGACGGTCTCGACTCGACAGTAGCGTTGGGGGTGAGTTAGGTGGAGTATGGAGGGAGGGTTCGGCTTTGTTCTACCGACTAATCTGCGTTCGCGGCCGAGGAGGATTTGCAATGTGTGGACGGACTCCGTGGGTTATTGGCCTGTTTTATGGGACGCCGACGGTTTGGTGGCGGCGATAGAGGTAGTAGATCGCGATGATGATGCCAATGAGGGGAGTAACGATGAGCTGGAGGACACCGAGGAGGCCATACAGTAAGGGATCGGGCGCCCAGTCGATATCGGCGTCAGTGATGGCGCGGGCGTCGAGGTAGAGGGCGATTGGGAAGGTAACGACGAGGGCGAAGGTGAGCATGATCATTACAACGATGATGATGGCGAGGAGAATCCCGAAAATGGCGCCGAGGGCGACAAGACCTCTTGCGGGTTGGATGCCGGGTCCCATGATGATGACGGGAATAGCGATGAGGAGGCCACCAATGAGGAAAACGGGGACGAAGAGGAAGAATACGATGGGGTAGGCGGCGATCAGGTACCACCATTTCGAATCAACGACATCTAGGGGTGGTACTTCGGAGTCAATATTTGGCGTATCACTCGATTCCATACCAGTGAATGTGGGGGTCCGTTGGGAAAAATAGCGTCTTCGGCGATGGGCAATGGTTCCCTAAATGCTTGATAATAACACACAATACTTTATGGGATGAGGGAGTGAGTCTAGGCCGAGTGGTGGGGGCCGTTACGACTGACTAGGGTAAAATGTCGCGAGGGAGGTCGTTTGTTTGGAGGAATACTATTGTGATCAAGAGGGTTGCAAGGAGTGCCATGAGTCCGAGGAAACTCCAGGCAGCCCCATAGCCACTAGTGTCGGTGAGGTACCCGTAGAGCGGTGGGGCGAACAGGCCACTAATTGTTGTTGCGAGTGAGCCGGCGGCACTCGCTGCGCCGATATTCGAGTCCTGTACGATGGTTGAGATCACGGAATAATACAGCCCGGTGGCGCCGAGCGCCGTTATTCCGAGGAGTGAGAGGACGATCCCGGCGGTGAGTGGGGTGGTTGTTTGGGCGAGGAAGAAGAATAAGCCGGTGGCGGCGAGCATCTGTAGCCCAAGGAGGCTGAGGGTGACTGTTTGGGGATCACCGGGAAGCGCATCTGCGAGCCACCCGATCCCGATCTTCCCCGCACTACTCGTTATTTGGAGGATCGCGAGGATCACGCCGCCGATGGCGACCGAGGCACCGATCGCTTCGTCAATGAACAGCACCGTGTATCCAATCGTGGTATAGAAACCAGCACCAATGAACGTGCCAGCGAGTAACACGAGGAGGAGCGCGCGGTTTTTGAGTAACCCGCGGAAGTCCGGCATGGTAGCGGCAGCTTGACTCGTCCCACTGTATGTAATGTAGAACACAACGGCTGTGATGAAACTGATTCCAGCGACGAGAAGGAACCCGAAGTTCCAGACGATGACGCCGACGAGACTCGTGACAAGAATAGCACTGATGGCACTCCCGATTGTGGGCCCGATTTGTTTGATCCCGATGGCACTGTGCTGGCGCCCCGGTTTGATGTTATCGAAGATGGCTTTGTTCGAACCCGGGGCGGCGGTGCCGTACATCGAGCCCATCACAAATAACAAGGGGAGCAACACAACGTACGTTGGTGCGTGGACGACGAGAACGAGACCGACCGCAAGGCCCAATAGGCCGATGGTGAGGGTGGTGTGTTCGCCGAACCGATCAGTTGCCATTCCAACCGGGAGTTGAAACACCGCGTACCCAAGGGTCAACGCGGTGATAATGAGGCCGACAGTGAACCCGGAGAGTTCGAATGCGTCCCGGAACAACGGGGTACCAGCGTACACCGCGTAATAACACATACTCGCCGCGATATGCCACCCTGTAATCTGAACCACGATCCGCCAAAACCGACTCATCTTAATTCCGACGAATCAGTCAACCCGCAAGGACGTTGTTATTTCTCCCTACGCCTCCACCTCAGCCCTAACCGACTCTATTCTAGGTGCCCTGTCGCTACGTTAGCGAATGGCTCCACTGAGTCGCAATCATCGAGTACACCCGTTGCTCATCTATTAAAACAAAATAGAGTCCATCACTGCCTATTAGATGTGCCAACCAGTGAGCTCGATGACCGTGGACGAGTGCCATTTCCGGATGCGTGCAGAGCGCGTTGCAGTGACCGCCCCCCTCGTGGTTCGAATCTCTGATTCAACCTAACTACTTTCTGTTTCCGATGATCCAGTAACCGCGTTACGCGAGGAATTCACTGGTATCGATAAAACGGCCAGATAGCTTCGGGACCAGATGCGAGAATTCTTGGTAGAGACGTACGAAACTTGTTAAAATAGTGGGACGAGTGTGTTCGTAATGATAATTTACTGGTAAGTTTTTTACTAATTGTATTTTTCGAACGGGTATGGATCGTCGTTCGTTCACGAAAGCCGCTGGGGTAACAGCACTCGCCGTATCACTATCGGGGTGTCTGGGATATAAAGTGGTGACGGTCGAAGAACTCGAGGCGAAACACGAGCAAATCGAAACCCTCGAGTCCGACGTAGAGGAGCTAGAGGGTGAGATCGAATCCAAGGAATCCGACATCGCCGAATTAGAAGACGCCATTGCGGCTCAATCATCCGATATTGATACGTTAGAGTCGCAGCTTTCGACCAAAGAAGAGGAGGTTCGCGGGTGGTAT
>CAZITY010000028.1:4947-16167 GCA_964542445.1 uncultured Halobacteriales archaeon | reverse complement strand
TCGAATCTGTACGCGGTGGGTGATGACGCATACTGGACAGGCGCAGATTTGTATGGTCAAGCAAGAACCCACGGGGACAACGAAGAATGGAGTCAAGCGGCTGAAGATTACGACGGCGCGGCTAGGGAGTTTCGGGTCGCGGCAGTCGCATATGAATAGGCAAGGATGCATACCGATGACGCGGGATTGAGTGAGACGGCGGCAATTGCGGAAGAAGCGGTCGAAGCGTCGCTCCCGGCGCACAATGCGATGTCGTTATTGTCGAGTGGGGCCGTTGCCAAATCACTCGGAAACGACGAGGACGGAAATCGATTGTTTTCGCAAGCCCAAGAACCGCTGAACCTTGCGATTGAACGCGAGCCACGCGACCTCGATACGTTCAACCAAGCACTATAACTAGCTCGGGAGAATGGAAACTTCTACGAAGACTTGAAGCGTCACTTAGTGCATGGCAGCTGTTTCGCTTGGCTTGAAGTTACCGACGACGGATGACCGACCGAACCACCCAGAAGACAAGAGTGCGGGCGAGTGGGCCGTGTCCGCCGAAGATCGGGGGTTCGATTCGGTGTGGATGAGTGAAGGCTGGGGCGCAGACGCCCTCGTATCATTAACCGAAGCTGCGGTATTGTCGGACTCGATTAAGTTGTGCACAGCGATCGTGAACACGTACTCGCGGACGCCACCGGTGTTGGCGATGGCCGCTGCAACCCTCCAAGATATTTCGGATGGCCGGTTCGTGCTTGGGCTTGGGGCAAGTCACCCAGAAATCATTGAACCACTTCACGGAATGGCGTATGACCGACCTGTGCGGCGGATGCACGAAGCGATAGAGATCGTGAAACTACTGACGAGCGGGAGTGATTCTGTTTCGTATGACGGTGAGATATTCAGTGTCGATGACTACCCCGCGTTCGACGAACCCGTTCCCGTGTATAACGCTGCCCTAGGGGAGGCGAATCGCCGAGCGACTGGTCGGGTCGCGGATGGCTGGTTACCATATGTGTTTCCGATCTCGAAATTAGACGAGGCCTTCGAAACCATCGCTCGAACAGCGCGAGAAGCAGGACGTGACCCGGCTGATATTCGAGTGACACCACAAATACTGGCTGCAGTCGATGATGATCCAGAGGTTGCAAAAGATCACGTTCGAGAGTATGTTGCGATGTACCTCGGTGGATTACCGAATTACCGGCACGCCTTGGCTGAGTGGTATCCCGATGAAAGCAAGGCGGTGGGTGCCGCCTGGGAAGATGGCGGCCTAGACGCGGCGATGGGAGTAGTGTCAGATGAGTTGTTGTTTGAATTTGGCGTCGCGGGTACTCCAGACACTGCTCGAGACCAACTTCGCGACATCGTTAATCATGATATTATTGACACGCCAATCCTCTACGTCCCACGATCAGTCCCTACAGACGCCCGGGATCGCACGATCAAGGAACTCAACCCAACCACACTATAGTCCCACGTCCTGTCCAAATCGCATTATGGAGTTGGAATCTTGATTGAGAAGACTAACTCTGATGGTATTTAAACTCCCGAGTGAAGGGAACTAGGTGTTACGCGAGGGTTGTTGTAATCGGTGGAGTTGTTGTATGTGCCGTTCTTGGGGGGATCGATATTTTATTTAATCGCGGTTAGGATTATGGATTCCGAGTAGCATGAATTGATCCCCATATTGTATTTAACTAACTAGGGGAGGTTGTGAGCAACTCAGTGCCGAATCTTTATCGGTGTGCCATCGATTCGGGTAGGTATGGAGATTGTTCGACACGAGGAGGCGGAGTCCTATGAACCAGATGCGGGATGGCGGCGGGTGTCGTTGGCGGGGAGTGAGTTGTTCTCGTTCGAGTGGTTCGAGAAGCCTCCGGGCCATTCGTCACCGATGCACGACCACGAGAACGAACAAGTGTGTATGGTTCTTGAGGGTGAGTTAACGCTGCACCGGGAGTCGGGGCAGAGTGTGCGGCTTGAGCGGTATGATTCAGTGTGGATCGAATCTTGGGAAACTCACGCAGTCGAGAACGAAGGCGACACCACGGCTATCGGTCTTGATGTGTTTGCGCCCGGTCGTTCGTTCGACTTCTGGACGGACCGCGAGTAAGTACTAGTTCTGAAACAGCTGGGGTAGCGGTACTTTTGCTTGCAGGTAAACGCCCGTGGTGTGAGCGGAAGCGGTACTCTCTTTCATTCGGCAATCCGATTAATACGTGTACTTTCTCTCACTCCGAGGGTATTTGATGCAGTCTGTACCCCGTTCACGGAGTACACTGATCATGACCTCTCGTTCACCGATCAAGTGATTGGGATTCAAGCCCAAGCGAAAGCGGTTGATTTCAACTTCTCATTCGATCAAGCGTTTAACCACTAGACCTCAATACACTGCCGAGTTTGACTGATTGATACCCTACTAATTATCGGTTAATTCGAGGAGACCAGTCGATGCACACCCGTGTTCGTGAGCACAAAGAGTTCGTCGTCTGGGCCTTGTTCGATCGCGTAGAGTTGCTGGAGGTCGGATTGGCTTTGATCCGCGATTTCAACGAAATCGGTATCCCAGAGTCCGGATTCGGTGGGGGTGGCTTGGAATAATCGGCCGTTAGCGCGGAGGTCGCCGAAGACGTACTGGCCGTCTAGGTGCGGTAAGTCGGTGCCGCGGTAGATGTGTCCCCCGACGATAGCAACGCCAGAGACAGTACCGGTTGCGGGTCGAGAGTACTCGATGACTGGGTCGATGAGTGGCTGGCCGTCGGGAGTTTCAACTGGGCAGTCATTAGCGTCGAAACAGTGCGTTCCTTCCTTAATGTTCCATCCGTAGTTCCCGCCGTTTTCGATAACGTTGACTTCTTCGTACCGTGTTTGCCCGACGTCAGCGAGATAGAGAGTGTCGTTGTCGAAGCTGTGACCCCAAGGGTTCCGGAGCCCCCACGCATAGATTTCATCTAGCCCCGCAGAATCGACGAGCGGGTTGTCGTCGGGAATCCCGTATGGTTTGTTCCCATCTTGCGAATCAACATCGATACGGAGGAGGCTCCCAAGCAAATTCTCCGTGATATTCTGCCCATTCCCACCGGGGACCGCGTCGTACCAGTCCTCAACATGCCCTTTCCCCCGGTCATCGGATCCCCCTCCGTCGCCGAGACCGGTGTAGAGATATCCATCCGGGCCGAACTCAATCGGTCCAGAGTTGTGATTTCCTTGTGGCTCCGGGATGTCGAGGAGCACGCGTTCCGAATTGCTGTCGATCGAACCGTCATCGTTCGCCGTGAATTCACTCAATCGAAATGTATGGCTGTAATTGTCCGGGGTACCGGGTTGAGTATGGGAACTATAGCGAACATAGATAAGATTATTGTCTGTGAAGTCAGGATGGAGTGCGAGTCCGAGGAGACCCCGTTCGCTACCTGTTCGGATTCGGTCACTTATATCAAGGGCGGTAGTTAAGACATGGTCTCGAACATAGATTTTGCCGGAACGGTCTGCGATGTATTGGATCCCATTGGAGGTTAATCGATATGCCAACGGAAGCTGTGGTTTGTCCGTAATGATTTCTAACCGGATTGAATCTAAGGGCTCTTCTGGCGATCGTTGATCTGGTGATGGGGTCGGGGCAGGCAGTTCCTGCTGGGTACATCCTGCAAATCCAAGACACGATAGGACACATAATTGGAGGGCGTCTCGTCGGTTCATCATACAAGTCCACCTAGCCTAGCGAAAAAACCCTGAAACAGTCAAAACCCAAGCATGAGAGTTTGGTATCATTTTGCAGTATTATTCTGTTTCAATATGACCAGGTTGGAGCTGATTCCGAACGCCTGGCAAGAAGTTAGTTCATAGCCTGTAATTAAGCGTCATAAGCCAAATTTTCTTATTTATCTCGGTTGAAAACTATCTTACTTGATAAGACAGTAATTTTCCTTTAATTTTCTATAGAATAAATAGCAATAGGGATCATTTGATGCGTTACTTCCGCTGTGAAATTCCATATGAACGGTTTGAGATTTATTATTGCATTAGTATAGCGAGGTCGATTCAAAAAACCGTATTTTGAAATAGATGCGTAACTGAATATACCTCACATGAACGCCGGTAACCCGCTCTCTGCGGGAACCCGAGAATCTATCCGAAGGAAATTAACCGGGATGGAGCCTCCGCATTTTAAACAATTTGTAGCTGATCTCTGGCGTCTTCGCGGCTGGGAAATTCAGGAAGTAGACACAACCGAAGAGGGAATTGATATGATTGCGATGGCGGCCGGTGAGCCGACTCAGATTATTCAGGCCAAAGCGTACAGACCAACAACCCACATTCGCCCCGGTGAACTCCAAAAAGACGCCTTGCTTTGTCGTCAACAGAAGAAAATCGACGAAATCACTATTGTTACAACTGGAACTTTTACCGACCGCGCACGCCAGAGAGCTCCTGCGATTGGAGTTCAGCTTGTGGATGCCCAGGAGTTAATTGAGTTGACATGGTCGAATTTGACAGAAGAACTCGCAAAATCTTATTTCGATGAACTTAATCTTCTACGAAATTCTGAATCCCCTCCCGCTACCTCCCCTGATAATTCAGAGGGCGTAATTAGTTGGTTGCGCTCTTTTTTTAATTAGAACCGGAGGCAAAATCAGGGTAAATAAATGATCCTGAGGTCAAGATTTGATAGGGAGGGAACTGAGAATAGCTACCCCGGAGGCTATTGGTTAACAACGGGAAGGTTCATCATTGGTATTAAATCATTTAATGGCGTGGGAAGGACATTGATCTCTATGGGCTCTAAACTCTCGCAAAAACCATCTTAGTACGGTTCTTTTTAACTGCGTGCAAAGAATGGATAGGTGTATCTAACACATTTTGAAATTACATATTAATCGTTACCTGATTGGGCGTGGGGGCGGAATCATTAAACGGTCGCCATAAAATACCCTAGGATGATATGGGTGTTGAATCGGAATTACGGGCGGAATTTCGGGAGGCGCTTACTGATGTAGAGCCGCCGATCACTGATCGAATAGAATTATTAGCATCACTACCTAATGGAGTCACGACCCGTTTTGAAGTCGAAGGGTTTTCAATGAGTGTCGCTGAATTGGCTACGACCCTCAACAAATACCAAGATTTCCCATACGAATCAGTTGAAGAACTCGTCGATGATGTGATGGAAGCCCTTGAAAAGGAAGACCTGATTTAAATTTTTAACCATATTTTTCTAGAGTAGATCCTGATCCAATGGTAAGTTCGTTTGTCAACGAATCTAACTTCTAATTTGTCTTTCCGGTAATAGAGGTCTCTTCGACTGATACGGCCTGTTCGAGATAAGAATTATACTGGTCTTGGATCCAATCAACAAACTCAGTCGCGGTGTTTTCTATACAAGTGATGTTATTTCCCTGGCCTCCAATGATGATATATCCCGCCACTTGGTCTTTATTGTCCACAAGTCCAAGGCAGTATGGGGGTGGGCTGGTAATGACGTGGAGTTTTACATGGGCGTCGCGGAGAAACGATTGGTGATTGAGTGTCTGAGAAATTTGATTTATGATTGGGCGGGCCGCTAGAATTTCAAGGTTTTTGATAGGGGACAGGTCGTGGTCCATCATCATTCCACCCACTATGGGGGCAAGTGGAGAAAGGATACGCACCGTGCCATCTTTTTGGAGAAGCGCATTTGTAATTTGAGGTGCAAGGCCAGTATACGTCTCGATGCTGGCATTATCAAACAGTTCTGGTTCAATACTATTTTGATCAGTAAGTACCGAAAGGGCAGATCGGGCTTCTTTTACCCGAGCCGTCCACGTATTGAATTCATCATATCGACGTGAAATTAATCGGCCAAACAAAGTTAATTCACACTGGGAGTTTGGTCGGTGAACGAGGCCCTTTTTCATTAAATCATTTAACCAACGATCTATCGTGGATCTTGAGACATCCAGTTCAGCGAGTAATTCTGGTTTGGTCTTCGGGCTCGTGATGAGTTGGTTTAGGATATCCTCGTGCGTAACTACCGAATGTATGATCTCGCTGGCCCTGTTCTCGTCCATTTGTATAAAAACCATTAGTGAGGCTAAGTCTTCGTTAAAAGGGAATTACCCTGGATAACTACAGATTTACGGGGTTTACCGATAAATCAGAGAAGCGAAAACCCGGACCACAATCGGAAATCAAATGACAGCGTAAGTTCTAATTCCAGTATTCAACCAAACTTAATTCCTCGGGAAGATTTTTGGGATTTCCAGCATTTGAAATTCTGTGAATCCCGTATATTCTTTTATACGAGTACTATTATTGTAAAAACTAATTGTTATTCTGAATCGGCTGCCATTCTCAGTTGACTAATGCTGGATGCTATCGTTCACTTTCATAAGCCGTTCCGGAGAACTCACACTAGTTTAGGTGAGACAGAAGTTACCTGTGGATGATCAAGACTTTTGGTAATCAGGGGAGGGGCGGTATTTTAAATGGTAACTGATGCGGTCTCATTACATTTCTATGAGTTAGGCAAAAATCGAAGAGCAATCGATATTTTCCCGAAAAAGGGTTTTAACAATATGCTAAGATTGCTTAACGTTAGTTGTATGGGGGGAATATGTCTAATTGATGGTGGGCCTTGGCACAGAATTACCTGTCAGACGAATCATTAACAACTTCCCAGGAAACCTAGAGCCAAACTGCCTGTTGGAAATTTTTGCCAACGCTACGTAGGTAATTTGGTTTTCTCAATTCAGAAAGGGAACAAGCGGGATTAGAAATGATCTAGAGGTGGTCGGTTTCGGTGACCAGAGAATATAAGTAAAATCAAGGCATCCAATAATATGGAACTGAGTAAGGCAAATAGATTGAGGAAAGAAAGTGTTCACCAAGGGGGGGACTGACTGATGAGCCGTTATCCACGCTCGGTTCGGGACGCGGCAGTCAAATGTATAGCATGTAACGCACCGGTAGCGGTGACTATTGATAATCGTTTTATTTGCGTTGAGTGCGGCCATTCCCCAGTTGAGAATCGCCGGGAATAATACTAATTTGACGCCGGGTGGATTTTCTGGCGGCGGGTATCTTGAGGAACAGCATGATCTATACAAGACTCCATCTATTTGAGTCACAAGGGTAACAAGGTATCTGTGCTAACCGCCGATTTGCTCGAGATTATAAGCAATCGCGTCACAGAGGTCGCTATGGTTAACGGGTCAAAATTTTATAAAAGGGCTTAACTATTATTTACCATTGTTTCCGTATTTACTCATTATTGACACCCGGTGTCAACCGGAAATATTACGTGTTGTAATCAGTGGCCCAGAATTATAGTGACCTTCTTTTTGGGTTTATCTGGGATTTGTTGAAATCACCGTGGGATAGCGTCAGTTAAAGGAATCGTTACTGGGTTGTCAGACTGGTCCGGATGCTATGCCGGGGGAGAACTAGCCATATATTTATTATAGTTTCGTAAGAACTGGTTGATATGACGGAAATTTTGGCGGAGAATCTATCCGATAAAGCGGTCATGGGGACAGATGGGAAACAGCTAGGGACACTCTATAATATCACGGTCGATCTGGCGACAGGGTCACTCGCGAATTTAGTAGTAACACCGGATCAGGAAACGTCGTTTGATGCAGATTTCCAGGTTGACGAGGAGGGCCGATATCATGTGTCGGTGAGTCGGGTACAAGCGGTACAGGACTACATTATGATTCAACGATGAGGCCATGTTCGATCTAGACCGTGTTGAATTCGGGCGCGGTTTTCAACGCGGAAATGTATTGGTGTTCATGTTGGTATTCTCTGCGGATGGGTCAGTTAGGTGAAGTTTATATAGCCATGGGAGCAGGTCCTGGTGGTGAGTTTCATTTTCCGGTGCTGATGGATGACCAGTCACGGAGGGAGGTTCGGGGGTGGGGGTTGCATTATGGGTTTGGCAGTGACCGAGGTAAGGTGCGATGAAAGTTTGGACAATCACGGTCTTTCATCGTGTGGGGCTATCGGTCTTAGGTGTTGGTCGTCGTGCTCGTTCTCATTCGGGGGGAGGGGGAGCATTGGCTTCGGTAGTTCGGACCGTCTGTGAGGACCACGGGACCGTGGCGGTTGTAGCCGTTGAAGGAACCCTCGAGGAGGAAACTGCGAGTGAGTATAGCTCAATGAAGGCGACGGTCCGGGATGATCCAGCATTTGACGCGGTTGGATTATTGGGTAACAACGGTGGTGGGAGTTCGACCTCTAGTGAGGATATCTATTTTCAGACGAAACGACCGCGGAACACTCCCTGTGGTCGCGAGTGGGGTTCAATCGCGCTGCCGGGGCGTATTTCACGATCATTCCCGGGAATTTTGTGCAAAGCCGGCATCCACAGTGGGGAGTATCGGGGTGGTGGCGCTGCTAACGTCGGTGGAACCGAACGGCGTAATTGCGACGACGACCCCGGATAAATTGACCGGGGCCGAGTGCTGTTCCGATTAGGTGAGCGCGATGGTGAGGAGGGTGGTCGTTGAACCGATCATGAGCGTAAACCCAATGAACAAGCGCAGGAGGATGGAGTTCATGGCTTTATTGATTGTAGGTAAGCGGGGAGTATATACTCATTCCAGTGATATCAAGCAGAACCGACAGGCAAATCAGAGGTGAAAGGTCTGTCAGGGGTGAAATTCCCGTCAGATGATGGAACGGTGTTACCTGACCCATAATCTTTGCCGATTGAGTGTCAGCGGACCAACAGTCGGGTTCTTCTAACGGTCAATTGGAGGCTGGTAGTATCCCTTACAGGGTTATTTCCTATGAAACTTGCGTTGATCGGGGTAGGCCAGGCGGGCGGGAAAATCGTGGATAAGTTCCTGTGGTACGATCAGCAGACCGGTGGGAACACCGCTCGCTCGGCGGTCGCAAACAATACAGCAAAAGCCGATCTTCAGGGGCTCGAGTTTGTTCCAAATGAGCATCGATCACTGATTGGTTAATCCCGCGTTAAGGGCCATGGCGTTGGCGATGACAATGAACTCGGGGCTGAAATCGCCGAAGAAGACATCGATGAGATCAGTGGGTTACTTGATTCAGTTCCTGTGCATGAGATTGATGCGTTCTTGATCGTCGCTGCACTCGGCGGTGGGACCGGTTCGGGCGCGTCCCCGGTGATCGCGCGGCATCTAAAACGCCTCTACACGGAACCCGTCTATGGGCTGGGCGTCCTCCCAGGCACCAATGAGGGTGGGATTTATACCTTGAATACCGCGCGGTCCTTCGAAACATTCGTCCGAGAGACTGATAACTTGCTCGTGTTCGACAATGATGCGTGGCGGCAAACCGGCGAGTCGGTCCAACGGGGGTATGCGACGACGAACGAAGAGATCGCTCGACGATTCGGAGTACTGTTTAGTGCTGGCGAGGTGTCTGCAGGTGATGAGGTCGCCGAAGCGGTCGTGGACGCCTCAGAGATTATTAACACCCTGAAAGGCGGGGGGGTTTCGACGGTTGGTTACGCGTCTGAATCGGTCGACTCCGCCAATCGCGGGTTGCTTGATCGGTTCCGGACGGACCAACCGTCCTTCGAAGACGGCTCGAATACCAACCGGGTTACCAGTCTCATTCGGAAGGCGGCCTTAGAGCGGTTAACCCTGCCGTGTGAACTCGACGGCATAGAACGTGCGCTGGTCGTCGTTGCTGGCCCACCGGAGTACCTCGATCGGAAAGGCATTGAACGCGGACGCAAATGGCTGGAGGAACAAACCGGGAGCATGGAGGTCCGTGGGGGTGATTATTCGCTCCGTGGGGAAGACAAACTCGCGGCTGTCGTATTGTTCTCGGGGATCACGCGGGTTCCCCGGATTAAGGAACTTCAGCGGGTGGCGATTGAGGCCAAGGATAACATCGAGGAAATCCAGGCTGAAAGCGCTGATAAACTCCATGACCTCCTCTACGAGGGAACCGACGAGCTCGATCCATTATTTTAATTGGCTCGGCGTGGGTGGCGTTCGTTGGACCGAACCGATGGTGGCGAGCACGGATCATTCGGAATCGGTTGTGCCCTCATCATTCTCCTCAGCGGGGATCAAGCTGGGGCCGATGCCACCAGGGATACCACTATTGCGAGCCGGTAACAATACCGGATTATAGTTGTTTTTGGTGGGTTGACTTACTGGAGGAAAACGGTCCGGTCTGTCAATTCATTGTGGCGGATACCCCTCGGGAGCGGTGTGGTGCCGTGGCAAGGAAAAGAGAGATCTAATCCCCAGCGGGCGATGGTATCCCTTAGTGGGTTGAGCCGGCATATCGGGGATACCGTCGGGATTTTAGTTGGTGCAGGTGTCATGGAGTTATTAGTGGTGTGTCCGTGGTGAGTGTCGTATGGTACTTGTCGGATCGGTCGCGTATGGATTCATTGCCACTGTTCTGTTAATTTCGATTCTCTTCATCGTTTTGGAGGACGACCTCGGGCCGGGAACGACCTTCACCGGCGGTGTCGGCGTGCTTGTCGGATCTCTGAGCGCCGTTGGTATTTATCTTCTCCTTGGCCCGCCTAGCAATCCCCGGCGGCTGGTATTTTGGTTCTTTTCCGGTATCGTAATCGTGGTCGGGATCGCCTTCCTGTTTTATGTGTTACGCCGTCTCCTGCGCTGATCCACGAGATTTATTGATTGGAATGCCTGTCTAGGCGTCTGGGGGCGTTCTGGGTAAGTTGATCCTGCCTAGGTCTTGCTATTATTGGAGAAATTATTTGTGTATTATAGTTCTGATCCGGTCGTCCTCCCCGTGTTAGACTGGTAATATCAATTAGTTTATAATTATGGTTTTAGGGCTGGATGTCGGCGAAGTATTCCTTTGAGGTCCCGATAACAATTGTGTCTGGGGGGTTGATTGATTGGCTGAAACGGGTGAGATCGTTTGGTCTGTTCCTTTGTTCCATTCTTTATGATCAATTATTGGTGTGGTACTCTGTGGGTGTAGACATACACACTCGTATTTCCGCTGGAACTCTCCTCGGCTCGGCGCGTTTTCTCCCCTATTTTAATTGAATACGGAAAACGGGATTGTGCTATTCAAGCTGAGGCGGCCCTTTCATCGTAGGAGCGAGGTGTGATCGTTCATCCAATGCCTCGCCCGCATGACACATTGGTAACTCTCGGTACTCCCGTTGCCCATTTATCTTGACTTTGCGCTTCGTGTCACGGGGTCACAGCGACTCCTTTTTGATTCGCCCCGACTCAGGTTGATATGTGTATCCGCTGGGCCACGTTGCATTAG
>CAZITY010000028.1:3187-4937 GCA_964542445.1 uncultured Halobacteriales archaeon | reverse complement strand
AGGTTATCTTCTGTATGTCGGGTATGGGATTGGTGCCGGGCGGGGTTTGCCATATCGGTGGGAACTCGTCCCTCTCGTGATCGGGAGCCAGTTCCCTGATATTATCGATAAACCCCTTGCCTACTATGGGCTTCTTGCGAGTGGGCGGTCGTTCAGTCATTCTCTCGGTGGTATGCTCATCATCGTTGCGGGCGTGGCGTGTGCAAGTAAGCTTGTTGGGGCCCGTTACCCACAAGATGAATGGAAGCGACGGATTTCCATGAGAGCGCCGGTCGCGTTCGCAATTGGGTATGCCAGCCATTTACTCGGTGATCTCGCAGGGTTATTCTTCAGTGGTGATCCATGGCGCGCGCGGTTTTTGCTGTGGCCCATCCTCGCCATGCCCCGGCTACCGAAGGATGACACAGCCCCCTGGATCCGGCTTCTACAGATCTATCAGCACCCGACGGCTCATCCACAACTCGAGTTAATTATAGTCGCGCTTTGTGTATTTCTGGCTCTCAGGTTGTATCCACGACTTCGAAGAGCCATGTCGAGCTCATTCGATCCATGAATGCAGGCGAAAGCGCCAGTCGAACGATATCGTTGTGGAATTGACATCCAAAGTAGGCCCCCGTTATCGTCGGTAATTCGGCGTGCAGCGGATGTCGTTCAGTAGCAGTCTTGATCCCCGGGATCCGACCTGTGAGCAATAATTTATCTCTAATATATCCACGACTATTGGTTGGAAAGCCGGCGTGGTACGGGAACCTAATTACAAATCATTCCCACAAAATAGGCTGAGCCATACCAGCCCGGGAAGTAGATGAAGTTGCATCATCCGACACAAATACAGCCTATTATACCGGCGGGGATTCATTCCGGACCAGTACTGACCCACGGTGAGTATCATGACTGTGAAGCAAGCGAGGTAGACCGGTCTGTTCTGTCCCGCGCCGCCAATGGAATTTCGTGTGCCCCCCACCACAAATACATCTTCGCCCCAACGGGTGAGGAAACAAATAACATTATTCGGGTCGCTATGATTCCCCAATGGCGCTCGGACCTATTCAGAATAGTTTCATTAACCCGTTAGGTCTTCTAGCTCTCCTCTCCATTATCCCGCTTTTAATTCTTTATCTCCTCAAACCCGATCCCCGCCGGTATGCACTCCCCACGATGGAGTTCCTCGCCGAACAAACGGGAAAAACACAACACAACGCCCTTTGGCAGCGATTCAACCAAAATCTCTTATTTCTCATCCAACTCCTCGTGCTCATCCTTATCGCCCTCGCGCTCGCCGGTCCGCTTGCTGCACTCCCCCAAACCGGGTCTCCGGGAAACACCGTTATCGTGCTCGATACGAGCGCGAGCATGGCGACTGAAACCGAGGGCGGAACTCGCCTCAGCCGCGCTATCACCACGGCCACCGACGAACTCAGCGAACCCATCACGATAATTACCACCAGCCCATCGCCCACCGTCGCTATCGAAGCCACTTCCTCTCCCATAGCCCGCGACACCCTGAATGGAATCACCGTCACCCACACCACCGGTGATCTGGCCGGGAGTATCCAGCGCGCCACCACCACACTCGACGAACCCGGTCGAATCGTCGTCTTGAGTGACTTCGCTGGAACGACTGAATGGCAAACCGCCGTTGAACACGCCCGTATCGACGGACACGAAGTCCGGCTGGCCCAATTCGACTCCGGCGGAACCGATAACGTCGGGATCATCGATCTCACCTTTCGCGACCAATCCCTTCTCA
>CAZITY010000028.1:0-3177 GCA_964542445.1 uncultured Halobacteriales archaeon | reverse complement strand
GCCGGAATGTCACCGCCACCCTGCTGAACACCGGTTCCACTCCCCAAACGAGAACCGTGACACTCGCTGACCAAACAACACAAGTGTCACTGACGCCCGGAGACACAGCCCTCGTGACTATGACGATCCCGCCCGGCGGCGGCGGACTTCAACTCACCCCCCACGATTCATTCCCACTCGACGATATTGCGTACCTCACCGCCCCAGCAGACCCTCAAATCGACGTCCTTGTCCTCACGAACGACGAAGACACCTATCTCACCACCGCGCTCTCCCTTCTGAATGACGTGTCACTCACCGTCGATAACCCCCCAGTTTCGGGTGCCACTGGCTACGACGTCGTCGTGTTTAGTAACGTAGATCCGGATCGGATCCTCCAAGGAACCATTGAAGACGCCCGAAACAGCGTTAACCAAGGCAGTGGTGTCATCGTGCTCGCCCAACCCGATATCAGCGCCATCCCCTACGGCGATTTACTCCTCATTGAACCCGACGTCATCGGGGGCTCAACCAACGTCCACGTTACTACGAACCACCAAATCATTCGAGGCATCGAACTAATTCCAGCCCAAGCGAGAGTCTCCGGGATTCTCCGCAACGGCACCACACTCGCCGTAGACGACACCGGCTCCCCGTTCATCGCAATCGAAGACCGACCCCCAGGGCGCATAGTGTACTATGGGTATCTCTCAAATGCGTCCGAGTTCAACTTCCACTATCAATACCCAGTGTTTTGGCGAAACACCGTGTATTTCGCTGCCGGCCGCGAACAAGCCCCCGATGTCCATCTCGCCACGGGTACCACGCTTCGATTCAACACCGAAACAACGGTAACCACTCCCCGCGGGACCGTGCAGGCAACTGCAATAGACCTCGACTACTCAGGCTACTATGACACCCCCTCGGGCGAAATCGCCGTTAACCTGCTATCCCCCCGCGAGTCGAACCTCATCCCGACCTCAAACCCCAACGAAGCACCCCAACCAGAAACCCAAACATCGACCGACCTGACCGTTCTGTCACCATTCATCACGATTTTCATTATCGGACTTGTCATCACCGAACTTTGGTACCTCAAATACCGGGGGGATATCTAATGCCGCCCTACGGTCCATTCCCCGGCGCTATCCCGAATCCCGAGGTCCTCCCGATTCAGTTTGAGACGCCGGTGTTTTTGCTCTTACTCCCCCTCGGGATACTCCTGGTAACGATCCTTTTTTACGTCCGCCCAGCAGACCGGCAGACGACACGTCGACGACGAATCGCGTTTTTCGCCTCCCGAATCATCATCGTTACACTGCTCGCGACAGCCGCTGCCGGGCCATATACTGTTTCAGACCAAGTGGTCACCGAAGAGCCCTCAGTCCGGTTACTCGTCGATGAATCTGCGAGTATGAACGTTTTCGACGAATCCCCCGATGAACTCGCTACCGCCATCGAAGCAGAAGGGGTCCCAGTCCATCAAACGACAATCGCGACAGGCGAGCGCTCAGCGATTGGTGACGGCGTCCTCAGTAGCCTCAATCAGGACACAAGTATCATCTTGTTCACCGACGGCCGAGTCACAGACGGCCGGACCCTCGGTGAAGCCGCCGACCTCGCAATCCAAACGAACGTGACCCTCAACGCGATTGCTCTCTCCCCCTCCAACCCCGAGACCGCGGTCAGAATCAGCGGCCCCGCAAAAACCAGTACTGGGATCCCCAATACGTTTCTACTCCAAATAACCGGTGCAGCACTCGGCGACACACCCCGGGACATCACAGTTCGAATCGAGAACGAAACGGTCCATACCGCATCGATCCAAGGAACCGGTGGAGCAGAATTTACACACACCTTCGACTCCCCCGGCGAATACCGGATAACCGTGGAAGCTGCGGCTAACGATCAGTTCCCGATGAATAATGAGTACCGGAAAACAGTTCGGGTGGTCGACCGCCCGAACGTCCTCTATGTCTCCCGGATCGACTATCCCCTCGAATCCTTCCTCACAGAACATTATAATGTGACTCGGACAGAGGAAATCCCGGACAACACGGACCTAGACACCTATTACGCCGTGATCATCCACGACATCGCAGCGCGAGATCTCGGAAACATTGAGGCTCTCCACCGGTTTGCGATCGACGGAAATGGCGTCGTCGTAGTGGGTGGCCCCAACTCGTATGAAACCGGTGGATACGGTGAATCATCCATTGCGTCGATGCTCCCGGTGCGCATCGGCGAGTATGATCGATCAGCGAACATTGTTCTCACCCTCGATATCTCGGGGAGCGCAGCAGGCCAACTACCCGTGATCAAGTCGCTTGCCCTCGACGCTCTCGATCAAATCGGGAACCAACATCGGCTGGGGATCGTCGCGTTTGATCACCAGGCCTACGTAATCTCGGAATTCCAGGAAGTTGGACCGAACCGGCAAGCAATCGAGGACACGATTCTCCGATTACAATCTGGCGGCGGCACCCGCATCGACCAAGGGTTGCTGACGGCGCGTGACATGCTTGGCGGTGAAGGAGAAGTAATATTAATCAGTGACGGTGTGGCCGACCGGGACCAGTCGATGGCTGCGGCTCGCGCGCTCAGTGACGACGGAATTCGGGTGACAACGGTCGGATCAGGAGGCGTCATGAACGAAGACTTATTACGCGATATCGCCCGGGTTACCGGGCGCTCATATGTCCAAGCGGACCAAGCAACGAAGCTACGATTGTTATATGGAGGGTCAGATCGGTCGTTCAGCGCCGACCAGCTCACGATCGTTGACGACACCCATTTCATCACGACCGGCGTGGACCTAACCGCTAACCCTACGGGGGCAAACGAAGTGACCCAAAAAGACAGTGCCCGCTACCTCGTGGCGACAGCTGATGGAGAACCAGCGGTGACCGTTTGGCGGTACGGGCTTGGCCGAGTCGCCTCAATAACCACGTTTTCCTCCGACGGGAGTCTCGGAGAGCTACTCCAAGCCCCCGATTCCTTACTGCTTTCTAAAACCGTGAACTGGGCAATCGGTGACCCCGAGCGGAAACGCCGGAGCTTCTTTGAAACCGAGGATACAAGAGTGGGTGATCCCGCCACCATCGTGTATACCGGCTCGGACCGCCCAACCGGGTCTGGGGCCCAGTTCGTTCGGGTTGGCCCAAACCGCTATGAAGCCTCAGTGACTCCAAGATCAGT
>CAZITY010000027.1:7799-33769 GCA_964542445.1 uncultured Halobacteriales archaeon | reverse complement strand
GAACACTAACGGCCCGCTGATTTCCGTAATCGTTTGATATTACCTCATGTTCAGTACAGCTCCGCTAATTGCTCAGTAATACTATCCTCAACGTCAGTAATGAACGACTCGTAATCTTCTGTCGTCCCAATCCGATTCAACCGTGGTGCCGCATCAATCGATTGAATCTCTTCAACCGGAACCCCGGCATCCAAGGCATCAAACGCCTCATCGTAAAACGTTTTAATCGCCTCAAGAATCATGAACGACTTCTCCGGGTCACAATACGTATCCGTATCGTGGAACGCATTCTGCTGCAAAAACGCCTCCCGGAGATACCGCGCGATTTCAAGCGTCAACTGTTGATCCTCCGGTAACGCATCCTTCCCGACGAGTTGCACAATCTCTTGTAATTCGGTTTCTTCATCAAGCGTGTCAATCGCCCACTGGCGAATTTCCGGCCACGCTTCATGCACGTTCTCTTCGAACCACGGATCTAACTGATTCCGATACAGTGAATACGACTCATTCCAGTTAATCGCCGGGAAGTGCCGGCGCTCCGCTAGATCTGCGTCTAACGCCCAGAACGTTTTCACAATTCGTAATGTGTTCTGTGTTACTGGTTCAGAGAAGTCACCACCAGGGGGCGATACCGCACCGACCACTGACACCGACCCATCTGAGCCATTCAAATTCTCGAACAAACCAGCACGTTCATAGAATTGTGATAATCGTGCTGCGAGATACGCTGGGTATCCCTCTTCACCAGGCATCTCTTCTAGTCGCGATGAAATTTCGCGCATCGCCTCCGCCCACCGAGACGTGGAATCCGCCATCAACGCCACATCATACCCCATGTCCCGGTAATATTCAGCGATCGTGATCCCAGTATAGACACACGATTCCCGTGCCGCAACGGGCATATTCGAAGTGTTCGCTATCAAACAGGTACGGCTCATCAACGGTTTTCCTGTTTTGGGGTCTTCTAGTTCCGGGAAATCCTCAATAACCTCAGTCATCTCATTCCCACGCTCACCACACCCAACATATACTACGATATCCGCATCAGCCCACTTCGCCAGTTGGTGCTGCGTAACCGTCTTACCAGAACCAAACGGGCCAGGGATCGCTGCCGTTCCGCCCTTCGCTATCGGGAACAACCCATCGAGAATCCGCTGACCGGTCACTAAGGGAATCGTAGGCGTACGTTTATCTTGCGCAGGCCGGGCTTCGCGAACCGGCCACTCCTGATGCATCGTGATTTCCTCACCAGAATCAAGCTCAGCGACGGCCGCCTGGACCGTGAACGAACCGGCCTCAATCGAGCTCACTTCACCGCCATCAGAGTCGGGGGGCACGAGCACCCGATGTTCAATACTTGCAGTTTCCTCAACTGTTCCAATGATATCCCCAGGTGCAACTTCATCACCTACATCAACCGACGGCTCAAACTCCCATTCCTGCTCTAAATCAATCCCGGGTGCATCAACACCACGGTCCAAAAACGCACCCATTTGCTGCTCGAGCACATCAAGCGGGCGCTGTACACCATCATAAATCGAATCGAGCATCCCCGGTCCTAAATCAACGGACAACGGTTCACCCGTATTCTCAACCGGCTCACCCGGCGACACATCCGAGGTTTCCTCATACACCTGGATCGTCGTGATATTTTCCTCGATCTCGATCACTTCACCCATCAATCCTTCGTCACCCACATACACCACATCGTTCATTTTCGCCCCGAGATCGATGGCTTGGACCACCGGGCCACTCACCCGCGTAATCCGACCATCTTCCCGGACGTTCTCTGCTGCTGTCGCTTGACTCATTATGTATCCTCACTCATGAGATCTATCCCAATAGCTCGTTTGATCTGTTCTCGTAACCCACTTTGCGCGCCGCCGCCAAGAACAACGACTGTCGGCTCTATACTGGTTTCAACCGTTTCTCGAACATCCCGAGAAAGATACTCAAGATCATCTTGATGCATCACGATAATACCAATATCGTCTGCTGCAAGCACATCTTCGACTGCCGAATCAAGTTCACTGGATTTCTCATCATCCGTGACGTTTTCAAACCGACGGACACCCGCCAATCGAAACCCGGTCGTGAAATCTGGACTCCCAACGACTGCTATTTCTTGACTCATATGAACACTAATTCTTGCTCGATCTCTTCCGTCGACAATCCCGCTTCTTTCCCACGCGCAACCGCCCGGATATTCTCTGTCTCGCGTTCTTTCGCTAAAATGTACGCTAACACCGGGCAAATCGATAACGGATACCGGTTCGATAGTGTTTGCGAATAATTCAATAATGCTCCGTCTAACGCGTGTTCAAATCGAATAAGTGACTCCGCAGAATCGAGAGATTGAATCGCGTCCTCTAACTCATTACCATAGCGACTATCGAGTAAATCGGCAATCAATTCATCGCGGTTACTTGCAACCCGCCGAACCGCCGACCGGTCGAACAAATACCCACCATCGATGAAGTAGTCTTCCGGATCAATATCAGCACCGCTTTGCACAAGCCGTAACACATTACGGACATTCCGGAAATCAATCTCCGCCTCTAGGAACTCTTTATATAATTTCGTCGCTCGGTTCGACGTGTCCGATAACCCGGTGATCAATGATTCATAGAACGACCGATCAATCGCGTTCTCCAATGGCACCAACACACCGTCTTCCTCATAATCACTCTGCGCTTCCACAAGGGGATCATAGAAAATCGTTCCCTCCAGTCCCGCAATCACGTCCACGACCGATCCAGCCGCCACAAGGGAATCTAGCAAATCCTCATCGAACTCACCAGCAAGAATCAAATCATCCTGGATTTCTGCCTGCTCTGCATCAGAATACTTTCCACGCAACACTGTTTTCGCATTCCACGCGTCGAACTTCCGGAGATACCGCACGATGTAGTCGTATAACGCTCCATTTGACCATCGTAATAAATCATGGAAGTGCTTCGCGAGGTTCCGATTTAATGCGTACTCAATGAGATCGACACCCGAATATCGAGCGCCAAGCGCATTCATCTCGGTTTCGTACTCCGATTCTTCCATGAATCGCGCGATTTCACCGGTCCCCATCCTGATGAGTTTCCGGTAATCGTCCTCGGAGAATAATTTCGCTCGGCGACTTCTTACACGAGCTGTAACGTACTCGTAATTCGATCGGCCTCGTGCTTTCACAGCGATCATTGGTCGAACAACCGACTGCTAATTTCACGGAGGTTCTCTTCCCAAACCTCTTCTAGGATTGAATCAAACGTGTTGTCGACGCGTACTCGCGAGGAATCACTTTCCAATACGACACCACCAATACACGAAACGGAACCTTCATGAGAAAACCCATCTCGGTCGGCGACGAGGTCTTGTATCAACTCAGCGTCAGTCTCTCGACCAAATACTGAAACGTCACTTCCGTCCTCAAATTCGTTTGCTGATACATCAAGCAAAGTTTCTGTAAGTTCTCGGCGTTCATCACCTTCAAGCGACGCAATTTCTTCTTCAGCTGCGTCAAACACATCATCGAGAACGTCTCGTTGCGCCTCCAACCGTTGTTGCTTTGCTTGGAGTTTCGCACTCGAGAGCTTTTGCTCTCGCTCTTGCTGGATTTTCTGTTCCGCCCGCCTCTCAGCGTCTTCCCGAATCTCTTCGGCATCCTCCTCAGCAGCTGCAATAATCTCGTTAGCTTTCTCCTCACCTTCCTCTCGGATGGCTTGCGCTTCTGCTTGTGCTTTTTCTCGGATATCCTCAACTACCGTTTCAAGGCTCATAGGTTGGTACCAGGGTTATACCAAGAAAATAACAACAATCGCGAAGATAACGAGGGTTTCGGGAAGCACAGTCATGATAAGCCCGATACCGAACATATCTCGATCCTCAGCGA
This sequence comes from uncultured Halobacteriales archaeon, assembly GCA_964542445.1. Lineage (GTDB taxonomy): Archaea > Halobacteriota > Halobacteria > Halobacteriales > Hikarchaeaceae > CAZITY01. The sequence continues at coordinate 29,886 of CAZITY010000027.1, read as the reverse complement.
TTGCCCCTACAGCAGCAGCCCCGATTCCTTGCTCCGCATACCCTGCACCGAGAGCAGCCAATCCCACACCGAGAGCGGCTGCACCGAGTTTTAATTCCTGAGCGTAAGCTGGGTCTTGCTGAACTTGTAGTGCAACGTTTTCAACCAAATCCAATGCCGGCGCGATGTTTTCTAACATAGTTTTCGTGTAACTCTCCATTAACTATTTGTACTTGTTCGTTGCTGTCCGAACGGTTGATATTTCGACCCGCCGCCTTCATAAAACTTCCCAAAAAACTCGACGTATTCAAGCCGTACCATTTGAATTCCAGCAGCCGTAATACCCAATAATAAAACCAGTACGTGGCCGAGCACGAAAACCAGAATTGCGGCTGGTAGCCCGACAATCAAGGGATCAATGTGAACAAGTCCAACGAATTGTTGTTCGTACCCTGTGACGTCAGTCGTCGGGAGATCAAAGACGACGTGACCGTGATCAGCGTAGGCACCGAAGACAAGGAGGTTGACTGCAAACGCCATCCCTCCTTTCGCGAGTAACACAGCGACGATCCGGAGATAAGACAGGGAGTTAGCGAGGATACTCGGTAATTCTACGAGACCTACGCCGCCCTCACCTGCGAACACCATGACGACCCCAATGCCTGCAACAGCTAATCCCGCGAGACCGATTGTTTCTGGAAACCCGGCAAAGCCAGTGAAACTGAATAATACAGAATCGGTGCCGAGAATGAACGCTGGCTTGTTTCCTTGGAGATGAAGACTAAACACCCATACGAAAAACCCGTTGAGGGCGAGGAACCAGGAAATATTTTCGAGGAATGCCTCTTTCACGCCATGGTGTAAGTCATTGATGAATCCGAGGAGATACCCAATGCTGAGGTGGAGAATTCCGAAGAGCACACTCACCGCAACCCATAATAAGGCAAATTCAGGCGCATGGAGTCCCTTATTCAGAATTCCGGAAAGGGGAAGGTGAATACCGAGGTCAGCGACGTGGACGCCGAAAAAGTCGTCGTACAGATACCCAAATAATAACGTAAAGCCACCAGACCACGCAGCGATAATCCCGAGACTCTTAATCGCCATATTGTTTACACGATAAAGCGCCCATCCCATCAGTAAGTAAAGAAGGCCGTATCCCATATCCCCGATCATGAATCCGAATGCGAACGGGAATGTGAGAAAAACAATCAAAGTTGGATCGACTTCAGAATACTTTGGGCGGTTAATTGTGTTGACAAGCAATTCGAACGGACTGGAGATAGCTGGGTTGTCCTGAATGACGGGGGGATTTTCGGAACTCATTGCGAGGTCACCATCCATACTCTCCGAGTGCCCCGAACCATCCGCTACAACTTCTTCCCCTGAAGCAGTTTCTTCAATTTCTTCATGCCCGTCGGGATGTCCGTCTTTATCGTACTTCGCCCGCTCCAGTTCCTCCACTTCGACATGGTCACCCACAGAGTCTTGAAGATGAGAACTAAGGACATCGATTTTCTCCGTCGGTAACCATCCCTCAGCGACAAAGGCGTTCTCGGTTGTTGCAAACGTCAATGGTGCTTCTCGCTTTTGGACATCGATTGAGAGCTTTTCCTCAGCAGCCACCAGGAACCCGGAGTATTTGTCACGTAACGCTTCGAGTTCTGATTCAACCGCTTCCAATTCTGCTTTATGTTCGGCTACCTGCGATTCGAGAGATTCGATGTATTCCTCAGCAGTACCGGTTGCCTCCGGGATTTCGTGTTCGGTGAAATCCACACCGACGAGTAACTCGTCGATATCGATTGATGCGGGGTAGGTGAAAACACCGAACAGCGAATCAGTGCCTGCTACTTCAAATGCATCGATTTCGGTTGATTCGGCTAATGCGTCTTGCACTGCATCTTTATTCCCTTCGCCGACGATCACCCGGAGGTTATCGTACCCGGAAAGCAAATCGAGTGGGATTGGAAAATCAGTAAATGGCGTTACGGTATCAATTTCATCAGCCAAGTCTCGGATATCGTCTTGTAAGTCCCGACGTTTATCGTCTAAAGATGTTACTTGGTCTCTGATCTCGGGGAGCTGTTCCTGGATATCCCCAGAGGATATTTCAGACGGGGGTTCATCGAGCACTTCGGGGACGTGGAGAATACTCTGAAGTGATCGGACAGTAACGAGATCACTCGAAGCCTCGTCGGCACCCTGTATTGGATCTCCCGGCTCAAATCCATCCCATGATCCATCGTATTCAATGAAATGCACTAATTCGAGATCATGGATGGCTTCGATTACGTCATCAAGTGTTTGCTTGGATCCCGTAACCGAGACCCGACTCATCCGTTTAGGCCTGAGCATGGACTGCCTCTTTAAACAAATCTATCACGTAGTCAGTGATCTCATCGGATTTTTCTCGGGCATTCGTTTCGAGTTGGTCTCGTTGCGCCTGACCATCTTCTATAATCTCTGTTCGTTCGTCCTCGATAGATTCTCGGGCGTCTTCGATTAGTTCCTGTTCGATTTTATTCGCTTCTTCTTCTGCGTTTTCTCGGATTTCTCGGGCGCGTTCCCGCCCATCAGAAATTGTTTCTTCGCGATTAGCCTCAGCTTCTTCAATTATCTCATTGGCCTCGCGTTCAGTCTCTTTTATGCGGTTTAGAACCTCAGGTTTGGCCATAAGTAGTGGTCATTCGGGGGTTGGATAGGTGGCTATTTGGTAGTTCCGAAACCGCTCGCTATCGTTGCGTCGTTAGGTGTGATGCGAACGATGGACGGTGAGAATGAGGATATGGTGGATTTCATAGCGTTCATTCGCTATGACGACTAATGGGGATCTAATGGGAGTGTTAGAGGATAAATCTCGTGCCCGGGTATTTTATCGGTATCTTTCAGTCATTTATGATTACATCAATCCGTTTATTTGGACGGAGAATATGCGTGATCAGACGATACGTGAACTCCCACTGACAGCATCTTCGGAGATCCTCGACGTGGGGTGTGGGACGGGTTTTGCAACGAGTGCGTTGCGAGAGAAGGCTGGTGTGGTTCATGGGCTAGATCAGAGTAAGCATCAGTTGAAACGGGCTGTTTCGAAGTTGGAAGATGAGGAAAATGTCCAGTTTTATCTTGGCGATGCTGAACGGTTGCCATTTGAGGATGATACGTTTGATGTGGTGTGGTCGTCGGGTTCAATCGAGTATTGGCCGGATCCAGTGGCGACGCTCCGGGAGCTTCGTCGAGTGACTGCACCCGGCGGTCAGGTTCTGGTCGTTGGGCCGAATGAACCAAGTTCGGCAGTGATGCGGTGGCTCGCGAATGCGATGATGTTTTTTTACGACGATTCAGCGGCGGATGCGATGTTTCGGGAAGCAGGATTCGAGGAGTGTAAACACTGGTCGATTGGTCCGTGGTATAATCGGGATATTGCTATTGTGACGTTGGCAGAAGTGTCGGGTTAGGTAATAGTGGTATCACTCTGTGCGATGGGTGAATCATTTGTGATGAGTGTGATGGTAAGTGATTTTCCGGGCTCAAGGGTTGGGCTGTTTGTGGAGGCAATCCGGAAACTGACGCGTTCGCCTGTCGACCAGAATGGGTCGGTTGCGGAGTTGAATGCACCGGTTGGACCGGAATGAAAGCCACGTTGTGAAAAATAAGGGACAGTTAGTGGGTGGTGAATTGGGGTGTGATCGATTTCAATAGTGACGGTGAGTTCTCGGACATCAATTTCCCTGGGACCGTCGTTAGTGATGGAAACAGTATTGGTTGATTCGTCAGTTGTGACGTCGATAACGGTGAGAGGTTCAGGGTCATTAGGGATGGTGAATGCAGGGGCAATAGTCCCGATTACAATGGCAAGGAGGAGTGTCATTAGGAGTAAAAGGGGTGCAGCGATGACTGGGGTTATTCCTCGTGGCACGGCCGTCAGGTATAGGCAGTTCGATATTTGAACATTCGGTGGAGCCCCCAATGGGGTTTGGTATGGGAAATCCGTTCTTTTAGAATTTGTGATTAAGCAGTCCTCTACTAGGCGTTATTTGCTGTTAGAAAGCGTTTTCTCCCCAGCCCAGTCATCTGATTATATGCCGGCGACGTGGTTTCGTTGGAGCTTCACCATCGCCATCAGCGTACTCGTGATTGGTGGTGGGATCATTGGGATGGGAGTCCCTGGTGAAGCACAGATGAGTGACGCGGGGTCCCCGGGTGCTGATATGACGATGCAGGTGTCGATTCAATCGGATGGGAGTGCCCAGTGGTCGGTGCGGCTACGGTTTCCGTTAAGTGAGAATGAGACGGAGGCGTTCGATTCGTATGGTCGTGAGTATGAGAGTGGTGAAACTGATGTATTACCGTTGGCGATTTTTGAATCTGCCGCTGATGAAGCGGGGGCTGTGACGGGGCGGTCAATGGAGATTGAAGCAGTGTCTCGTGATGCGTTCCGAGAAAATCAAACTGGGTTTTTTATCCTTGAATTTGTGTGGACGAATTTTTCGCGGGTGGAAGAGAATCAATTGTTTCTCGGGGATGTGTTTCGGACAGCGGATGGAACGTGGCTTCCTGAATTAATGGAGAATCAACGGTTGATAATAGAGTTTCCGGATGATTATGCTGTGCGGAGCTCGTCTCGACCGTTGCAAGCGGATGCATTTTATGTTGAAGGTCCGGTGTCGTTTGATCCGGGGCAGCCGTCGGCGGAACTTGAACGGGTTAATACGAGAAGCTCACCTGATACCGCGGCTCCGGGTGAGGAGAGTCTTGTCCCACCGATTGCTGGGATTGGTGTGTTTATCGTGCTGGCGGTGTCGGTTTCGTATTTGTATATCCGACGGAATAATCCGCTTGGGGGATCAGAGAAGACTGATTCATTGAATGATCGTGAACTTGACGGTAAAAAGGAAGAGGATGAGTCGGTGGATAGTGAGTCAGGATCGGAACGGTTGTTGTCAGATGAGGAACGTGTACTGCAGTTGCTTCGGGAAAATGACGGGCGGATGAAGCAAGTTGATATCGTGAATGAAACGAATTGGTCGAACGCGAAGGTGTCTCAGTTGTTGTCCGAGATGGATTCAGCGGGGAAGATTGAGAAACTCCGGATCGGTCGGGAGAATTTAATTTCGTTACCCGAAGATTCGCTTGAATGAAATGGAGAGTTCGTGATGGTAGTGGGTTAAGGTCAGTAGCGCGCAGTACGTGGAATGATGCTAAAGGTGGTGGAAATCGGGTTCGAAACGTTTACCGCTAATCTCCCGAAAAGATCCAATCATGAAAGTGCTTGTCGCCGTGAAAGAGGTGACTGAGGTTGAAGAAAATTTTTCGATAGAAGGCACTGATATTGGGGATCAGTACCGAGAATATGACTTGAATGAATGGGACGATTATGCGATTGAGGAGGCAGTGCAAATCAGTGAAACCGAAGAAGATGTGGAGGTTGTTTCAGTAACGATTGGTCGGGAGCGAACGGAAGAAACGATTCGGATGGGGCTCGCGAAAGGGGTTGACCGAGCGATTCGTGTTTGGGATGATGAGATTGAAGGGACGGAGTTTCTCGATGTTGGAGCGAAAGCGGAGATCCTTGGTGCGGTGGCCGAGGCAGAAGAACCAGATTTGATTTTGACAGGTGTTCAGGCTGATGATGATAGTTTTGGTGCGACAGGTGTTGCGTTAGCGGAGGAGATCGGGTTTCAGTGGGCTGCAGTAACGGTTGATTTGGCGCTGAGTGATGATTCAACGGCTGCGGTGCATCGTGAACTTGAGGGTGGAGTTGAGGAAATTGTGGATGTAGATTTACCTGGTGTGTTTACAATTCAGACCGGGATCAATGAACCACGGTATGCGAGTCTTAGGGGGATTCGACAGGCGCAATCGAAAGAAATCAAACATCAAACGCTCGATGATCTAGGGGTAGATTCTGGTGTGTTAGATGGTGCGTTAACGTTGACTGATATGTACGAGCCAGAAACCGAGGGGGATACGCAGTATATTGAGGGGGATACGGAAGAACAAGCTGTGCAACTTGCAGAACTTCTCCGTGATTACGGGGTGGGCGAAGCATGAGTGATGTGTTGGCGGTTGCAGAACATCGACGGGGAGAGTTGCGGGATATTAGTTTAGAGTTGATTACGGCTGGTCGGGAACTCGTAGAAGCGACTGGTGGGGAGTTGCATGTAGCGGTGATTAGTGGGGATGTCGATTCGTTTGCTGATGAAGTGAATCGTGAAGGTGTTGATGCGATTCACACGGTCGAGTATGGTGAAGAATTTAATCACGATGTGTACACGCAGGCGGTTACACAGTTAGTTGACAGTTTGACGCCGGAGATTTTGTTGTTACCGAATAGTGTGAATGGGCTTGATTATGCGCCTGCAGTGGCGAATCGGTTAGAGTTACCGTTAGTAACTGATGTGATTGGACTGGAGTACAATGGTAGTTTGGCCGCGTTACGGGAGATGTATGGGTCGAAGGTTGAAACGCGGATTGAAGTAGATTCGCCGCAGTCAGTCGTGACGATTCGGAGCGCTGAGTGGCCGGTGGCTGAAGGGGTTGGTGACGCGGAAATCGTCTCATTCGATGCCGAGATTGATGAGGATGCTATTGGAACAGTAGTGTCAGGATATGAGGAAGTCGCTGGTGGAGATGTTGATATTACTGAGGCCGACGTGTTGGTGTCGATTGGGCGGGGGATCGGGGAGGAAGAAAATCTCGATCTCGTGCGTGATTTAGCGGATGCGTTAGGCGCGGAACTGTCGTCGTCTCGGCCAATTGTGGACTCCGGGTGGTTACCGAAAAACCGCCAAGTCGGACAATCAGGGAAAACAGTTCAGCCCGAAATCTATATCGCTATTGGGATTTCGGGGGCGGTACAACACGTGGCTGGAATGAAAACTTCCGATACGATTATTGCAATTAATACGGATCCGAATGCCCCGATTTTTGATATCGCTGATATCGGGATCGTCAGTGATTTATTTGATGTGGTACCGGTGTTAACAGAAGAATTCGCGTAAGCCGATACAATCGACATCGTCGTTTCTTCATTAAATTGCGTCTAGGAGTGGGTTTCGGTGGGTTGTTTAGTGATAATCGTGTAGTAGTGGGTGGTGAATGATGCTGGGTTCGGTGGGGGGAGATGAAAGGGTGCCGTGGCGGTCGGCGAAACTTCAGATCGTCTTGGCCAGTTCGTTGATTGGAGTGATGGGGGTGTCGTTGATTAGTCCGGTGTTACCGGAGCTTCGGGGAGTGTTCGGGGTGAGTGATTCGCAAGTGGGGTTGGTAATAACGATGTACACGCTTCCGGGGATCGTTATTACGCCGTTTGTTGGGTTGGTGGCGGACCGATTGGGGAGGCGGCGGGTTGTGATCCCGCTATTGTTGATTTTCGGGGTTGCTGGGGCAGGGATTGTGTTCGCAGGATCGTTTTTGCAGGTGTTGGTGCTCCGGTTTGCCCAAGGTGTCGGGGCGAGTGCGCTTGTGACGCTAAGTGTGACGTTGATCGGTGACTATTATGACGGGACTCAGCGGGACGCGACGATAGGAATCAATGGGAGTATTATCGGCGTTGGCGCAGCTGTGTATCCGTTGATTGGCGGAGCATTGGCAATCGTTCGGTGGAGCGCGCCGTTTGGGTTTTTCGGGGTGGCAGTGTTAGTGGGGGTAGCGGCGGTATTTGTCCTCGAGGAGCCAGCTGCACAGCGAGAGATCAGTGTGGCCGCATATATGGCTCGGATGAAGAAGGCCGTGATGTTACCGGAAGCTATCGGGATTTATGTCGCGGTGTTTTTTGCGTTTTTCCTGTTCTACGGGGCGGTATTAACGGCGTTACCGTTAGTGTTGAGTGATGCGTATAGGTTGCCAGCAAGTCAGATTGGGTTGTTGTTGAGTATGGTGTCGGTGGCGAGTGCGTCAGTTTCGTCTCAGTATGGGCGGGTGTCACAGTGGTTGCCGGCGACGCAGCTTATTGCCCTGGGTTTCGTTTCGTATGGACTGGGATTAGTTGGGGTGTGGATGGCGCCGTCGCCGGTGGCAATCGGTGGGGCGTTGTTAGTGTTTGGGATTGGGTTCGGGTTGGTGATGCCGTCGCTTGATACTACGCTTGTTGGGCTTGTGAGTGGTCAGTTGCGGGCCGGGATGATGGGGGTTCGGACCAGTATGTTACGGTTAGGACAGACGGTTGGTCCGATTGCGTTTACGATGACCGCAGAACAGGTGTTTCGTGGTTCGGTGGTGGGGTATCGATGGTTAGTGTTGATTGCGGGGTCGGTAGCGGTTGGGAGTGGGTTGATTGTGTTAATCGTGTTACGGAGAAGTTCGTGAGTGGCTTGTCCTGATAAGAAGATGTGCGAGTAGTATGTGTCATGGAATAAAGCAGTATGCATAGGCTGGAACGCTATGTATTTGACGCTAGAAACCTGGTGTTCTAGCAATGGAGTATTTGGAGTCTCGTCGAGGACTCATTGAAGATCGGTTTAATGAGGTTGTTGGGCGAGTGGAGCCAGAGGAACTCCAAGCACAAGTAGAACATGTAGCGTTGGCGGGCGGGAAACGGGTGCGGCCGGTTGTGACGTTATTGTCGTGTGAAACTGTGGGGGGTGATCCGTCGAATGCGATTGATTATGCGGTGGGGATTGAGTTGGTACATAATGCGTCGTTAGTGGTGGATGATATTATTGATAAGTCTTCGGTACGGCGGGGTAATGCGAGTGCCTGGGCGGCGTTCGGGCATGGGAATGCCGTGTTGACGAGTGACGGGTTGATGGGTGAGGCGTTCTCGTTGTTTTCTCCGAACGGGGAGGCAATGAAGCGAGTTGCTGATGCGATTGTGGAGTTAGGTGAGGGGGAAGCGATTGAATTAGTGTCGGAGTTGTCGACCGAAGCTGAATATATGGATTTAGCGAGGCGGAAAACAGGCGCGTTGTTTCGGGCGGCTGCAGAACTCGGGGGGATTGCGGCTGGAACAGATAAGGAAACGGTGCGGACGCTCGGGAAATATGCGGAACACGTTGGGGTGGCGTTTCAGATTCGTGATGATGTTTTGGATGCAGTTGCTGATGCGGATAAGCTCGGAAAGCCAACGGGGCATGATGTTGTGATGGAGCGGCCGTCATTGGTGCGAGTGGCTGATTTGTCGCCTGAGGAGGCAAATAGTCGGGCGCATGCGCAGTCGGAGTTGGCTCGAGAGGCTCTAGCGGATGTTTCTGTGTGTGATGAGCGGGCGTACGGGTATCTTGAGGACTTGGCTGGGTTTGTGGTTACGCGGGAACATTGAGTTCGTCGCGTGATTCGATGACGGCGATGATGAGTGTGCTGAGTACCCCGATGAGGGTGCCGGTTGTGAGGGCAGCGGCGAGGAAGGAGAGGGTTATTTGGTTGATGATGAAGCCGGTGACTGCGTAGAGGACGGCGGTGATGGCGATGACATAGACGGGGGCATTGAGATATCTGAGTTCGAATCGGTCGCGGAGGTATTCGTCGGTGATACGGCCGAGGCTACTGGTAATGCCGGCGGCGGCGAGCCAGAAGATAGCGCCGTGGAGTGTGGCAGATATCATGCCGAGGGGTCCGAGGGTTGGTTGGGTTGTGAGGAGCTCGTTGAGTGTTGCGAACCCTTCGATTGCGCCGACAATGAGGAGGACGAAGGCGACGATGTAGGTGACGAGGGTGACGCGGCCTGAGTAGAGCGATTCTTGGGCTGTAGCGAGGTATTCGTCGAGGGTATCTTCGACGCCGAGACCGCGGAAAATAAAGTATAAGCCGAGGAGTGCGGAGGTGACGCCGAGGATTGCACCAGGCAGGCCGAAGTATTCTGCGAGTGTAGCGAGTGGGTAGATGAGGAGGAGGATGCCGAGTGGGACGAGGATGGTTCCGCGGGTTTCGGGGTCTGCGAGGACTTGTTTGATGGTGTAGTAGACGGATTCGAGGTTTTGGGATTGGCGGACGACGACACGTCGAACGCCATTGATGGGGACTCGGGATCGGATTACTGGGAGGACGCTTTCGTCTTGAGCGCCGTCCGTGACGACGAGTGCATGCGCTATTTGTTGGTCGAAGGATTGGATGACGTGATCGAGTTCTTGGCCGACTTGTCGGTTGGCGGCGACGTCACTGCCGGTTGTGCCGGTGATGGCTGCGATGGTGACGGGTTCGCCTTGCGAATTGAGATCGTCGAATACTCGGATTCCTTCAAAGAGGACGTTGACATCAGAGTCTTCCGGATCGTTAGTGGCGAGTTGGACGGCGGCTGATTCGACGGCGTCTCGGCCGATGACTGGGGTTTCGATACCTGTTTTTCGGCCGAGATCGTCGTCGAGGTCGACGCACGCCACCAGTAACATCTTTCCAGTGTAAGAGATCCAATGGTAAAACTATGGCTGCTTGTGGGTTCGTGTAGGGTTAGCAAGCGCAGTAGTAGTCGGCGGAAAAGAGGATGGTTTGGAGGAGTTGATAGGTTGGATCAGGGTCGGTGGGGGAGTAGACGGCGGTGGTAAGTTCTGGGTTAGTGTCGAATGCGCCAGTGAGGAGGTCGTTCCAGTGGGCGGGAGTGAGGATGTCGGTGGAGTTGGGGGCGTGGAGGGATTGGAGATAATCAGGGAGGTAGACCCAGGTGGCGTCGTGCAGGGTTGGTTTTGGGAGCGGGTTACCTAGTGTATCTTGGTAGGCGGCGTATGGGAGGTTGATTCCGGCTTGGGTTGGGAGGCCGATCCATTTCCATGGGCGAGTATTGATATCGAGGAGTACATAGTCGTCTTCGGTTGCGTCGTAGATGAATTCGGTTTCGCTGATGCCGGTGAATCCAGTTTCGTTGAGGATTTGTTTCGATCGGGTCGTTATTGTGGGTTCTTGGACTCGTTCGACCGCACATGATGTGCCATACGCCTGGGGGTATCGGATGGGACGACCAACACAGCCTTGGGCGGGAGTGGTTTCGCGGGGGAGGTAGGAGACGTATGAGCGGTCTGTTCCGGGTTTGATGTCGAGTTTTCGTTGGGCGAGAATACGGATTTGTTCGTTCTGGCACCGTTCGACGATGTCTGTGAGTTCAGACTTTGTTTGGACTTCAATGACGTTTGAGCCGATGGTTTCTTCGAATTGGCGTTTGCGGGCCGGTTTGATAACGAAGGGGAAGGAGAGAAGATCAGTTATTTCGGTGAGCGTTCGGATTGGTGGACCGTTTGCTCGTGTGTTCGGAGTTGTCGTTTTTTCGATAGCGTAGGTTTCTGGGATCGGTATTTCGAGTGATTTGGCTGTGCCGTAGAGGGCTTCTTTATCGAGAACATCGTCAATGGTGTCCGGGGCGAATGGAAGTTGGATACCGGTAGGAGTGGTATTGCTGAGGGCGTGTACCCATTCGTCCATGCAGGGGAAAACAACGGGATCGTGGTCTAGGGTATGAGAGATCGCTTCGATGTCAGATTTGAAGCCGGTTTCGTCGTCTAGGGGATAGGTGACGGTACCGGCGGTGTGAACCGCTGTTGAGTAGGGGGCGACGCCTGTTTCAACTCGGTCAATGGCGATAACGGGGATATCGTGGGATGCGAGGGCGCGAGCGACAGCGAGCCCAGTGATATGAGCGTTACAGATGATCGCAGGTGGGTGTGTGAAAGTAGTCGCGTCGAGCGAGTTGAGTAGGTCAGAGAAGGACAGCACCTCTGTGGCCATAGCTGTGAGTACTTGTAATTCAGTTGGTTTGGTGTTTGGTATCTGGATCCGAGTCGGTTGCTATTCGTGTTGGATCGTAGGGAAGTCGTGTGTCAGGAACCGAGCGCAAGGGTTTAGACGACGGGTTAACTATCGAGATATATGCCGGATTGCCCCCTTGCGGATGATTGTCCGAGTTTTTCAGAGCGAATTGAAGGACTTGGGTGTCAGCATTACGGAAACCGTGGTGGGGCTGAATGGTGCAACCATTATAACATGCCGATTAGTGAGTTGAAACAACAACCAGTGAAGGTCGGTGAAGAGGTGGTTGTTGAGATCACGGACATTCACGAAAGCGGTGCGGGGGTTGGGCATACTGAAGACGGGTTTGTTGTGTTTGTCGATGGCGTTTTGCCGGAGGCGCGGGCCCGGGTAAAGATTACGAACGTTAAGTCAAATCACGCGCGGGCTGATGAAGTAGAACGGTTACCGCTTGATCCGGATGAAGAAGATGATGATGCGGAAGAGGACGTGGAAGTGGAGGCAGAAGAAGTCCCTGATGAGGAGGAGGATGTCGATGAAGAGGAGTCGGCGATTAGAGAGTCGCCGCAACAACTCGGTAGCCGGGATAATTTTTGGGGCGGGTAAGGCGATTTCAGTGGTATCGGGTAGTGAGTGGTGATTGCAATCACTTTCACCAAGGCTACCATACTTTAAATATCATTACGAGCTAAATTGGTGCTGTCTCCCATTTGAAACAACGCGGAGATATTGAGTGACATGACTGACTTAGATACACAGGCGCAACAAATACACGACCAATTTTCAGACCATCTAGATTTAACGATCGACGACGTGAAACAGCGGTTATCGACGCTGGTGGACGAGTATAAAGTCCCGGTTGATGAAGCAAGACGAACGGTCGTAAATCAGTACCTAGACGAAGCAGGATTGGAACGTGATAGTGTTTCAACTGCAAGTAGCGATCAGGTGTCGATCGCCGATATTACGAGTCCTGAGGAATGGATTGATGTAACGGGGAAGGTCGTTGAACTCTGGGAGCCACGGAGTGACGCGATCGATCAAGTCGGGTTGTTTGGTGATGAAACAGGGACGGTGAAATTCACCAAATGGGCGAAATCTGATCTGTCTCGTCTCGAAGAAGGACACGTTTATCGGTTACAGAACGTCGTTACGGACGAGTATCAGGGACAATTTTCGATTAAGCTCAATCGGACGACAACGATTGACGAACTCGACGAAGACATCGAAGTCGGGAGTACCGATGTTACTGTCGCCGGGGCGCTTGTTGACATTCAATCGGGAAGTGGCCTCATTAAACGATGTCCAGAAACGGATTGTACCCGGGTGCTTCAGAACGGCCGGTGCGCAGAACACGGCGAAGTGGACGGGGAATTCGATCTTCGCATTAAAGGCATCATTGATGACGGGACGATGGTTCAAGAAGTATTGTTTGATCGGGATGCAACTGAGGAATTAACGGGTATTACGCTCGAAGAAGCCAAAGACATGGCGATGGACGCGCTAGATACGACAGTGGTGGCAGACGAGATTCGGGATCGAACGCTCGGTCGATATTATGAAATTTCTGGTCCTCGGTTCAATCGGTATATCCTCGCTGACGCTGCAGTTGAGCGGTCGGGCGGGATCGATCCTGATGAACTGCTCATCAAAGCGAGGTCGATCGCATGAGCGCGCCAATGCGTGAGGTGGCTCGTCGGGTGTTCGCGGCTGAATTTAATTCGGCGACGTATACATTCAAAGAGTCAGATGATGAGCGGGCGCCGGTGTATTTGTTGCTCCCAACGGGAGAGCGTGCAAATCGGGTGTTTTTGGTTGGAACGCTGACGGAAACAGAAGATATCGGGGATGATTCTGAGTATTGGCGAGGGCGGATAGTTGATCCGACGGGCACGTTTTTTGTGTACGCTGGACAGTATCAACCGGAAGCGGCTGCCGTTCTCCGTGAACTAGAAACCCCGCAGTACGTGGCGGTGACGGGGAAACCAAGGACGTTCGATACCGATGAGGGATCCACGACAGTGTCGGTTCGACCAGAGTCGATTACGCCGGTTAGCGAGGAAACCCGCGATCAATGGGTTGTTGAGGTCGCTGAACGGACATTGGAGCGGATACAGCGGTTCGAGGATGCGGGGAACGAGTATGGGGGGATGGCGAAAGAGCAGTATGAAGGGGGTATTGATGAGTATGTGGAGTTGGTGATTTCGGCGTTAGAGTCGCTCGATGAGTCGACACAGGTCGCAAATCCCGCGTAATTGCGGGGTTTGTCTGACGAATGATTAAGTAACCCCACTGCGTAGCGAGTTGTCACCATGGGCAACAAGAACAAGACAGTATCGTTTCGGGTGAATGAGGAGACGTTTGAGGAGTTGCGTGAGATCGCTGAAAATCGGGATTTGTCGTTATCGACGGTGTTTCGAGAATATGTGGATACGTTTGTGGAGCATGAGGGGCAGGTGACGGTGACGGCGGAGGCGTCGTTTTCGGATGCTGAAGGTGATTTCCCACCAAAGGTGGAGGTGTCGAAGGAGTTTTTGCGGGAGCATGAGCGGTTAGAGCTTGAAAAGGAGTATCTTGAGTTGGAGGTTGATCATCTCCGCGAGCAGTTAGAGGAGCATAAGTCGTATATCAATACGTTGCGGGATCGGTTAGATTCGAAGGAGGATGATCACATATTCCTTGAGGATCTCGATGATGAGTTGGCGGAGGATGACGAACCGTTCCAGATTGGATAACGTACCCGTCGGTGTTGCCCGGTCGTTTTATAATAGTGCTTTTCGGTGGGTTTCGATTGTGTGTTTGAGCGTTGTGTGGTTGGTGGCGGCTGCGAGTGCTTCGGCTGCTTCGAGGGTGCGGATGGCGGTGTCGAGGAAGGAGAGGATGTCGCCTGGGTAGGCGTAGAGGCCGTAATCGGCGGTCATGATGTCGATGATTTCAGTGGGAGAGAAGCCGTCGGTTCGGAGTTCGAGGAGGTAGTGGGTGAATTTTGTTTCTGGGTGGCCGCAGTAGGGGTGATTGGTGCATGAGCAGTCGAGGAAGTCCGTGGCGAATGCGATGATTTTGTCGCGGGTGGCGTCGTCTAGTTGGTCGATGTCGCCGGTGAAGACGGTGTCGAGTGCGGCGCCGCTGAAGGCTGATCGGGGGACATGTGTGTCGAGTTGTGAGCTGAGTTTGCGGTGGTCATTGAAGTATATTTTGTCCGTTACAGCCACTGGGTTAGGGTAGGGGGTGTTGGGTGTTTAAGGGCACCGGGAGTTGGGGAGAGAGGTTAGGGAGACGGGGTGATGAGGGGCGTGTTGATTGAGTCGAATAGTTCGGAGAGATTTGGGAGGGTTTCGAGGTTCGTAATGATATCGATGATGTGGTCGCGGGTAGTACTGGGGTATGCGTCAAGGGTGGCGGTGTGGAATTTGTTCGTGAGTTCGGTTGGGGTGGCGGGGTTTTTGTAATGGCCATTGGGGTGAGTGAGGGAATCCTCGATGGTTGTGTCGGTGAGTTCGATCGTGAGGCGGACGGGGAACGCATCGCCGTACATTTCGGTGAATTCGGGGTCTTCTTCGACGGTGATTCTGTTCATGAGATCTCGGAGGGATGGATCCGTGATTTTGTCCATTTTGTATTGGTCGAGCGTCATGGTGCCGTCAGTGATGGTCCTGGCAATACAATAGGGAAGGGAGTGGTCGGCGGTTTCTCGGGTGTCGGGGTCGAATTTTTCTGGGGTTGCGGTGATAGTGGTTGCAGATTTATATGTATCTACGTTTATTGAGGTAACGGTTTCTGGAGTAATGTCGTGGGTGTCGATGAGTTGTTTGAGGAGGTCGATGGTGCCGTGAATATGATAACAAACGGGGTGGAGTTTGAAGTAGGCGTGATTGATTTTATATGGCTCGCCGAGTTTGGTGGTAGAGAGTGAAATTGGTTCGGTCATGGAACTGAACCCGGCGTCGCCGGCAAGGGCATATTCAGGGCCTTGGACACCGGCGTCTGCGAGTTGAGCGGCAATGAGGGCGTTTCGACAGGCGTTCCCGACAGCGAAATTCTTCCATTCGGTGAGGTTCCCGAGGCGGCTTTGGCGTGATTGAATGTTGCCGACGAGGGCGATTTTCGCTGCTTCGGTTAACTGGTCTTCGGTGAGATCAAGGAGTGTGCCGCCGGCGATGGCGGACGCGAGAAGGGCGAACATTGTATGGTCGAACCCGTAGTCCTTGATGGCGACGGTGTCAGCGAGTCGACATTGGATTTCGTACGCGAGAACTGTGGCCGTGATGAGGTCTTTGCCGGAACGGTCGTAGGCATCCACGACAGAGAGAAGCGCACCAATGTTACTCGATGGGTGGCCGGATTCGCGACTGATATAGGTGTCGTTCCAGTCGAGGTAGCGGATGAGTGTGGCGTTGATGAAGGCGGCGTGTTCGATGGGGAGGGTGGTGTCGTGCCCGATAAGTCGAGCTGTGTGCGTATCTGATTTCCCGGACAATCGTTTTGTGGCGGCTGTAACAGGTTGTTTTTCTCGGGCGGGAATGGCGCAACCGAGGGCATCGAGAATGACGAGTTTGGTTTGAGTGATAGTGTCGGGATCTAAGTCATCGTAGTCTAGGTCTGCAGCATAGCCCGCGAGGGTTGGGATGACATCGTCTACGGTCATATCTGGTCGTCGCTCCGAATTGGCCTATGTGTTTCGCCGAAACCGGGGTAAGAAAGACTCGGGTGGTTAAGGGACTAGTCGGGGGTTGTTGGGCAGGGATGTTCGGGGGGTAGTGGGTTGTGAGGAGGGGCTAGATGGTGGAATTTAATACGACAGACTAATTGTGTTCATATGCTGACGGCCGACTAGGCCTGATGTGGTGTGTCCGGGCTAGGGTAGTGGTTATCCTCCAGCCTTGTGGAGGCTGGGACGCGGGTTCGATTCTCGCGCCCGGACCTATTTTCATTGAGTAATTGCGGGACGATTGTATGGTGGTTATGTGGGTGTTTGGCCGCGGTTGTATTCGAATTGTTCGTATGGGGGTGAATAGTCGTTCTTGATGAGGTGGCGGGCGTAGTTAGCGTAGGTTCTGTCTGCGTAGTTTTCGGCAATGTGTTTATATCGAACCGTTTGATCGGTGTCAATGATGAACGTACCAGCAATTGGGACACGACCGTGATTTTTGGTGGCTTCGATACCGGTGTACTGATCAACTACCGTTAGGTCGGGGTCGGCAAGGAGTTGCAGTGTGATGTCGAATCGATCGCGCATAGTGATGAGGTCCGAGATGTTGTTCCCAAAGATGGGGATGATAGTGGCGTTGTGGTGGCG
This sequence comes from uncultured Halobacteriales archaeon, assembly GCA_964542445.1. GTDB lineage: Archaea > Halobacteriota > Halobacteria > Halobacteriales > Hikarchaeaceae > CAZITY01. Next base: position 12,938 of record CAZITY010000027.1, on the reverse strand, counting down.
CGATAAGTCGTAATTGAGGGCGCTGTAGGTAATGAGTTGTTCAGCACAGTACGAGCACCAGGGACCACGATTAAATAGGAGGATCGTCGGGCCAGAATTGAGGGTTTCTGAGAGTGTTATGGTGTCACCTGCGGTGCTGTCGAGCGTGAAATTAGGTGCGGTTGTGTCGATCGGGCTCATGGTGATAACAGGTTGTGGAATGAGTTAGGTGTTCTCTCCGTTCGTCGGGCGTTCTAGTCGGAATGTGGTTGGGGAACCAATTACTAATGGTGGGAAATCCTATATGGCGTGTATGGAAGCGTTAGCTGATGAACCGTGTGAGGCGTGTACGTCAGAAGATGAACCGCTCACGGCAAATGAATACGGTGAGTACGAAACTTCGTTATTGGATGGTGTGTGGACGGTAGTGGACGAGCATCATCTCGAAGGGGTGTTTGAGTTTGAGAACTTTCGTGACGCTCTTGAGTTTACGTACGAGGTCGGTGAACTTGCTGAGAAGGAATGGCATCATCCAGATATTCATCTGAGCTGGGGGGAGGTACAAATCGAGATGTGGACGCATAAGATCGATGGGTTACATAAGACGGATTTCGTGATGGCAGCTCGGATGGACCGGATTTATGATGCCTATCGGCCGGCGGAATCGGCGTAGTACGGGGGATAACTAGGGTTATTCGGCGAGTTTGATGTCGTCGTCGCCGTTTGGAACGGCACACAAAAACGCACCAGGGGTGTCAGTGTCGTTGCGGTACCAGTGGATGACTCCGCTGGGGATGAGTAGTGAATCGCCTGGTTCGAGGGTGTATTCTTCGTCGTCAATCCCGACAGTGTACGTGCCGGACAGGACGTATTGTTCATGTTCGACAGCGTTCGTGTGTTTCGGGACTTCTGCGCCTGGTTCGAGTTCGAACCGACGGATTGCGAAGTTCGGGGCGCCATGTTCCTCGCTAATGAGGACGCCTCGCCGAAGGCCGTCCGCAGCATCCACGGTTTCATAGGTGATCTCGTCGGCTTTCCGGATCAAGTGTTTCGGTGTTTGCGCCATAATATACTGAAATTGTCCGCCGAAAAGTTAAACATGAGTCCTTTGGCGAAACGCCATGGGGGATGAAGAGAGCGATTCGCTCAAATAAGCAGCAATCATAGCGTGTTGTGTGGCGAAGACGGTTCGCGAGGTTGATGTCTTGTTTCTCCACGAGACGAATAACGGGTACGTTGTGAGTGGCTATCGGGATAATGATTCGTTGTTTCAGGGGAAACTCGAAGTTGGTGAGACAAGTGCGGGACCGCGCCCGAAGCGGTTCCGCGTGACCGACGGTGATAGTGACGATCATCGGCCGCCAGACGAGTTCATTGAGTTAGCGCGGCGGAGTGAGAACATCAGGATCTCAGAACAAACTTCCCCGGCTGGACAAACCGAACTCCTAGGGTTGTTCGATGGGTTTCAGTTGGATGCAAGTATTGTCCGGACGTGTCGGTATTGTGCGTCTCGTGGGCGGTATTCACCGATTACTAATGAAACAGCGATATCGTCGGGTGATGATCAGATTTGTCGTGATTGTGCTGTAGTGGAGTTAGACCAAGAGCTTGCGTACCATGGCGGGTTGACAGCCGCGGCGAAGGAACGGTTGATCGAATTGTTATATTCTGTGCAGGATGTTGATCGGATCACGGATTTGTTATCGGGAGAATTAGATCCAGAGGTAACGAAATTCGATGAGATTAGCGCGACTGTGGAGGACGTGGACCTCGTGAGGGTTGATTCATTAGCGCTTCATGATGAGTTCCAGGGTTTGATAAGCGATCGGTTTGAGACGTTGTTACCAGTGCAAAGCCTTGCGGTGCAGAATGGATTACTGGACGGTACGGATCAGTTAGTTGTGAGTGCAACGGCGACGGGAAAAACACTCGTGGGGGAATTCGCCGGGATCGATCGAGTGCTGAAAGGTAAGGGAAAAATGTTGTTTTTAGTGCCTTTGGTGGCGCTAGCGAACCAGAAGTTCCGTGATTTTTCCCGTGATTACGGAGATATCGTGGATGTAACGCTCAGAGTGGGGGCGAGTCGCATCCATGATGATGCAGCTTCGTTCGATCCGGAGGCTGATGTTATTGTGGGCACGTACGAAGGGATTGATCACGCCCTCCGTACCGGCCGATCACTTGGGAATATCGGGACGGTGGTCATTGACGAGATCCACTCGTTGACCGCCCCTGAGCGGGGGCATCGGCTCGACGGATTGCTGGCTCGATTACAATATTATTGTGACACGAACTCGGCGAATAGGGGGAGTGACACGCAATGGATCTATTTATCGGCGACCGTTGGGAATCCCGAGGAAATTGCTGACTGGTTGGACGCCGTGCTCATTGAATTCGAGGAACGACCGGTCCCTATCGAGCGCCATGTCACGTTCGCATCGCGGCATGAAAAACCAGAAATCGAGGATTCGCTCGTGTCGCGCGCGTTCAATCAGGAGTCGTCGAAAGGGTATCGGGGACAAACAATTATTTTCACGAATTCTCGGCGTCGGTGTCACGAAATCAGTCGGCAGTTAACGTATCAATCGGCGGCGTATCACGCTGGGTTGGATGGCGCGGAACGAAATCGAGTGGAAAATGCGTTCGCGAACCAAGATCTCGCGGCAGTGGTGACGACGGCAGCGCTAGCGGCAGGGGTGGATTTCCCGGCGTCCCAAGTGATTTTTGATTCGCTCGCGATGGGAATCGAGTGGTTGACGGTCCAGGAGTTCCATCAGATGCTCGGCCGGGCCGGCAGACCGGATTATCACGATACTGGGATGGTCTGGGTGTTAGTCGAACCGAACGGGCAGTATCACGCGAACATGGAGCGGACAGAAGATGAAGTTGCGTTCTCATTATTGAATGACGAGATGGATTCAGTCCAAGTTGCGTACACCCAAGAGGCAGCCGCGGAAGAGACGCTTGCGAACATTCAGGTCGCTGGTGCGGACGCGAAAGCCCTCAATGATTCGATGCTCGGTGATATCGATACCGTACAGGCCATCGGAGCGTTGTTAAGCCATGGGTTTGTGTCGGGGACAACACCGACGCGCGTCGGAAAAGTGGTCACGCAACACTTCCTTAGTCCAAAAGAAGCTAACAGGATCCTCGAAAAAATCCGGGAAGAAGCGAACCCCTTCGATATTGTGTGTGCAGTCGACCAGCTCGAGAATGAGGAATAATCACGTTTCGCAAGCCCGCACAACTCGTCCCTAGAGGAGTCCATAAACGAGAACTGCTGGAGTAAACAGAATCCCAAGATGCGCGAGTAAGATAACTAAGATCGCCGCCGGCACCCCGCCGAACGCCACTACCAACACGATCACTGGCGTGATTTCGACACCAAATCCCACAACTCCCGCAAGCAAGAGAACCACGAGCCCGACGACTGTGTTCACAACAAGCGGTTTGATTGATTTAATAACAAGATACACACCAATAAGAACGGCAAGGACAACGACCAGCAACCCAAGTTCCAATCCGGGGACAACTAGCGGAGTAAACATACCACTAAAATCGCGACGCGACGGAATATGTTTTCTGGGACAATTGGAACGAAACGCTTACCCGAGATTCAATAGTACAATCTCTCACTGGGGTCGTGGGTTAGCTTGGAATACTTGCTGCCTTGGGCGCAGTTGATCCCGGTTCAAATCCGGGCGACCCCATCGCTTTAAGTGCTTTTTCGGGGGGTAATTGAGAAGGTCGGAGAGTCCTCACGATCGGTTGATTGAGTCTCGGGAAAAGGTTAGTGTGTGACTTAGATTTTGATTAGGGATTTTGTCTGTCGGAAATCGCTCAAAATAGCCGGTAAATGATAAATGAAAAACAGGATTCAGTATGGTTCAAAGACTATTAAGAGTAAAAACCAATCCAAAGAGGATGAAAAAGAATCCCGCAACGTAGTGGATCATATACGCACCATCACTTGGTTCGATGTCTGCAGGGCGGTTTGTGGTACCGGCTGCTTTCTGCCATCGATGGACTGCCATAGCCCATTCAGGTTTGAGGATAGAAATGAGACCGACTGCCAGTAATAATAGGCGGAAAACGTCAACCATATCCGAAAATACAAACCTCTACCCAAAATAAGAGGGAAGCCCGAACTGCTGAAATGAACCAACAGCTTGCTGGATTCGCTCAACGAGGCACTAGTGATTACCGATAGCTGAAAGGCTCGGATGAACCCCGAAACGATACCCAACCACGTTCGTCATTTGACACAATATAGTATGAGACGAAATTATCGAGTCCGATCGCGCAAAAAGTAATCCACCAGTTGCGTGACCACTTGATCTTAATTGTCACACCGACTAACCCGGGATTCGACACGATACTAATGAAGACGCCACGCAAAACAATACTAACGAAACCGCCGGCGGCAGAAAAACAACGAATGAAACGCCAAAACTCGCTGACCTCCACGTTCTCATGATGCACTTCGCCTCCAGACCACCGTCCAGTGACGTGTAATATTAAGCATGCGGCCATCGAGCCCCATGAGTACCGTATGAAAATTATTGAGATCGAACCAATATACGCCGACCGCTACCTTTTCGTGCGCATTCACACTGATACCGGAATCACGGGTCTCGGTGAATCCGGAACGTGGGGATACCTCGAAGCCTCAGAAGGTGCGCTCGACACGTTCAAGCGATATCTCATAGGTAAAAACCCGCTGGATATCGAACACCACTGGCAATACCTCTACCGCAACACCCACTTCCGGGGTGCCGCGATCATGGGTGCGCTCAGTGCCATCGACATCGCCCTCTGGGACATCGCCGGCAAACACTACGGTGTCCCCGCCCACCGCTTACTCGGCGGACCCACCCGCGACAAAGCCCGCGTCTACGCCCACGTCAGAGGTGAAACCACGAATGAACTTGTCGAAGGATGTGCGGCCGCACGAGACCAAGGTTTCACGGCCGTTGGCCATTTAAACCCGCTCGGGGACGAACCACGAACCCAACCGTACGAACGGACCTACGTAGAAGAGCTCACACGAGCTGAAGATCGCGTCAAACGATTCCGAGAGGCAGCCGGAACAGACGTTGACTTATGTATCGAGATTCATCGAAGACTCGACCCCGACGAAGCGATTTCACTCGGGAAGGC
>CAZITY010000027.1:0-7789 GCA_964542445.1 uncultured Halobacteriales archaeon | reverse complement strand
AGAAATACAATCCATTATTTTATGAAGATCCAACCCGCCCAGATAACTTCGACGCCATGGCGAAAATCGCTGACAAAGTAAATATACCGATCGCCACGGGGGAACGATTACACACAAGCCACGAGTTCGAAATGTTGTTCCGACGCGATGCCGTGGATTATGTCCGGCCAGACGTATGTATGGTCGGTGGCTTAACGCATGCGAAAAAAATCGCCGCGCTCGCCGAAGCCAACTTCGCGAATGTCGTCCCCCATAACCCACTAAGCCCAGTGAGCACCGCCGCATGCCTCCAACTCGCCGCGGCGATCCCGAATTTCACGCTCCAAGAATACCCCTATGAACCCGACACTGGCGAACCCGGCCGCGAATTACTCACCGAACCACTCGAACGCGACAACGGATACCTCCGCATTCCCGCCGACCCAGGCATCGGTGTTGAACTCGACATGGACGCCGTCGCCGACAACCCCTATGAACCCCGCGAATTCGTCACCCGACAACACGAAGACGGCTCCATCATCGACCAATAACTCCTAATTCACAGGACCGTCTGCACCGAACTATTACACAATCACAATAACATCGCCGGCTTTCTCCTCCACTGGGAACGACGGCAGTGAATACCGCGGATTACTCAGGCATTTTCCTGTCGTAACGTCGTATTCCCACGCGTGCCACGGACAATACAAAAACTCGCCTTCCCGAACCCAATCGTACGACGTCTCTAACGACGATTTATCAAAACACCCTGTGTACTTTCCCGACAACGTTCCCTCACAAATCGGGCCACCTTGATGCGCACACCAATTCGCATACGCATATAACTCACCATTGACCCTGAAAACCGCGATATCGGTTCCCTCAACCTCAACGACCACGCGACTCCCCTCATCTAATTCATCTGAACTTGCGACAACACGCCGACCCATGTGTCTACCTCACTCCAACCCCAAGGACAATATTAGCGTTTCCACCGGTACCCATCATATATCAAACCCGAACACTTCTGCCGCGTTCGTCGTGAGGACTTTCCGAACATCATCCGTAGAGAGACTCGACCGTAGCGTCTCAATAATCGATTGCGGATTATCAAAATCCCAATGGGGAAAATCCGATGCGAACACAATCGAATCAGCACCAAGTAACTCCAGAATCAACTCGATTTGACGCGGGTCACTCGGTTCCTCAATCGGTTGCGTCCCAAAATAAAACTGCTCTCTGATATACGCCTCTGGTGGTTTCTGTAACAACGGTGACGAATTGGGCTGCATGCTGTGCTCCTTGTTTAATCGAAACGTCATATACGCCGCCCACAACAACCCGGCTTCAACGAACACGAAATCAAGGTCCTGAAATTTCTCGGGTGTCCCCTGCTCAATGAGACTCGTCATCGTTAACATTTGGTTCCACGGATGCGCCAACGCGTTCACCGACACGTACTCTTCTAGCGCTTGATTCTGCCGAGAAAAATCACTAATAAACGCATCAGCGTGCCCATGATACACCACCGCCAACTCGTGATCCTCCGCAGCGTTGTACATCACGTCATACGACGGGTCCCCGAGCGGTAAATCAGGCCCACCGGTTGCAATATAGATCCCGACGATTTGGTCTTCATCCCCGATTCGATCAATCTCTTCAGCTGCCGCCTCGGGGTCTTGCGTCGCGATTGTCACCAATCCTCGCGTCTCAGCATGATTATCTAGAATATACGCTAACATTGCATCATTGTAGGCCCGTGCGAGTGCCACCGCAAACTCCGTCTCCGGCACCCGCGTCAAATACGACATTGTGTTCATAATCGGGTAATCAATCCCGAAATCCCCGTATAGCGCCAAGAAATCCTCGGGTGTTTCGTATGACCGTCGATCGCGATTGAGTTTTCCCCCGAACTCCGATCCCAGCCACTATACGGCAATGGACTGGACCCAGTTGAATTCATTAGCCTACTGTAATGTGGCTCATCTAAATACTCAGATACAATGTCATACGTCAATGCTTTCCCGAGATGCACATCGACATCGATGATGGTTTGATCCTGAATGAAGTCTGTGACCGCACGCTGGGTTTGCGAACTCATTACGAACGCGAAAAATCGGTGTAGTATTGATTGTTTGGGATCGCGTCTCTTCTAGTATTTACTTGTCAAGAACATCCGGCGGTACATCGAGTGAGCTCAACGCGCGAACCGCATGCCCACACGGAACGAGCACAATCGAATCCCCTCGAACATGCGCATCATCGATCCTTTCTCCGCACTCCGGGCACACGTCATCCGCACCTGAACCAATTCCCATATTTCTCTTAACGTCCCCTCGCACCAAAAAATTCCCTGGCCATACCAACCCCTTGGCACCACCCACACACCAATACATATCAATACTTCAATACGAAACAAGCGGGGGTTCAGTTTCAGCCCAGATGCCGAACCTACTTAATCATAGAAGATAAACCCAAGTTGTCAATGGCCACGGTAGAAGACACCCAACTCATCGACCAATTCGAACGATTCTACCGCAACTACTATCACGACACCATCGCCGAACTCGCCCAAAACTACCCGACAGAACGCTCCCTCCACATCGACTGGGACGATCTTTACAAATTCGACCCGAATATCGCTGACGACTACCTCGCCCAACCCGACCAACTCAAAGACTACGCCCAAGAAGCCCTCCGTCTCTACGACCTCCCCATCGACGTCAGCCTTGGCCAAGCCCACGTCCGCGTCTACAACCTCCCAGAAATAACAGATATCCGAGCAATCCGCTCACCCGACATCAACTCCCTCGTCTCAATCCAAGGCATCATCAGAAAAGCCACCGACGTCCGCCCAAAAATAAAAGACGCCGCCTTCGAATGCCAACGCTGCGGCACCCTCAACAACATCCCCCAATCAGAAGGCTTCCAAGAACCCCACCAATGCCAAGGCTGCGAACGCAAAGGCCCCTTCGCCATCAACTACGACCAATCCACCTTCGAAGACGCCCAAAAACTCCGCGTCCAAGAATCACCCGAAGGCCTCCGCGGCGGCGAAACACCCCAAAGCATCGACATCCACATCGAAGACGACATCGCCGGAAAAGTCACCCCAGGCGACCACGTTACCATGACCGGCGCCCTCCGAATCGAACAACAAACCAGCGGCAACGAAAAATCCAGAATGTTCGATGTCTTCATGGACGGCCACTCACTCACCGTCGAAGACGAACAATTCGAGAACATGGACATCACCCAAGACGACCAACAAACCATCGTCGAACTCTCCCAACAACCCGACATCTACCAACAAATGGTAGACTCCATCGCTCCATCCATCTACGGCTACGATGACATCAAACTCGCCATGATTCTCCAACTCTTCTCCGGCGTCACCAAACACCTCCCCGACAACACCCGACTCCGAGGCGACCTCCATATGCTATTGATTGGTGATCCTGGTACAGGGAAGTGCGCTCGCGGTGATACTCGAGTGAAATTATCTGACGGTACGGACGTTCAAATTCGTTCCCTCGTTGAGGAACACTTGACTGATCCGAAACCAGTCGATGATGGCGTATACCAAGAAGTAGACTTTTCAATTCCATCATTACAGCAAGACGGCTCGATTTCGAATCAATCTGTAACAAAAGTCTGGAAACGAGAAGCACCAGACTCCCTAGTCAAATTACAGACTTCCTCCGGTCGGACAATCGAAGTAACCCCGTCACATCCATTGTTTGTTCACGACACTGGGAATTTCAAACCCGTCAAATCTGAGAACCTCGATGCTGGAGATTTCATAGCTGTTCCCCGAAAACTGAACCTAGACTGTGATGACAAACTCGACATTCCATACCGCCAATCTAGATCCACGAATGCTGTCAGTGTCAATTTACCAGATGAATGGACCCCCAGTCTAGCACGGCTCGTCGGGTATCTCATCGGTGAAGGCCACGTCCGACAACCGAATCGGTATGGTGGTGATGCCAGAGTCACGCATGCTGACGATGGAATAATCGAAGATGTAACATCCGCATTTGAAGCACTCGAGTTACCGTATGCAATTGATCCGCTAGCCCCGGACACGCCCGCCAGAGCCGTTCGGTGTAACTCCGGTGAATTTGTGAGTTTCTTACAGAATTTAGAACCGACCATCCTCGAATTATCGAGAAACAGACTGGTTCCAGATCCAATTAAACGAGCGAGTAATGACATAAAACGGGAGTTTTTGAAAGCGTATATTGAGGGTGAAGGAACAGTATCTCGTAAGGAGCGCGAGATTAGTGTCGGGTCGATGAGTCGAGAGTTATTAGTGGGGGTACAGACGCTGATGCTTTCGTTTGGGATTAGTTCGCAACTTCGAGAACGAGCTGGTGGGAGTTTTCGGTTCCGAATTAGTGGGGAAGATGCGTCACACTATGCCCGAGAAATCGGATTCGTTACGGAGCGGAAAACAAAGGCGTTGGATTGGTTCGATGGTGTTGATAGTAATACGAATACGGACATTATTCCAGTAGATGGCGACGAGCTGCGACGGATCAGGAAGGCGTTGGGGTTATCTCAGTTTGATGTTGGGATTCCACGGACGACGTATCAACATTACGAGCGGGGCGATCGGAATCCGAGTCGCTCGGCGCTTCGAAAAGTCATTGAGGCGTTTGAGGATCGGTTGGCGTGGTTGGAACGCAAACAACAGCTGTTGAACGAGGAAACATGGGAAGCTGTTGTTGATCTTCGAGGTGAGATGAATCAATCGCAAGCAGTGATAGCTAGTGCTGCTGGGATTGAACAAACAATGGTGAGTTATCACGAACAGAACGGTACATACCCGGGGATGGAGAGCGTCGGGAACGCTGGCTGGCACCTGTGGAAAGAGGTCGACAACGCGCTGGCCGTTGAATCCGACGTAACGCGTCTCCGACAACTAGTTGAGTCGGATATTGCGTGGGAACGAATAGAATCAATCGAACCTGTGGCTTCCGAGGACGACTGGGTCTATGATCTCGAAGTCGAAGGCACACATAACTACATATCAAACGGGATAATTTCTCATAATTCACAACTCCTCCAGTATATCCGACATATTGCTCCTAGATCGATCTACACGTCCGGCAAAGGATCTAGCGCTGCCGGGTTGTGTGTGACGGGAGACACGATTATTCATACCGAGGAGGGGTTACGGCCGATTCGAGACATTGCGACTCCCGATCATCCAGATCCTGTTTCTAGGGAGACGGCAGCTGAGAAATCAGTGGGTGTGTACACGTTTAATCGTGAAATCGGTCAAACTGAGCTTGGTACTTCTTCGCATGTGTGGCGCATGCCGGAAAAACCGTGTCGGAGAATTGAGACAAATTATGGGAAGGAACTTGAAGCGTCGGTTAACACGCCGGTGTTGACATGTGGGGAGCGGGGAATATCGTGGAAACCAATCTCTGATGTGGAATCTGGCGAATATGTGGCTTTGCCTAGGTATTCTGATATTACGCGGACAAGTCCGGCAGTTGATGAGTTCCTTGAGTTGACGAATGAGAAAGTGAAGCTTGCTGACGAGTCGCTAACATTCATTAAGTCAGGATTATATGATCAGTTCGATACGCTTCGAGAGGGAGCTGCTGAACTCGGTTTCTCTGAGGATTTCATTTATGATCACCTGTGGAATCGGTATGTCCCGATTGAGAAACTCGATCGGATTCTAGACTCGATTGGCGCCGTTCGGGGGGACATTTCTATTGACCGGGCGATGCTTCGGCATGGAGAGACGATTCGGATTCCAGATCAGTTCGATAAAGATCTGATGTATTTAATCGGGCTCGTCTTTGGTGATGGTGATATTGCTGTTTCTCGTCGAGGGAACAATCGGGAATTAGTCCGGATCTCGAATAGCGACGAAACCCTGCTTCGACGAGCGGGCCGGATTTTTGCTGATGTGTTTGATAAGCAAGTTTCAGTTGAATACCAAGAAGACCGTGTTCCCTGTATCCGGGTGAACAGCGCGACGATCGCTCGGTTGTTCTGGAACATTGGGATGCGGTCACCAAAGGAGGACCTAGCGCTCGATCATCGGTTAACGACAGCGGAGCATGCAGATGCACTTATTCGTGGATATATGGATGCTGATGGATCAGTGTCGGTTCGAAAAACTGGCGGATCTAGTGTTCTCGTATCTTCGATTAGTGAACAATTTTTGCGGCAATTACAGCTCATGCTCGAAACGTACGGTATCCAGGCGAAACGACGAAAACGCGTGAGTCTCGGAACATACGAGTTAGAAAATGGGCATACAATCTCGTCGAATCATCCGATGTTTTGCATTGAGATGTATGGGGCGGATATAGATCGGTATGCCGAAGCAATCGGGTTTGAATTAGTGGATAAGGCAAACGCATTGAAGCAAATTGTGAATAATGCCGTGCGACGTGAGGAATTATTATCGATCGGGTCTGCGCTAGCGACGGTGGAGGGACCGAGTGGCCAGTACTGGTCGAATTTGACACGTGGAAGTAATCCGGGCCGGGGACGGGCACGAACCATACTAGAAGAAAGCGATCTAGGGCCCGTAGACCCCATTGTTGAAGAGGCAGTTGGGGCGGAGTTGCGATGGGAAGAAGTTGTGGATGCAGTTGATATTGGTAAACAGGAAGTTTTCGATTTGACTGTGCCAGAGACGCATAATTTCATTGGGAATGGCATCGTTACGCACAATACCGCAGCGGCGATCAGGGATGACTTTGGAGATGGACAACAGTGGTCTTTGGAAGCTGGGGCGCTGGTGTTAGCTGATAAAGGAATTGCGGCAGTTGACGAGCTCGATAAAATGAACCCGGACGACAGGTCGGCGATGCATGAGTCGTTGGAGCAGCAGCAGATTTCGATTAATAAGGCGGGGATTAATGCGACGTTGAAGTCGCGGTGTGCGTTGTTGGGGGCGGCGAATCCGAAGTATGGACGGTTTGATCATTACGAGCCGATTGCGGAGCAGATTGATCTGGAGCCGGCGTTGATTTCGCGGTTTGATTTGATTTTTACGGTGACGGATCAGCCGGATAAGGAGGAAGATCGGAAGCTTGCTGAGCATATTTTGAAGACGAATTATGCGGGTGAGTTGAACACGCAGCGGCGTGAGTTGTCGTCGCCGCCGGTGTCGGAGGCTGATATTGAGGAGATGTCGGGGGATGTTGAGCCGGCGATTGATCCAGAGTTGTTTAGGAAGTATATCGCGTATTCAAAGCGGAATATTTTCCCGTCGATGACGGATGAGGCGAAGGAAGCCATTCGGGATTTTTACGTGCAGTTGCGGTCGCATGGGGCGTCTGAGGATGCGCCGGTGCCGGTGACTGCGCGGAAGTTGGAGGCGTTGGTGCGGTTGTCTGAGGCGAGTGCGCGTGTGCGGTTGTCTGATTCGGTTGAGGTGGAGGATGCGGAGCGGGTGATTGGTATTGTGCGGGCGTGTTTGCAGGATATTGGGGTGGATCCGGAGACGGGGGAGTTTGATGCGGATGTGATTGAGACGGGGACGTCGAAGTCGCAGCGTGATCGGATTAAGAATCTTCGGACGATTATTGAGGAGATTGAGTCGGGTTCGGAGGATGGGGCGCCGGTGGAGGAGATTATGGATCGGGCGGAAGAAATCGGGATGGATGAGATGAAAGTTGAACATGAGATCGAGAAACTCAAGCAGCGTGGTGAGGTGTATGAGCCGCGGTCGAATCATTTGCGGACGACGTAAGTGGGTCTAGGGGGAGGTGTTTGTGGTGGGGTTGTTGGTGAGTAGTCGATAGTTTGAGCGGAGGGTGACGGGGGTGAC
>CAZITY010000026.1:30668-34631 GCA_964542445.1 uncultured Halobacteriales archaeon | reverse complement strand
TCGGGATTGATCGCGTCTAAAAACTCAAGAATCAAATCGGTGTCCTCGGGATCGAGGCCATTCAGAAACGGGGCGGCTTTGATTCGGTAGTATTCTTTTCGGTGTTTGTTTTGTGGGGTGTCACCGTGGAGTTGATCCGTTTGGGCCATACCCTACCAACACACTCATAGACAATATATTTTTTGCATAGCATTAGGGCAATCACCCGTTTCGTGAGGATCATTTCCTACTTACCTACACGATCAAACAGCGTTTAAGCAACCCGACTTCCACCCACGCTGTCCCGTTCTGGAGGGAATATCGTACTAGACCGGTACCTTCTTCTATTCAACTCCTGATGTCTTCCCATTCATGAGTTCCACAGACGAAGAAAACCGAACCAATTCTCCCTGGAATCGTACAACCGCCCCGCAAAGTCCCTTCACCAACAGAGAGGTCGGAATAGGATTCCTCATCCTCCTCATTGGCTTACTCATCGTTTTTGCCATCCCGATATCCTTCGGGTAACCGCACTGGGATTTCGATCCTCACTCAAGAGTTTCTCCAAACAACGATCGGGCTGCTTTGATTTCTTCTGCCCCGATAATGACTGAAGCATCATTTACCGTGAGCGCCAACCCGCCATTAGTCGTTGAGTGACCGATCTCTCTACACTCGTGGGAATCATCAAACGCGTCGCAGACCCGGTCCGGATCGGAAGTTTCTACCACTACCCGACCAGGCACCTCACTAAATATCACTTCGGGTGCCGAATAATCCGTCGAAAATTCAATAGTGACCCCTGTTTCTTGCGTTGTCATTTCAGCAAGTGTTACCCCGAGCCCTCCCACGCTCAAATCATGAATTGCACTCGTCGAATCCCACCCAGCTACCTCTGTAATTGACCCAATCAGGGACGACACATCAGCGGGCAACTCAGGCAACACATCTGATCCATCAAACTGAGCGAGGTACTCAGAACCGCCGAGAGAACCGCCAGTAGGCCCGATCAAGACAATTGACCGGTCACCAACTAACTCGCACCCAGTCGCCGTATACTTCTCCGATCGACCAATCATCATGACAGTTGGAGTCGGCGGAATCGGCCCAGTCTCCGAATCATTATATAACGAGACATTTCCCCCAACAACCGGTACCTCTAATTCTTCACACATTGCACTGAGACCACCGGTCATGGCTGAAAACCCACCGAAAACAGCAGGGGTTTCTGGATTCCCAGCGTTCAAACAATCGACTGCCGCAAATGGAATTGCACCGGTAACGGCTAGATCGGTGGCGTTCGCTAGCACCGATGCTTTTGCTCCTCCCCTAGGATCGACAGCGGTCCAATTCGGATAGGCGCCCGCCGTAATCGCTACGCCCATATCTGCTTCGCGGACTGCGATGACTGCTGCATCCGCACCCGGCGGTTGACCGGTTCGAACCCCGACCTCATGATCATACTGTCGATACACCCACTCACGGCTCACTGTATCTGGACTCCCTAAAATGCGATTGAATGCCTTTTCCAGAGCGACATCAGGTATCGATTGTTTTATTTCTGGAGTGTTCGCGGTTTCTCGATCATGAATCGGTGCACCATCGGCAACGAGTGCTGGTGGTACCCGGACCACCTCTTCATCGTCAAACGTGCACACATACGCCTCATCGGTTAATTCACCAACAACTGATGATTCAAGATCAAACCGAGCCGCAATATCCTCAACTACATCAACATTCTCCGGTTTCACTTCATAGCACATCCGTTCCTGGGATTCGGATAATAATATCTCGCCTGCTACCATCCCGGACTCCCGAAGGTGCACGGCATCTAATTTAATTCTTGCACCAAGCCCACCCTTCGCTACCATCTCCACCGTCGCCCCGCCGAGCCCAGCGGCCCCGAGATCACGCGCAGATTCAATGACTCCAGCCTCTAATAACGCTTCGTTAGCCTCGATTAGTAATTTCTCCGTGTACGGGTCCCCAACCTGCACGGCGGGCCGGTCCTCTGTCTCCGCATCACCACTCAAATCCTCACTCGCAAAACTCGCACCGCCCAATCCGTCCCGACCGGTGGCATTCCCAACAAGCACCAAATAATTTCCAGGTTGTTGGGCGACTGCGGTAACAATCCGATCCGCCGGAACAACCCCGATACACCCAACGTTCACGAGCGGGTTCCCAATGTATCCATCGAGGAAATTCACACTCCCGCCAACAGTCGGGACGCCGATAGAATTCCCATAATCTGCGATCCCCTCTACTACTCCTTCGAATAAGTACTTCGAATGATCTCGTTCGTAAGGTCCAAAATACAGCGAATCGGTTAATGCAATGGGGTACGCGCCCATCGATAAGATATCTCTGACGATCCCCCCAACGCCAGTCGCTGCGCCATCGTATGGATCGACAAACGATGGATGGTTATGACTTTCAATTCCAATAGCAATCGCATACTCGTCATTTAACTGAACTACTGCCGCATCATCCCCCGGACCGACCAGCACGTCAGGACCAGAACTGTCGAGTGCTGCGAGGACAGGCGTAGAAGACCGATACGCACAATGTTCCGACCATAAATTTTCAAATAACAAGGATTCCTCAGCCGATATATCCCGACCAAGTTCCTCTTCAATGAGTACCCGGTCGGAAGTGGCCAACGCCATATGGTTTGTTGGAAGTGTAGACTTCCTAAATCGCTTGCTATCTCACTACCGCTGCAACACCGACATTCGGATTGTTTTTGATGGGCGGTACGAAATACCCATGTGTGTTACGGGCTGAACTCCATTCACATTCGTCGCTTTCTCATGACGGCCGTGACCCTATCGAATTAATCCTTGGACAAGCCGCGGCGGTTGGTCTTGACGCCCTCGCTATCACTGACCACGATGCAGTTGCAGCAAGCACGGACGCCGCTGCTAAAGCAAGTAAATACGGATTGATTGGAGTGCCAGGTATCGAGGTATCGAGCCAAGCTGGACACATTCTAGGGGTCGGCGTATCGGAAATGATTCCTAAGGGACAATCGTTCGAAGATACAGTCGATCTGATCCACGACGCCGGTGGAATCGCGATTCTCCCACATCCATTTCAGAAATCAAGACACGGTGTCGGGCCAAATGTCCAACCGGACGCACTAGCGAAGGCCGATGCAATTGAAGTGTACAATTCACGATTACTCACTGGCCGGGGCAACCGCCAAGCCCGTCGATTCGCTGAAACATACTCCATGCCGATGACCGCTGGAAGTGATGCCCATATCAGTGAAATGATTGGACAAGCGGTAACAGCAATCGACACGGATGACCGAAGTGTGAGTGGGATTGTCGACGCGATCCGTGCTGGCCGGACAAGTATTGAAGGAAATCGTACTCCGTGGCGGATCAGTTTACGCCAGGCTGCTGGCGGCGCCAAACGACGAATAATCTCGCGATTCAAAGATTCGTTGTCATGACTGTCCAAACGGTATGAGGCGGGATTTTGAGTACCCCCCTACAGCGGTTGGTTCGGCGACTCTCTGTCTAATTGAGAAGGAGGATACTGTACTCTTAATTGATAAAAAACGAGGACCGGGTAGTGAGTGGTATAACTTTCCCGGTGGCAAAATCAAGTCATGTGAATCACCTCGAGCAGCGGCTATACGAGAGACCAACGAAGAAACCGGGCTATCCGTCTGGAATTTACACAAACACGCTGCGTTATTCTTTTCAATACAGGATGAACCGTTCTCTTACGTCCACGTATTCAAAACACGGACGTTTACTGGCTCCCCCGGTGAAACAAAAGAAGCAATTCCGGCATGGACTCGATATGATTCGCTTCCCCTAGACGCCATGTGGCCGACTGATACACATTGGCTCCCGTACCTACGTGCAGATAGGACTATTGTTGGTCATTTCAAACTATCAAATTCAAAAGATATCGAGAGTATGTGGATCCAGTCGATTAAGGAATTCCCGTTATATTAGTGGCGTAAGG
>CAZITY010000026.1:0-30658 GCA_964542445.1 uncultured Halobacteriales archaeon | reverse complement strand
GCGCATCGAAATCCTTACCGCCAACCGACAGGATTGTTCTAGTAATATGAACGAACTCGTATCGGAGGACGATGTCAGGCATATCGCGGAACTTGCCCGAGTGGATCTGTCCGACGAGGAAGCGTCTCGATTTGTTCAGGAATTTTCGGATATATTGGATTACTTCGAGATGCTTGATGAAGTTCCTGAGACCGAGGAGTCGAACGAGTTACATAACGTCTTGCGAACTGATTCGGAAATACCGGGTCTCACGCAATCCGATGCCCTCCGAAATGCCGAAGCAACTGAAGATGGGTATTTCAAGGGACCCCGGGTTTCATGAGCGCGGATAATATTTTCATTACTAAAAAAGAGATCGGTCCTGATTCCAGTGGGTCATTATCAGGGAAAACTATTGCAGTAAAAGATAATATTTGTACCAGAGGTGTGCGGACCACCTGTGCGTCTGCGATGTTAGAGTCGTTCGTTCCACCATATGATGCTACTGTCATTGAGCGCATCAAACAAAACGGTGGGACCATCGTTGGAAAAACGAACATGGATGAGTTCGGGATGGGTGGGACGACGGAGACATCGACGTTTGGCCCGACGAAAAACCCAGTAGATCCAACGAGGGTACCGGGGGGTTCATCAGGTGGAAGTGCTGCTGCGGTGGCTAGTGGTGAGGCGGATCTTGCGCTAGGGTCCGATACTGGTGGATCTATTCGTAATCCGGCTGCGTTTTGTGGCGTCGTTGGGATCAAACCGACCTATGGATTGGTGTCTCGCTATGGTCTCGTTGCGTATGCGAACAGTCTGGAACAGATAGGCCCGATCGCTCCATCTGTGTCAGACGCGGCTCAATTACTGGATGTGATTGCTGGCTCAGACGATCGCGATGCTACGACGCGGGACGACCAACGCACTGATGATTACGAATCTGCAGCCAAAACCCCGAGCGTATCTGGAATCAGTATTGGGATTATTGAAGAATTAGAGGATGGTGATACAGGGGTACTCAAGGAATTTCATGATGGTGTAGGAATGTTAGAAGACGCAGGCGCGACGGTGGAGCGAGTTTCCTTAGAATCAATTTCACGGGCGTTGGCTGCGTATTATATTATTGCGATGGCAGAGGCGTCGTCTAATCTTGCCCGGTTCGACGGGGTTCGATACGGATTGTCAGGGGGGTATGACGGGGATTGGAATGCGGTGTACTCACGGTCGAGGAATGCTGGGTTTGGCGAGGAAGTTAAACGGCGGATTATTCTCGGGACGTTCGCGCTATCGGAAGGATATCAAGAAAAGTATTATGGGCAAGCCCAGGATGCAAGACGTTGGATTAAACAGGATTTTGATCGTGTTTTCTCAGAGGTAGATTTGCTTGCAACGCCAACGATGCCGATTATCGCTCCGAAGATTGGGGAGCGGATTGCGGACCCAATGGAGTTGTATTTGATGGATGCCAATACTGTTCCAGTGAATTTGGCTAATCTTCCAGCGATATCGGTTCCGGTCGGTGAGGTAGATGGGTTGCCCGTTGGGTGTCAATTTATTGGAAAAGCGTTTGATGAAACGACATTGGTACAAGTGGGAAGTAAACTCGAAACGCTGTTGGTCTGATTGAAATCCCAACAATTAGTCGGGATATAGCGGTAGGGTGGAGTATTTATTTTGCGCGTTCGAGTAATTTGGTATGAGTAGAACCATTGTGATCGGTGGGGGGATCGTTGGGGCGAGTACAGCGTTTCATCTTTGCAAGGGGGGAGAAGAGGCGATTGTGTTCGATCGGCGTGATAAGGGTCGGGCCACTGATGCCGGCGCAGGGATTATTTCTCCAGAGACTAGTCGGCATGAACAGGAGGCCTTCTATACGCTTGGGATTCAGGCGGCGAAGTATTATCCTCGGCTTGTATCTGCGGTCAAGGACCACGGCGTGACTGAGACAGTGTACGGCCAACCGGGGGCGCTTGTAATCGATCCAGCGTTTACGAAAAGCGAGCAATATTCTGCCGGTGAATCGATGATTATTGATCGACAAGCCAGAAGCGGTCACCCGCATGGCGATGAATTATACCGAGTGTCGGGTAAAGAAGCCAAGGAGTTGTTCCCTGCGCTAGGTGGGGTAAATCGAGGTGTGTATTATTCTAATGGGGCAAGAGTCGACGGTCGGATTTTTCAAGACGCATTACTTGAAGCGGGGAGCGCGCTTGGTCTTGAAATCATTGAAGAAAACGTTCATTCGTTGTTAATCGACGATGGGGAGGTTTGTGGAGTGAAATCAACTAATGATGAGTATTCGGCAACGAACGTGGTCATTGCTGGTGGGGCCTGGTCTCCGGCATTTTCCGAACAATTAGACCAACCGTTACCGATTTCACCCCAGCGGGGACAAATCATTCATCTAGCTCTCTCGGAGGCAGCGACGGCAGAATGGCCAATTGTCAACACGATGGAAGGTTTTTACCTTGTTCCGTGGGAAGATGGGCGGGTTGCTGCCGGCGCTACGCGAGAAGAGGGTTCAGGGTTTTCGCCGCAGACTACAGCAGAAGGTGTCCATGAGGTCCTTGATTTCACATTAAAAATGGCACCAGGGCTCGCTGATGGAGCCATCGATGATATCCGTGTTGGATTGCGTCCGGTGAGCACTGATGGTTTACCAGTTCTGGGGGAATCGTCGTCAATAGATGGGGCGTTTTTTGCGACTGGTCACGGTCCGAGTGGATTGACCCTCGGGCCGTATTCTGGGAAGTGTGTGGCTGATGAAATCCTATCGAATACTACTGATTTGGATATGAGTCCATATGCTCCAGACCGGTTTCAACAGTAACTTGCGGAACTAGCCGATTATTCTTCGTAAGCCAGCGTCATTATCCACTGGGAGAATGCATCACCGAGAGGATCGACGTCCTCTTCGCCTACAAACGGCGATAATCGATCGCCGGCCATTAACAACGAGAAATCGAGGTCCTTTGGTAACGGTGATAAATGATACGTGCGATGGCCTTCATACACAGCTTCTTCGCGCCGAATCATATCTTTATCCAGAAGTGATTCGACAATCCGGCTTCCTTTCCTAGAGTTCAAATCAAGCGATTTCCAGAATTCGCTTTGATATATCCCGCCGGATGCCCGGATTAACTCGAGACCCCGTTGCTCATCCTCATTGAGGGTTGTTTCTTCCTCGGTCCCGCTCATAGTACCTAGTCGGTTTGGTACGTGGTTAAAACTGATCGTTTACGGGTGAAAATTCCGTCACACATGGTGGGCCATTTGCGAAACGGTATGTTGCTGGATCGTCTTCGTATATCGCTACCAATGAGGACGAGCGCGTTCCGTACCCGTTTTCATGGACACACACGCCATAATCGTGCTTTGAGAGGATTGCTCTAGCTCGTTTGAGCCATTTCTCGGGAGTTTCAGCGGTCCCAGGCTGTAATTCCCGCCGGATTTGTCGTGCGTTTTCCTGTTGAGTAGTTTTCCGTGCTAGTTGACTGGATTCGCTTTGAAAGTTGTCATCAAATCCGGCATTCATTACAACGTGTACTCCGGATTGTAGTTGAGTCAATTCGATTGACCCGTCCCATGTGATCATGGTCGCCATTGATGGAGCTGCGATGACGAGATTGAACCCATCGTACCTTCGGGTCAATATTTCCTCAACTACGGTGAGGATAGCTTGTATGGCCGTGGGTGCTTCAAGCGCATCTAATACAAGTAATCCCCTGGACCGTTCAGACGATAACGGGGGTGTGACCCATCGATTGGTTATCCCAACAAAAACAGAGTGTTCGTTATACCCAATCCAGGTTCCGCCCGCTTTTTTATCTTGAGGAGCTATGGTTCGTGGATCACTCATTATCTTCGCAGGTGGAACTGCAGGTCGGTCTTTCTGCTCGTCCCGATTAGCTGCAACAACAATAGGGGCGTTATCGAATTCGTCAAACGCCAAAATTAGGGTGCACACGTTCGGTCCGTAATTGTTAGTGTATTGGTGGAAAGGTTTACTGCTTTAGGATTTCCAGAATTGTCTCTCGGTTTACGGTACCCGATTTCGTGCGGGGTAGCGAGTCCACAAATTCGATGGTGCGGGGAATCTTGAAGCCTGCAAGTTGGCTCCGGCAATGGCGTGTTAATTCTTCACGAGAGAGTGAATCAGTTGTTACGACAACAGCACCGATGCGTTCACCCCATTCTTCATCAGGAATGCCAATGACAAACGCTTCCTGAACACCGGGATGGGTCTTGAGCGCCGCTCGTATTTCCTGCGGGTTCACATTCTTCCCCCCGGTAATGATTTCATCGCCAATTCGACCGGTCACCCATAATCGTCCATGTTCATCCAGATACCCAGTATCACCAGTGTGAAAACCATATTTGCTAAAGGATTGTCGAGTCGCTGTTGGATTATTATAGTAGCCGGTGGTGACTGTTGGCCCGTCGACAACGATTTCCCCTGGATTGCCAGTATCTACAGGTGTCTTGGACGAATCGAGAATGGAAATGTTTGTGAATAAAATTGGGTTCCCGGAGGTACCCTTGTGCGTGAATGCTATTTGGGGTCGTGCGGTTGCGATTTGGGAGGCAGTTTCTGTCAAGCCATACGTGGGGAATACTGGGATTTCGTTATCATTGCATTGTTCTCGAAGTTGAGGTAAAAGTGGTGCACCGCCAACAAGGACAATGCGAAGGTGATTTGGTGGTGTCCAATCGGCCTCTAAGAATCGCTTAACCATGGTGGGAACTACGCTGAGTCCTGTGATCTTGTATGCATCAATGAGTTCGAGGGTTTGTTCGGTATCAAATTTTTGTTGGATAACGAGTTCATTCCCATACACCAGCGATCGAATGATCGGCGCGAAGCCACCCATATGGTACATCGGGAGGCAAGATAACCAGGAATCCATTTCCGAGAATCCAAGCCTGTATCCAGAGGCTATCGCATTGATTACGAGATTCTGCTTCGTTAAGGACACTGCTTTTGGCGTACCAGTGGTTCCAGATGTAAACATCAGTACTTGTCGTTGGTCTGGTTTGCTCGCAGCTGTTATGGGTACATTACGGTCATGGTCTAGGGAGAATTCTGGATTCTGTAATGAATTATTCGTAGAAAAAACCCCTATAGGGATGCTAGGCTCTACCCCGTGTTCTGTTGGATGTTCGTTCGCTACGATGAGTGAGACATCTGCGTGTGATATGTGTTGATTCAGTGTTTGCTGTTCAGCGTTAGTGTTAAGGGGGACAATAACAGCAGATAATCGGATCAACGCGTGAACTAATAGGATGAATTCGGATTGGTTTGACACTCCAATCCCGACATGGCTACCTGACTTTACTCCAGCATCCTTAAGCTTGGTCGTGATCTGGTTGACCACGGAATGCAGTTCTTGAAACGATAAGGATTTTTCGTATTTTGGATCTGTCAGAGCTGTTTCTGTCGGTGTGATTGAGCCCCGGTGTTCGAGTAAATCGCGCGTTAACCATTCAGGGATTACTTCCATGTTACCAGTCAAAACCCGGGGAAATACCGATTCCTGGTGATTGCGGAACAGCAATCCGCCCGTCGTTAACGGGAGCTGGATCGGTGGTGAGATCAGATTTGATCGCCTCTCCGGTTGCGAGGCCTGCGGGGCATCGTTCGGGGAGACTTGCTGTTAAATGAACTGCGCCTGTTCGAGCAATGGCACTGTCGAACGTTGTCGTAATTATTGGTAAAATGTCGTTTTTTATGCCGGTCATAGCGATTCTTCGAGATTTATTAATTCCACCGATGCTCATTGGTTTAATGATGAAATAATCAGTTGCTTTTTGTGATAATATCCGCGAAATGGGTACCGTTTTGAGTGATTCGTCGAGGGCGATAGGGATGGATTCCTCACGGAGTTTTCTGTGACTGGATAGGTCTTTCGGAGAGAAGGGCTGTTCGAGATACTCTAGATTAATTCGTTGGAGATCAGATATGTGATTGGTCACGTCTTGATAGGTCCAGTTTCCATTGATATCAGCACGCAGGTTGATCCTCGATGGGATCCGTGTTCGCACTATCCGGAGAGTTTCGATATCAGTGGCTGGGTCGTGTAGCCCGATTTTAATTTTAATGGTCCTGAATCCTTCATCAATCGCTGACTCTACGTCTGAAAGGATTTTTTCTCGATCGGCTCCACTGATAGTTTTATTCACATCGAGCTTCGTAATCGATTGGGACTGTCCTAGCTCCTGATAGAGCGGTCGATTGCGTTTACGCGCGCTGGAATCTGCAGCAGCAAGTGATACGCCATGGCGGGCTGCCGGAGTATCAGCGAGAAAGGAAAGTGTGTTTTTTAGGCCATCTGACTCGTATATTTGTTGGGCGGCCTCTAACTGTGTTTGACATCTTTTTATGCTCTCTGTCCACCCAGGTAAGGGAGTTGATTCGCCGATCCCAACGTTGTCGTTTGTGAGTTTGATAATGAATCCCTCGCGTGATTTAATTGCCCATTGGCTGTTTGGAGTGGCGAGTGCAAGTCGAGAGAAAGGGGGTGGACTTCTAATGTCATAAGGCGAGACCAAAGGCAAACAACACGGCGTATATCACCGTTAATCGGCCGGTTTTGGTTAGTGTCTTATTTAATTTGGTTGCATCGGTTGATCTCATAATCGTCCTAAGGAGGCTCCCTGCAAGCGGAAGCGTTACAAGAGGGACTAAAATAATTGGCGAGTAACCGATGGTGAAAAAGTAAATCGGGATGCTGTAGGCGAGCACAAGAAGGGCAAAAAACTCAATTCGACTACCGGTATATCCGAGAAGAACTGCGAGAGTTCGCTTGTTCGCTGCTTTATCAGTTTCAATATCACGAATGTTGTTAACCACGAGGATGTTAGTAATTAACGCGGCCATGGGAATACTTCCGATTATAACGGTTGCAGAAATAGTATTCGGCGGTATCCATAGAGGGAAGCTAGCCTGCAATAGTGAGACGGATTGTACATAATACGTGCCAGTTACCGCAATCAACCCGAAAAAAACAAATACAAAAATATCCCCCAACCCGTAGTACCCAAACGGATAGGGACCACCTGTATAGAGAATTCCCGCAGCGATACTCAGAACACCGACTACCAATATCGGGACTCCCCCGAGCCAAACGAGGTAGAGCCCAACGATCATCGCTCCACCAAAGGCAACGATCATTGCGTTTCGGACTGTTTTGGCGGGGATTAACCCCGTATGCGTAACCCGCGTAAATCCTTGTCTCTCGGCGGTATCTACCCCTTTTATCGCATCATAGTAATCGTTCGCGAGATTAGTGCCAGTTTGGATGAGTGCCGCTCCGAGCAACGCCATTATTGCTGGGAAATAGACAAAAACACCATCATGGATTGCGAACCCTGTCCCAACGACCACGGGGGAGGCTGCTGCAGGAAGGGTATGTGGACGCAACGCAGCAACCCAAGCTTCTGTCCGAGAGACTCCCCGAGTTTCCATTCCACTCTGGATTACGCCAGCAGCGATTTAGTCACATTGATTCCTTGATGTAACACAACATCCAAAAAATTATCAACGGCGTCTAGTATCACTTCTGAATCCCTTCAACAAAAAACCGAGTCGTCGTATGGACGGGAATCTTTTTCCACTGAGACCACCGAATCCGCCCATGGTCTCTGGAATAATGAACGAGGAACACTGGACTCCGGTCGAACCAATGGAGTTCAGTGACGTTACGTATCACCGATCCACGACTGATGATACGGTTCGTATTGCGATTGACCGACCCGCTGTAAGAAACGCATTTAGACCCCAAACCGTCGATGAATTATACGTTGCGCTCGATCACGCCCGGAAACAAGTACAAGTTGGATGTGTTCTGCTCACCGGAAATGGTCCGTCCCCGAAAGATGAGGGATGGGCCTTTTCCTCGGGTGGCGATCAATCGGTCCGAGGTGGCGCCGGCTATGAATACGATGACGAACAAAATAATGGTGCAACACCTGGTCGATTACATATTCTTGAGGTGCAGCGACTCATTCGGTTCATGCCCAAACCGGTTATCGCGGTTGTCCCTGGATGGGCAGTTGGCGGTGGTCATAGCCTCCATGTCGTGTGTGACATGACGATTGCTAGTGAAGAACATGCGAAATTCCTCCAAACTGATCCTGATGTTGCAAGTTACGACGCAGGATTTGGCTCCGCGTATCTAGCTCGACAAATCGGTCAAAAACGTGCAAGAGAACTTTTCTTCCTTGGCAAAACCTATAGTGCAGAAGAGGCGGTGGAAATGGGAATGGCTAACGCTGCTGTTCCCCACGATGAACTAGAGGCGATTGCTTTTGATTGGGCGCAAGAAATCAACGCAAAAAGCCCAACGGCAATTCGAATGCTGAAATACGCATTCAATTTAGTCGATGACGGGTTAGTGGGTCAACAAATGTTCGCGGGTGAGGCGACTCGATTAGGCTATATGACGGATGAGGCCGAAGAAGGGAAACAGGCATTTCTTGAAGGACGTCGACCAGATTATTCTTCAGTACCTTGGTATTTTTAACGATTACAATCGCTGTTTCATCCACCGTCTGTATCAATTAAAAAATTGTGCGCTCACCAATCAAATCACTGTGGATTGTGCCTCTAGGTAATCAAATCTTAACCCACTATTTGGACTTGAGGGCCGAGGTCAATTCGGTGGTTACGGTTTCTTGGATTGCCTGACGAGCTTCGTGACTTGCTGCTGCATCTGTTTCCATTTCGATAATCATAGAGCCATCTGTGGAGACACTTTTTGATAATTCGTTCTCCAATACGTCAAGGGATTTTACGTGTGCATATGACAATCCATACAACGCAGCTGCGTGTTCGTATTGCAATCCATGAGGCATTCTGAAATACGACGTGAAAGGAGGGTCAAAATCCGCGATTGGTAGCATGTGGAAAATCCCCCCACCATCATTGTTTACCACAACAATCGTAACATCAATATCAAAACGATCAACCGCCAGTAAGCCATTCATGTCGTGATAAAACGCTAAGTCACCGAGAACCGCAACCAGTTGTTCTCCTGACCCACTCCCCGCTCCTAGCGCAGTGCTGATGTTCCCATCGATTCCACTTGCCCCACGGTTCCCAACAAGGGATAGCTCCTTAGGGCGGGGTGTACCAAACCGATCTAAATCTCGAATCGGCATACTATTACCAACGAACACCACTGATTGACTCGGAATGATATCGAGCACAGCATCTAGAATTTGGCCCTCATGGAATCTGTCAACGCTGTTTACTTTCTCCCAATAGCTTGTTTCTAAACGGTCAAATTTCGATACCCATGCGGAATCCGGTTCAACATCCACAGATGCTAAACTTAACGCAACTCGGTCAGGATCTGCGATGACTAAATCCGATGCTGTAAAAGTACTCTCTTGCCACCCCGCAGCTGGGTCGATAAGGAAATGTTTCGGTTTGGTTCGAGCAATGTAATCGTGTAATTGAACTGATGTCGGATTATCTCCAAATTGAAGGACTAATTCGGGCTCCTCAATGTGTTGGGTAATTTGTTGATCTAAATAAGAATCATAGCCTCCACATACGAGGCATTCATCAATATTTGGATGAAATCGAATCCCAGAAAGTGGATCGGCAAGGATAGGATAGTGGATAGATTCAGCCATTTCGAGAATTGCGGGAATCGATGGATTTGTTGGCGACATGGGCCCAACAATAATCAGTCCTCGTTTGGACTTCTTCACGGCACGGTAAATTTGGGTTAACTGATCATTCGACAAGGTCGTACTGCCAAACTCCAGGGTTGTGTACGAACCAGTTCGACCATCCACTACATCTCCGATATCTAATTCGTGCGTACCCGTTTTGTTAGTATCCTCAACTGGAGCAAGCGGCTTCGAAAAAGGGATATTGAGATGAACAGGCCCTGGATATGCCCCGTGACAATGCGCAATGCATCGCGCGATAAACGTCCGGAGCGCCCGGAGGATTTGTTCATCAAGTTGAGGTTCTGGCAGTGTTCGTTCCCAGCGAACCGAGTCCCCAAACACCCCTTGCTGATTGATAGTTTGATTTGCACCAGTTTCATGAAGCACCGGTGGTCGATCAGCACTGAGAACGAGTAACGGGCACCGCGATTGATCGGCCTCAATTACTGCCGGATGAATATTAGCAACCGCAGTCCCCGATGTCGAAACAACCGGCGTAACCTTCCCTGTCCGTTTAGCTCTCCCCACCGCGAAAAAACCCGCAGACCGTTCATCCAAATGTGTAAACACCGTAATTTCCTCTCGTTCAGCAAAGGCCACCACCAATGGAGTGGATCTACTACCGGGAGCGATGCAGACACTGTCCACCCCATGTTTCACTAATTCATCAGCAATAACTTCCCCCCATAAGGTACTCAGATTTGGCATCGTCATGGTTCGAGGACGTCAAGCACTGGTTGATATTTGAGTTCTACTTCGTCCCACTCTAATGCAGGATGACTGTCTTCAACAATACCTGCACCTGCATACAGGATAGCCTCGGTCTTATGACGAACTGCAGATCGAATCGAGACGACAATATCGCCATTACCATTGAAATCGAACCAGCCCACGGGAGACGCATACCAACCGCGTATATTACTCTCAGTGTTATTAATTATCATTGATGCTTTTTCCGGCGGGATCCCACCAACTGCGGGTGATGGATGAATTGTTTTCACCAGCTTTAGAATATGAATCGGTTCGGTTAGCAATCCAGAGATAGGCGAGTGTAGATGCTGGACTGAATTGAGCTTCATTACTCGCTGAGTACCACAATAGACAGCTGCACAATACGGCTTAATGTTGGCAACGATTTCATCTTTAACAAGCGAGTGCTCCTGCTGTTCTTTACCTTTTGCACAAAGATCATTTGCGAGATCTTCATCTTCAATTGGTGAAGCCCCCCGCCCAATGCTACCCGCTAGTGCCCCTGTACCAATCGTCAAGCCTTTCCGGGTAATCAGTTGTTCGGGCGAAGATCCAAAGAGGGTACTATTCCTCGTGGGTGAAAATAAGAATTGATAGCAATTTGGATGCGATTGCTTTAAGCTCTGAATAATAGACTGCTCATCTAACCCCTTTTCCAACTGCGCTGTAAGCGTCTGTGCGAGGACTACTTTTTGGACTTGGTTTTCAGCAATTCGTTCCCTCACTCCTTGAATCTGGGCGTTCCATTCCGTTTTTGATACCGATCTGGATAGTTCCCCTATGCTTGGCCCCTGTTGTTTTGTTGTCGAATGACTATCGGAGAGGTGCTGCTTAGCCTGCGCAATGGTGTCCTTGGGTGTTTGGTTACTGTGTGATGGTTCAGTTACCGTGAGAAACGACTGGTCAACGAGTTTGGTTACTTGAATCCGTGGTAAAAAGAACTGTAGCGATGGAAAATCGACCCAGGGTCCACTCCCTGTGTGATCTGGATTGAATGCAGCGCCGCCGAACAGTCTTGGTCGAGCAACCGCCTGATCACTCGGTTCGTAATCTAGGTGGGGGAATAGTTGTGTGGCTTCCGTTATTGCTTTTTCAAACCGGTCGGCTCCCCCTGTAGTAATAGTATTTGCACTACCGACGGCTAGAAATCCTGGTCCGTTTGGTGGGGACCACGAAAAATAGGGCGGGGAGAACGCCTTAAAAAGTGGTTGGAATTCATTAGTCGTAAGTGGGACAGATTGACTATGGAACTTGGTTTCTTCCGGTCGGTTAGTCGGATCCCGATTATTCCACTCCATTAGTTAGAAAGCATAGGGATTGCGCGATGATTTTATCCACTGACGGTGCTTGGCGTTATTCTACTAGGGATGCTCGTTGCTTCATGAATGAATCTTTCGAGAAGACATCTCCAAAAACTCAGATTACAAGAAAGTTTAATCCAATTCATTCCCCAATTTAATCCGATAACTATTCTTCATCTTCAAAAACTAGTTGCGGAGATAAATCACCAGGGCACCTAGGATGAATAACTGAAAATAAATCCCTAACTACGAAAATTATTTTCGATTTTTATATCTTTTATCTGTAAATTACTAATTAACTTTTGAGAAGAACAATACCTTTCTCCCCGTCAAGCTTAAGAACCCCCTCCCCGAAGCGATTCACGAAATCAAATGGTTGACGTGGAGATTAATGTTCCAGAACATCTCGATATGCAGATTGCACAACTCGTAGACAAAGGGGAATTTGTTAATCGAGAACAAGCTGTTGAAGAACTCCTCGCAACAGGACTTAAAGCATACAAAACTAGTGGCCCAATTGATGATGATGCCGACACAGAATTCGAAGATGACCTGATGGGTCATGACGACGAATACGTGTTCTAATCCCCGAATAAAAACCCACTCCCGTCTCTTCCTCAGTCAAGATAAGAGTGTCACTGAGTTACAAAGAAAACTTAAACGTGTTATCACCTTAATAACCTAACATGCATAAAGACGAACTCCTTGAGCTACACCGACAAATGGTAATCATCAAGGATTATTTTGCTAACCGCGAAGACATTTCATCAGATACGTTTGAGACGTATGAAATGCTTGATGTTAGACCATCCCATGTTCATAAATCCAAAAGCGAACATAAACATGCAGTGTTTGTCCTCGGCAATTCGCTGGCTGAGGCAATGAGTGAAGATGAATTTTCTAATGCAGGGAGATTATCGAAGCGTATGCAAGAATTAGCTGACGATGCTCAACGAAAGTTGTAATCAGACGCTTGTCAGACATCCCCGCAATGTCTTTCCCAACTGTCCGGTAGGAATAACGTATGGATAGAGGTAGCGTCGATATTATCGAATCATGGGACTCTCGCCCGCTCTCTGACGGACTTCAAGGATTAATTTCCTTGGAACAATCTGGGTTCACTGGAGCGGCGGCCGCTGCTGGGGCTTGGTTGTTTATGTTGAACGGGAATGTTATTGGGGTATTCGATGGCGATATTGATAGTTTTCGAGGTGCATCTGGAACGGTCTATCAAGCACCTGACCCGTCAATTGTCTTATTATTCACGATGCAAGAATATGGCGGTGAAACACAAGCCCAGTACTTTACTGATGATACCCCAATTCGAGAAGTCCATACTACCCTATCAGATTCTGGTTTCACTGGGTATTTGAAGTTAAGTGAAAACGTCATCAGCGGTGATTATTTTATATTGTATCACGGTGGTCGCTCGATGAATGTCGCCATCGTGGGGAATGCACAACGAGTTGTAACCGGGGACGAAGCGTTTGAACTGGCCACGGAGGAAGTGGGTATTTATGAAGTCGTGTCAGTGGATATATCAGTAATAGAAATCCCGACTCCGAATGGAGAAACAGTAGCAAGTACTACCGACTCTGCTTCTACTGCAATTGAACAAGCGGAGGACTCTCCCTCGACTAATGCTGATCCTTCCCAGGAGACAAGCAGCGCATCATCTTCTGACAGTGAATCGGAGCCCGAAGGAACCTCTGAGGAGGAACAAGTGGATCGGCCAGAAGAACCTGAACAGGATTCGATCCCTGAGCACACCAGCGAGGAAGGAGTATCAGCGTCTGACGGTGACCCAGAGAAACCGGCTCCTGAATCCGACCTAGACAAAACAGAATCACCTGAAGAAGCCGGATCACAGCGTGAGAATTCCGACGATCCAAGTGTCAATCAGTCATCCGTTGACCGACGTTCGAATCAAGAGCAAACAACTCGACCGAGCACAGCTGGAGATAATAATGACCGATTTAGTGAGGAGAAAGAGTGGCGAAAAACACGTTCGATCCCTGCACTTGATCCTGAAGACTCGTCGATTCAATCTGACCGACCAACGGATCCAAAAACCACACAGCAACCACAAGAACCCGCCGATCGCCAATCAACGAATAAACCCTCGGGCCAATCACAACAACTTAACGAAGTTGAGGACCGAATTCAACGCCAACATCAAAGAATTGAAACATTAGCTGAGAAAGTCGAGGAATTAGAAGACGAACGAGACAAACTTGAAACAGAACGAGATAAGTTACAGTCTGAGATACAGCGACAAGATACAGCGTCACAACAATCAGGACACTCGTCTCAGACTGTTTCCTTGTCTCCAAATGAGGCTCTCGAACAAACAGATTTATTTATTCGATATAACTCAAAGAGCGAAGCAACCATTGAAGATGTGCAGAATGGTGAAATCGATCAATCAGCCCTTGCATCAAATCTCAACTTAGAAACACACACTAGATTTTCTATTAATGACGCGGTCGTTGATGACCAACCATTTCGTGAATTCCTTAACAACAGAATTGAATATCAATTTGTAAAATGGGTTACGTCTGAACTCCCATTTGAGATACGGAATACTGGAAATGAGGCGTCGTTAAAAGAGTTATATCACTTACTTCCACGCATTGACCGAGTCGAACTTAATGGAGAACTAGAGGGGACCACCACGGAGGAAGAAGAAATCTCTCGCTCTTTTGACGTAATTATTCGGGATCGCATGGGAGAACCCCTGATTGTTGCGAATATAAATCACGACCGAGACCCCGCTGATGCTTCAATGATGGATAAGTTAACTGATGATGCGTCGGCCATCTCAACGACTCATGACGGACTTGGTGGCGCATTTCTTGTTACTGCAAGTTTCTTCTCACCCGAGGCGTTGGAAACGGCCGCCGAAGCTACTGACGGTGGATTCCTGAGTCGCGATAAGCGAAAGAACTACGTGAAACTATCTAGAAAGAATGGATTCCATTTATGCCTCATTGAAGCTCGAGAGAGTGCGTTCCACGTTACTAGTCCGGAATTATAAATCAATACTTCGATAAACCCTCTGCGAAATACTGTATTTTTGTTTAGATTTCAACTTCAGAGAAGTCTTGTATCTTCATATCCTCCATTTTCGAAATCACGTTATCTATCTTCTCATCGAGTTCGTTAAGAAATTCCTTGGTTTTTTCTGTCGTAATAGCTCCTTGACTAGAAGGTTCGATGAGGTTTTCTTCTTCTAGTACGCGAAGAGAGTACCGAACTTTATGATGGGGATACCCAGTTTCATTTGACATTTTTACGATTCCAATTGGCTCGTTCTGGATGACCATTCGGAGAACTTGCAAGTGCCGTTCCAACATATCAACTTCTTTTTCTAACCGATCTATCATGGCATATGTTAACTTGCGAGGAAGGTTTTTAAACGTTACTCTATTTCACTAATAAACCTTTAGGAAAACACGTCAATTAGTTTGATGTTCTCGTAAGTCTTTATAGGCTGCAACAATCTGATCAGATTCAATAAGATCATTAATCGACTGCCCAATTTTGTCTTCGATGTCTGACAACTCATCAAGTAAATCAGCGTATTGATCACTCCTTGCTAATTCATCAGTACTGTACGTAGCCTCTAACGTAGATTTTTTCGATGCCAATTGAAATCCATGCTGTACTGCTTCACTAAACCGCTCACGCATGAGCAATTGTTCAATGAGCTCTTTGAGATCGCGTTGAGAAACTGGTTTAGTGAGATATTCGTCAAAGTCCATTTCGACGATGTTCAATTCGGGCTCTACAGCGGTAACGAGGGCAATCCGACAATCTAGCTGTTGTTCCCGGATTTCTTTTAATACTTGATCGCCGTTCAACTCTGGCATTCGTCGGTCGAGTAAAACCACATCGACAGTGTCATCCAATCTTGTTAACGCTTTACCGCCGCCGTTGGCGACAATAACATTATAATCGTCCTGCAACCATTTCGCATATACTTCGACATATGCTTCATCATCATCAACTACGAGGACCGTAGTATTTTTTCGCGAAGTTGTCATGACTTGTATCGGGCAACCGGCCTTTTTAAACGGGGATGTAATTAAGACCGACGCGATCATCCTATATCAATTTAATGGGTAATTACAGATCACAAGCCGGCAAGAAAAACCTATTAAAACAACCATTAATCTAAAATAATACTGAAAAATTGAGTAAAAACCATATTAAGAAAAGTTTATACCAATACAGTCTTCTTCGTTAGTGGCCTTCATCGTCACATTCGTAATTTCAACTCTGGTTCCTCTGCCAACCTCGGAGTCAATATCAATCTTCCACTCGTGAGCCTCAACGATATCGTTTACAAGCGCCAACCCAACACCTAACCCCCCAGCATCGGAAAATCCCCTTGTAAAGATCTCGTCTTGGATCTCACTGGGTATCCCATTTCCTGTATCTTCAATGAAAAACCCGTTAGTGAGTTTACCGACTTGAATTTTACAATTTTCGCCACCATGCTCAATGGCGTTGGAAAGCACATTTCTAAAGAGGATTTTGAGAAGGGCTGGATCTGCAGTCACACAACCTGCCGGTTCAATTTGGATCGAGGCATGAACACTTTCAAATGATTCCCATACCTCTCGAACAAGTGGTTCTAATTCGATTTCTTCCACCTCGGGCGTCATCCGATTCTTTGCCATTGACGCCAGATCGTCGATCGTGTGTTCCAGATCATTCAACGCCTCATCAACTTTTTTAAACGCTTCGTCAGTGTTTTCTCCATTGTTTTGACCAATGTCGAGGTATGCTTGTGCAATGCCAAGCGGAGAGCGTAATTCATGAACAAGGGTAGCGACAAATGTATCGACTTCTTCTGTTGATTGTGAAGATTCTGGTTGTTCCTGATCAATTTTCGATTTGAGGTATTGTAGCGTGTCTCGTAGTTTTATCAGTAACTGTTTCTCGGGGGCGTCAAACGCGCTCGCTCGATACGTTGCTAAAATCATCATGTCGAAAGCCTGATTGGTTTCCTGGACGGGTACAACCGCACAGTTCAAATGATATGATGGACTCGTTGTGTACCCATTCAATTGGGCAGTTTCACGAGTGTTGACTGGCGCCGTCGTAGATTGGATATCATGGGAATGTACCGCTCTATCAAATATAGCATCGTCACTGATTTGAAGGATATCAGTCACTGTCTGGATAGAGAATTTACCCTTAGACGGAAATTCAATTGATAGATCATTTGAATTCAAGTCATAGCTCCCTAACCAAACGTATTCAAATAAGCTCGTTTTTTGGAGTTTATCGAATACTACTGAATTGATTTCAGTTTTGTTTGTGGCCTTTGTGGCTTCATGAATGATGTCTAATATCGTGCGTTGTAATTCGTTATGCTCTGATATTGCGGTATCGAGGGATTGTTGTTCGATCAATCCGTCAATTTTACTGGGTAGCGCATCGAGGTGTTCTGAATTAACTACTTGGCAATGCGGATGTGAAATTGGAATTTCTGCAGAGTGCGTACCGTCAATGAGGATGATCGGATGCGGATAAGCCTTTGTTAACAACGAGAGTATTTCGCTCAGCGGGACGTCAATGGTATTGAGGTTATTGATAATCAAACAATCAATTGAACTTGTTTGTAACTGTTTATGAGCCGCCACTATCGATTGGGCAGCAATCACATCAAATCTGGAACGCGGGAGGATTTCCTCTAGCTCCGAACTCGATGTGTTTGTCGCTACGTAAAGAATTGTGCGAGTCACGGTGTAATTTTTAGGATCCTGTTTGACAACTATGGGGCTGATATTATTTAATATTCAACACGATATGTATGATTGTTTAGCATTTGCCATCAGGATTTCAAGAGAATAACTGACTAGGAGATAGTTAATAAATCCCTAATTTAACTCGGTTATCAAGGGGAATGACCAGCTAATCGTTAACTTAATTTCCATGAATCGTTGACAGAGTGGGTCAACACCTCCCCCGAGCAGAGAATTCGTAATGCGTTTACCTGCACGTATGTAAGCACACGTCGGTATGACCGTTACCGTCGTTGGAATGCAGCTCGGTGATGAAGGGAAAGGCGGGATCGTGGATGTATACAGCGAAGACGCTGATGTTGTCGTTCGGTATCAAGGCGGAGATAATGCGGGACACACGGTCGTCAAGGGGGAAAATGAGTATAAGTTGTCTCTTATTCCTAGTGGAGCCATCCGAGGTCGCACTGGGATTCTTGGGAATGGTTGTGTGATAAATCCTCGGACGTTATTTGACGAGATAGATTCGTTAATTTCGAGAGGGATAACTCCGGATGTCCGGCTCGGATACCGGGCGCATGTTATTTTCCCGTATCATCGAATTTTGGATGACATCGAAGAGTCCGCGAAGAGCGATACTGATCTAGAGGCGGGCACAACCGGCCGAGGTATTGGTCCGGCGTATGAAGATAAAGCAGGACGGAGGGGGATCAGGGTCGGTGATTTAGTTGATCCAACTGTGTTACGTGAACGGCTAGAGTATGTTGTTCCACAAAAGCGAGCGATTATAGAAGAAATATTTGATCAGGAGCCGGGGGAGGCGTTTGATATCGATACGTTATTCTCAGAGTATAAGGAGTATGGTGAACGAATTGAGGCGGGTAATATGGGTATTAATACTGGAGCGTACCTTGCGGATCGGCTTGAGGATGGGGATAATGTGTTATTTGAGGGAGCACAAGGTACCTCGATTGATATTGATCATGGTATTTATCCGTATGTGACGTCTTCCAATCCATCTGCTGGATGTGCTGCTACGGGGACGGGTATAGGCCCGACGATTGTCGGGCAGGGTGATGTGATTGGCGTAGTGAAGGCGTATCTGTCTCGTGTGGGGACAGGTCCATTACCAACGGAATTGGAGGGTGGCCTTGCGGAGGAAATACGGGAGAAAGGCGGTGAGTTCGGGACTGTGACGGGTCGGCCGCGTCGGATAGGTTGGCTTGATTTACCGATGCTTCGCCATGCCGCTCGGGTTAATGGAATTACTGGTGTTGCTATAAACCACGTTGATGTGTTATCAGAGTTGGGAGAAATAAAAGTCGCAGAGTCATATGAGTTGGATGGTCGGACGATCTATACAATGCCCCCAACAACGGAACTGTGGGGAGAATGCGAACCGAATTATCGAACTTTTGATGGGTGGGATTCAGTTGATTGGGGAGCCATTGTTTCCGAGGGTGTTGACGCGCTACCTACTTCTGCGAAGATGTACGTCGAATTCATTGCTGATGCAGTGGATACCGAAATTGCTGCGGTAGGGGTTGGTCCTGATAGGGACGAAACCATTGTAGTTTCATCTCCCTTCAAATGACGTACTCCTTGGAATGACGAATGGCGTCAGTTAAGCTATTGGATAAAACCCGGGTTGATTCTTCTTTCATTGAGTTTCGGTTCGAGTGTCCGCCTGAATTTGAAGCGTTTCCTGGGCAGTTCGTGCTGTTGCAGGCCACGATAAATGATGAATCATTTGGGCGACATTATTCCATCTCATCGCCATTTGTTAGAGATACTTTCGAGATAACGGTAGCCGTTGATGGGACTGGGACAGTGAGCTCGTGGTTGGCTCAACGAGAACCTGGTGATTCGGTTGAAGTTCAAGGCCCATTTGGACAGAACTATTACGAGGGTGGATACCCAGTGGTAGTGCTTGCGAGTGGACCGGGAATTGGGGCTGCATTGGGGATTGCGGAACGAGCTGCGGCGACTGAAACAGGGTATTCCGTGTTATTTCATCATCCAACGCTTATTTTTGAACACAAACTAAGCCAGCTAGCAACTACCGGCCAATCAGTGCTTTACGTACAGAAAGATCTAGGTGCCGGTATTGAATTAGTGATGAACAACGGAGAGCTGTTGGTATTCGGGTTTCAGGATTTCATTACCGCGGTAAGATCAATTCTATCAGACTACGGGGTTGACATTGAGGCTGTTAAATTCGAAAATTATGGGTGAATAGATAGATGAAGGGTCGTCATGCTTTTGGAGCAGCACGCGAAGTGACCGAGTATGAAGGAAGACATTATGGAGATTTTGTGTTGTCCTATTGATAAAAACGAATTAATATTAACAATTGACAAGGAATCTGACGATGGCGAAATAATTACTGGGACCCTAGAATGCACAGATTGCGGCGAAGAGTACCCGATTGAAGATGGGATCCCGAACCTCCTCCCGCCTGATATGCGAGAAGAAGCAGCATAACTGATTGACACAGACGCCCACATACAACTACGTTCGAAAGGTACGTAAAACTGAACTTTTTTGGTGCGGCTTTGCGTCACACTTCCTTAGTGGACACATTACAGGTCGAATTGAATCAGGAGAAGCCCCATTCAATAGCTATTGACATGAATGTGTTCAAGACGGCCGATTCATTCGAGGTATCCCTCACCAACCACGGGTCCGCGGTGCATGTTCATCTACAACTCATGGAGGACTTGGCTGAGTACGCCACGATCCCCACTTCGAACTATTATATTGAAGCAGACGACTCGCAGCGCGCCCGAATTACAATCCGTGACGGTCCCCGCCCGCTGTCAGGACGATTAAAAATTGTAACAGGATATGGGTCTAACTCGGAACACGTTACCATCGAATTACAGGAAGAAACAGAAGAGGAGACTGGGGTACAAGTCGCGGAAGAACTCGGGAGACCTCAGCCTCGTCAACCGTCCCGTTCGATTTCACCCGATCAATTTCCAGTAATCATCCTTAGCGTATTGGCAATCGCAATCGCCCTGGTCACTGGGTTTATTGTGGGCGGCTGGATGGCCATTTTAGGAATACTGATCGTGCTAATCGGCATTGGAATTGCTGGAGTTATCCTCCTCCAATAACCATCAACTCCAATATGGCTGGCTTCATGCCGGATGGTTAATAACAGACGACATGCATGCTAGTGTCTAGATGTCACTTGCCTCCCGCACCCGCGAAACAGTAAAAAAATATCCCTGCATACACGAGGCACTACGCGCTGGAGTTATTAACTACAGCGCAGCAGCCCGTTATCTCCCGATTTCTGGTGACACGGAAGCGATCGCTAGTGCGCTCCGTCGGTACGGAGAACAACTTGATAATCAAACGGACCAATACTTCGATCTTTCCATAACAATGCATACATCCTACCCGTTACAACTCACTGATTTACCACCTACTATTGAGAAGGACTCGGTAACCTGGTTATGCGTCTCGGGGGATATAACACCGATAGTTGTTGGTTCTCTTCTATTAGGTTGTAAGTCACATGAAATTCCAGTCCACGCCGTTTCAGCGAATGAAAGAACAGCAGTTATTTGTGTTCCTCGAACATCCGGCGCAACAGCCCTCCGATGCATCGAACACGTTGCTAACCCGACGTCAGATTAATCCGACGATTTAACCTGTAACCTGCTGGTTACTAGTACTAATGACTCTCGTCATCTCGAATACTCTATCAGGTGAGAGAGAAGTCTTCGAACCTCGTAATCCCGATAATGTCCTTTTATATTACTGTGGGTTGACGGTATCTGACTTTCCGCATCTTGGTCATGCCCGTTCCTGGGTGCATGTTGATACAATGCGGCGGTGGCTTGAGTATCTCGGGTACACCGTGAAGCACGTTGAGAATTTTACTGATGTAAACGAAAAAATAGTCGCTCGTGTTCCTGAAGAACAATTTGGAGATTCAGAATTAGCTGTAGCCCGATTTTTTATTCAGGAAACACTACTAGATATGCGCGGGCTCAATTTAAAACGCCCATTCGTATATCCACGGGTCTCTGAGCACATACCAGAAATCATTTCACTAATTGAATCACTCATTGCAGACGGATATGCGTACGAATCGAACGGATCAGTGTACTTTGATGTGACCACATTTAGGGAATACGGGTCGCTATCTAATCAGAACATAGAGGAGCTAGAACCTCAGGGGACTCCGCAGGAACTCGATGACAAAAGACATCCAGCAGATTTTGCGTTATGGAAAGCTGGTTCGGTTCATCCTTCGACCGTAGCGGAACATCTTCAATCAGGCATCACACCACCAGATGAACCGCGTGGAGAAACATGGGATTCACCATGGGCTGAGGGTCGACCAGGGTGGCATGTTGAATGTTCTGCAATGAGCATGACTCACCTTGGCGACCAAATTGACTTGCATGTCGGAGGACATGACTTGATATTTCCCCATCATGAAAACGAAATCGCGCAAAGTGAAGCTGCGACAGGTGAGCAATTCGCGAAATATTGGATGCACGTTAACTTGCTTGAAACCGCTGGTGAGAAGATGAGTTCAAGTTTACAGAATTATTTCACCGTTCATAATGCAGTGGACGAGTTCGGCGGGAATGCTGTCCGAATGTTTTTGTTGTCCACACAATATTCCCAGCGCCAAACTTTTTCTGAGAACGCGTTACACGAAGCTGTCGAACGATGGGATCGATTGGCCAGAGTATACGACCGATTAGTAGAGACGATTGATAGCCCAGATGCCGTTGCAACTACCACAAGCCAACGGTTGCAAACGGCGCTTTCCGATGCCCGAGAAGAATTTACTGCAGCGATGAATGATGATTTTAACACCCGAGAAGCACTCCAAGTTCTATTCTCAGTCGTTCGTCACATCAATAGTTATCTCGATGAGAAACGCCCGTATGATTATCGGGCATTAATGCAGGCATTGGAGTTCTTTGATACTTTTGCTGCTGATGTACTCGGTTTCGAATTCGTAGACTCGGACGATTCCAATGAACTCGTCGATGAATTAATTGAACTGGTACTATCTATTCGGGACGAAGCACGAGAAGCAGGCGAGTACGAGCAAGCCGATGAATTACGGTCAAGACTTGAATCATTGGGAATTACGATTGAAGATCAAGAAAAAGGCACTACTTTCCATCGATAACACGCCTAGGTGACAGATTGCGGGAACAAAATTACGGCAGTACAATTGGGCCAATAAGTACTCCCATAAGGTTCACTCGTCTGGCGCCTAATCGAGGTGGTATCATTCCAAAAACAGCACTGAGGAGGAACGCGAACAGGCCGAGTGACCCGGCGAACACAAACGCGGTAAGTATGAGACCAACAAAAATCGCGATACCAAGTCGAGTGTAGTTAATTTGCCCAATGAACCGTAAATAATGATCACCGATTTTCCACACGAGAACGAACCCAAACGCTGCTGCGCAAGCAATTGTGAGCAAAAGTACCGGTAAATTCAACGGCACCCCGGTTTGATCCAACGCAACCAACACGCCAGTTCTCGGGGAGCCTAGTGCCACGAGCGCGAATAAGGCGAAGATCGTGTTCGCAGTATTAACGCCACTGGTAGCGATAATGAATCCTCTGGGACCGTTTGCTTTCGGGTACAGGGAAAGGATTATAATCGCCGCTATTGCACTCGAAATCCCCGGTAAATACCCAACAATAGCCCCAGCAATCGAACCGGCGATAGCGGTAAGTAAAATGAAAGATGGCGCAACGCTAATTACAGCAGACGGTTGGGCAGGGATACCTTTTCCTGCTAATGAATCGAGCAGGATCGGCGCACCAAATAATCCAGCGAGCAATGGAGCGATCATTCCCCCGCCGTCTAACGGAGCATTCGGGGTAACATCGAGAAGTGTCGCCCCAAGAACAGCGCTCCCTCCGAATGCAATTACTGCGCCGATTTTACTAATTAATGAACGATCGGTGATAACGAGGAACCCCGCGACTCCGAGTAACAAAATGGACATATGGGGATACAAAACTGGATAGATTTTTACCATCGCATACGTGATCGGGATCGATAGTGGGATTGCGGCAAGCACCGCAAGGCCACTGCCGAGTGCAGATAACCGAAGTGCTTCCCGACCGTTCCCTAACAGAACTAATTGATGACCGGGTAGGGCCGTGGCAAACATGTCCGCATCTGGAACCCCAAACGCAATGGCTGGAACAACATCGAGAAACGTATGCACTACCCCAGCAGCAAGCATAACAACTCCAAGTAACAATGGCGGCCCCGGAATCGCAGCCGCGCCAGCAGCTAGCAATAACGCAAAATTATTCGCGTGAATCCCTGGCGTTAACCCACTTATTGTTCCTAACGCTACCCCTAGTAAGACGAATCCAAATAATTCCGCTGAATTCGCCGGCGCGAATACGATCCGA
This sequence comes from uncultured Halobacteriales archaeon, assembly GCA_964542445.1. GTDB lineage: Archaea > Halobacteriota > Halobacteria > Halobacteriales > Hikarchaeaceae > CAZITY01. The sequence continues at coordinate 6,774 of CAZITY010000026.1, read as the reverse complement.
ATACCGAACACATCCATTGAACGCCCGTGGGTTGGGCATTCTATGTAAACCTATTCCGCTACAAATCAGCCTGTAGGGTTATCCAAATAAATCACCGAGTCCCTCACCGCTCACATCTTCTTCCTCTTCCGCTTCGGCTTCCTCTTCTGCCTCCTCAGCCTCTTCTTCCGCTTCAGCTTCTTCTTCTTCTTCTGTTCCTGCTTCCTCATCAGCATTCGTCGACGGCGAACTACCGCCTGCAGGCACCGCAGCTGCACTCTCAAGCGCCTCTTCAATATCGACATCCTCAAGTGCGGCCACAAGGGCTTTCACTCGGGATTCATCGACATCGACACCTGCTGCGTCGAGGACATCCGTGATGTTTTCTTCATTAATCTCTGCATCCGATTCGTGTAACAGTAATGCTGCGTATACGTATTCCATAAGTTATCATCCGAACATAGCGCCGATTCCTTCACCAGCTGCATCATCATCGTCATCATCGTCATTGTCAGTATCGTCGACGTCTGTTTCTGTTGCTTGTTCTCGTTCCTGTTCTTCAACCTGTTCCTCTTGCTCCGCATCAGCCTCAACGACCCCTTCATCCGGTGAGCCGCGCAATTCCTCCGGGAGAACATCATCCGGTAAAAATTGAGCCAAGGATCGTAATTCGGCGTCTGCTTGCCCAACTAAATCTCCGAGGATATCCGGGCTTTCGACATGGGCTGCAAGACCCACCGACCGAGCATTCCGTCTTGCAGACCCGAGAATAACGCTGATTGTTTCTGCTGTCGGGAAACCAGTACCGACTGAAAGCGACGTAGCACGAGCACTTGCAGCTTGGATGTCATTCCGATATTCCTCAATATCGATCGCTAACTCACTTGGTTCGAAGAGTGTTCCATCTGCTACAGCGGCACGAAGATCCAACCCTACTTCTTTAGGCTCAATCTCTAACTCAGAAAGTACATTCGCCAAATCATTGGAAACGACATCACCTGTTTCAGCTACCATAGAATCTTCAGTAACCCGAATTGACCCATCAATGATTTGCGCGGCGGCACCGACAGTTTGGAGTTCACCAACGAACGGGCCAGGATCCATTCCGGTATCCCCTTCCGGGATCACAATGTCGTTCGGCGCCACCTCACCTGCACTAATCGGTGCGGGAGTCTTCGATTCTTCCAGTCGCCGGTATACCGTGAACGGGTTCTCGTTCGACCCAATGATCCCAACCTGTCCCGAAACAAACTCAACTAGGTTTTCTACACCCTCATCGACATTTTCGAGTGCACGAGTAATGAGTGTATTCCGACTCATTCTGAGAGCCGCAACCCCATGTAAATCCGCACGCATAAGTTGGAGTTGTCGACTCGGAATTCCAGTGACACCAACGATCCCGATTGTATCAAATGATGAGATGAAAGCTTCTAGTTCCTCAACTTCGCTTTCTTTCCATTCCGGAATAGTTTCGGTCCGGCGTTTGGTCTCTGCACTCATTTATGCCACCCTCTTTGCAGGACCCATCGTGGTTTTTACGTACACTGAATCTATATTTAGCGGGCCTTTTTCTAGAGCTCCATTTAACCGACGGAGAATAATATCGATGTTGTCAGCAACATCTTCTGGTGCCATATCTTCTGCTCCGACTCGAGTATGAAAGGTTCGTCTGTCTCGACTGCGGAGTTGGACAGTGTTTTTCATACGGTTTACTACCTCTACAACATCATCGTCAGGTTGGAGTGGAGTCGGCATTTTCCCCCGTGGACCTAATACAGTCCCTAGAATCCGTCCAATGTCCTGCATCATCGCGGCTTCGGCGATGAAGAATTCGGTTTCATCTGCGAGATCTTTCGCTTGATCTTCATCATCTCCGAGATCTTCTAGTGCATCCTCGTCGAATACCTCATCTGCGACATCTCTGGCGCGGACTGCGGTTTCACCTTCTGCGAACACGATGATTCTTGTTTCCTGCCCGGTACCAGCGGGGAGGACAACACTCTCATCAACACGATTTGATGGATCGTTCAAATCAAGATCGCGTAAGTTAATCGCGAGATCAATTGATTCTCTGAAGTTTCGTTTAGGTGCCTCGCTAATAGCGTCTGACACCGTTTGTTCTAAATCCTGCTCTGACATTGTTCACCTCCGTAGTACGCCCAATGGCTGCTACGGTGTGAAACAGGTGACTACCTGTCTCGGTTAATTGAAGGTGGTATAGGGGTGTTAAAACCGTCGAACCGGGTTTTATCGGGGATGGAACGAATTTGTAGTGTTACTAAATCGGTTACTCGGGTGTGGGGGCGTCCGTGAAGGATTCATCAAATTCACCGCTGTCTACGCGTTTCCCGAATTCCCGAGCGTCCTCTCCTTCGATTTTAACGCCGAGGGTAACGCAGGTCCCTCCTACTTCTTTCACTGCGTTTTTAATGTCGTAGGATAGGAGGTCTGAATGTTTTTGCTCGGCGATTTGTAGTACCTGTTCGATGGTGAGTTCAGCGACGAAATTCGAGTGAGGTTCCCCGCTTCCGGTTTCGAATCCTGCTTCATCTTTGATGAGGGCAGCGGTTGGGGGAACTCCGATATCGATGGTGAACGAGCCATCTTCTTCGTATTCAATTGTTACTGGCACTTCAGTGCCATCGAATGCGCTGGTTTCGTCATTGATTTGTTGTACGACTGCTTGGACATCAACGTTTGTTGGCCCGAGTTCTGGTCCGAGGGGTGGGCCAGGGGTGGCTTGGCCGCCTGGAACGAGGACTTCGATGGTCTCAGTCATAATTTACGGAAACGCGTGGTCGTGTTTAAGAATTGCTTTTCTTAGAAGCAGTTTCGGGTGAGTCGCAGTGTTTTTCGCGTCAGAACGTTCAGGTTTGAAGTGATGGGGTTAGAGGACGAGATTGAAGCGATTCGTGAGGAGATACGGGAGACTCCGTACAATAAGTCGACGGAGGCGCATATCGGTCGGTTGAAATCGAAACTCGCGGAGAAGAAGGAGCAGTTGGAACAACAATCTTCGTCCGGTGGAGGTGATGGGTATGCGGTGCAGAAAACGGGTGATGCGACGGTGGCGTTAGTGGGGTTCCCGAGTGTTGGGAAGTCAACGTTATTGAATGCATTGACGAATGCCGAAAGTGAGGTGGGAGCGTATGAATTCACGACGCTTTCGGTGAATCCGGGAATGTTGCAGTATCGGGGGGCAAATATCCAGTTGTTGGATGTTCCGGGGTTGATAGAAGGGGCGGCTGGTGGTCGTGGGCGTGGGCGGGAGGTATTATCGGTTATTCGAACTGCGGACTTGGTGGTTATTGTGTTATCACCGTTTGAGATCCAGCAGTATGATCACTTGGTAGGGGAGTTGTATGAGAATAAGATTCGGTTGGATGCGGAGCCGCCGCGCGTGTCCGTGTCCGAGAAGGGGCGGGGCGGGATTCGTGTGACGTCGAGTGTTGATCAGGAGTTATCGGATGAAGTGATAAAAGAGGTGTTGCGGGAGCAAGGAGTGATCAATGCGGATGTGGCGCTCCGGGAGCAGATTGATATTGATCAATTGATTGACGGGATTTTGGATAATCGGGTGTATGTACCCTCGATTACGGTGATGAATAAAGCCGATTTGATTACTGGATCGTATGTGGAGACAGTGAAAGATGAGTTAGTCTCGCATGGACTGAACCCGGAAGATGTTATATTCGTTAGTGCTGAAGAGGAACGTGGGTTAGAGGAGTTACGGGCGAGTATCTGGGAGTCGTTGGGGTTAATTCGGGTTTACATGGATAAGCCGGGGCGAGGACCTGATTATGAGGAGCCGTTGGTCTTATTTTCAGGGGGGACTGTCCGGGATGCGTGTGAGGAGTTAGGCGGTGGGTTGGATGATCAATTTCGGTATGCACGGGTCTCTGGACCGAGTGCAATGCATGATGAACAACAAGTCGGGTTAGATCATGAATTGGCGGACGAGGACGTTTTACGGATTGTCACTAGGCGGTAGGTAATGGGTTCTCGGTTCGGTAATTTTTCGGTGGATGGTGGTTGAATTGTCTATATGGACGGAACGATTGATCACACGATGATTCGGGTAGAGGACTTGGAGGATGCTGTTAATTGGTATACGACGCATTTAGGGTATGAAGAGAAACGCCGGAGTGAACATGATACGTTCACGTTGAGTTTCCTTGGCCCGGAGGATATGCATGATCAAGGGACTGTATTGGAATTAACGTATAATCATGATGGGCGGTCTTATACGATGGGTGATTCATGGGGACACGTTGCGGTTCGAGTTCCCGACGTGTACGAGGCGTACGATGAGTTACTGGAGAGTGGGGTTGAGGATTATCGTGATCCCGATTCGTGCGGGGGGCGGTATGCGTTTGTGAAGGATCCCGATGGTCACGAGATCGAAGTGGTACAGCGGGATCATGGGGCGAAGTGGAGTTTGGATCATACGATGATTCGGACGGAAGACGCGGATGCGGCAATTGGATGGTATGTACGGAAATTTGATTATGAGTTGGTTCGGCGGAGTGAGTATGATTCCTTCTCGTTGTATTTTTTGAAACCCCGAGATGCCCCTACGGAAGCCATGTCAATCGAACTAACGTATAACCATGATGGCCGGTCTTATACGATGGGTGATTCATGGGGGCACATGGCCCTCCGGACGGGTGATTTGCATGAGACGTGGGATGAATTAATGGCGCGAGAAGCGGAGGATTATCGGGATCCTGCGAGTTGCGGAGATCGCTATGCATTCACGAAAGATCCCGATGGCCATGAATTAGAGATTGTCGTGCGGTAATTCGCTCGCTGATCGACTGCGATATCGATAGTATTCCTTGAGCGCAATACTCAATTGTCGAGGAGGCACCGAGGGACATCGGCGAAGGCGTGAAGGGCCTTACCTTCGAGTTCGTGGAGTGGACCGGGAATAATGAGTAAATGAAGCGGGTCTCCAAAGGAGTGAGACGCAAGCGAATCTAACCGGTCTGCAATGACGGTTGGTGATTGACTCCCCGCGCGTGCGATCCCTACCCCGAGTTCCCCGCCGAAATGCGGTGAGAGTGTTTTGGCGGCTGTTGGAATGTCTAAGTATTGCTCTTCTGTGGCGTGAATGTCTAGGTAAACAAGCGTGTGTAGGTCTCGGTCCCGATTGTTAGTGATCGTTGTAATAACGCTGTTTGGAACTGCTTGATTCGTAAACGTGTCTGGAAAGGGGAGGGTAGTGGCTTTCCCGAATCGATAGTTCTGTAATCCCGTGAGGCTGCTTGCCGCCGTTTGTGCGCTGGTTCCATTAATGATGCGAGTAGAAATGTTCCGATTATGTGCGCGAAGTCGGAGATCGATATGCGTGGTTGATACCATTGGATCGCCTGCAGTCAAAAACACAACAGACTCTGTTTTTGCTGCTTGTAGAATTTTAGCTGGTGTTTGCTCCACATCTTCCCGGGTTGCGACGGTTATTGTCGTGTCATGGTATTGTTCTAGGGATTCAATTGTGGTCCCGGTTAGGGTGCTTGTGTAGAATTCGGCGAACACGGTATCCGCCGCCCGAATTGCGTCTTGTCCTGCGACGGTTACCGACCGTTCATCGTATAATCCGAGCCCCACGAAGGTGAGCATACGATCATGTCCGTTGGTCGGTGGGTTAAGAGTCGTGGGAAACGTCACGCTTACTCGCATTGACCTTATACAGTAGAGTAATGATCGTCTCGTGTGTACGGGTTCCTCGCGAAGAAGGTGAAACCACGAGACGGATGCTTGCCGAGTATGGAGTGCGTGATTATACTCATCAGATAGAAAGCGAAAACGGGTGGTTGTTTATTCCAGTAACCTCTACCGATAATCTTCCGTTGCCGTATGAAGTTGAGGATCGAGCTGTTGACTCCCGAGAGCAACAAACAACACCCGCTGATCATGTTTCTTTCACACCAACATACGAGCGACTGGGTGATATAATTCTGATAGAGGAAGCCGATGATGAACGAGCAAAGGAACTCGTAGACGCTGTCCTAAAAAGTGACTTGTCTGCTGAAACGATCGCTCGCAAGGCCTCAACTGTCCATGGAGAAAAGCGAGTGCGTGATTGGGAACTCCTGCATGGTGATCAAACTGAGACCGTTCATCGCGAATACGGGTTGTCCTACAAACTCGATATTCAAGAAGTGTATTTCACACCGCGGTTAGCAACCGAGCGAAGACGGGTCACAAGTCAAGTTAATACAACAGATACGGTGTTTGATATGTTTGCGGGCGTAGGGCCGTTTGCGATTCCAATGGCGGACAGAGGCGCTTCGGTAATTGCGACGGACATCAACGAAACGGCCATTGATTACCTTCGTGAGAATGCCCAGAATAACGACGTCAGTGAATCTATCACCGCAGTTGCAAGTGATGTCAGAGACGTAGCATCGCAATATGAGGACTGGGCATCTCGGATCGTAATGAACCTCCCGCACTCAGCTCAAGACTTCCTTCCAACAGCCCTTCAACTCGCGGGTGATGAGTGTACAATCCATTATTACGACATCCAACCTGACGATGACCCATTCAAGCCGGGGGAGGTAGCCATTTCCCAAGTAGCCTCGCCGGAGTATAGTGTTACAATTGATAACCGTCGGGTTGTTCGATCATATTCCCCCCGTGAAGTCAACGTGTGTCTAGACCTCACGGTCACAAAAGTATAATTTGACGGCAATCCGGAACCTTATTCCACTAATCACAACTATGTTCGTTCGTAATGCCGGTGTAGCTCAGACTGGCAGAGCGAATCCTTCGTAAGGATTAGGTCGAGGG
>CAZITY010000025.1:22384-34669 GCA_964542445.1 uncultured Halobacteriales archaeon | reverse complement strand
ACTTCCCTAACGTTACGCGAATTCTATCGGTCGATTCGGCTACACTCGTCTCCGGCACATACCGATAGAAGAGCACCGCAACAGCGAACACGAGCGCATGAAGCAAGAAGGGATATTGCCATGCAAACCCTGCCAGGAGGCCTGCAACCGCCGGAATCACGAGGCTACTGGCCCCGGCGGCGCTCGCCCGGATACCCATGACAGTCGATGCTTCCGCTCCTGAATAGAGATCACCGAGGACCGTCACCGTAATCGAAAGCACTCCCGCAAACCCAATACCCTGAACAACCCGTAACAATAGGATTGTACTGAATGACCCTGCGCCTCCAATCGCGATTCCCGCAATCCCGAACGCGATGAGCGACGGGAGCAACGCTAAGCGTCGTCCGTACAGATCTGCGAGGACACCAGTAACCGAGACGAACAGAACCATCGGCGCCGAAAACGCCGTCATCACAAGCCCAACCTGCGCGTCACTAATCCCGAACGAATCGGCAACGACGGGTAGCGCTGGGGAGGCTGCTTCGAACCCGATCATCGCCACGAACACGACTAGCGCGACCACGACGACCGGCGGATCCGACAGAACTGCGAAATACCCACGAGACCGCTGTGTCCTCTCACTCACCGCATTCGACTCCCCTTATTGTTCTGGTGGTAACGATGAACAAGGAGATAAGCCTGGGGGAGCCCCAGGATCCAACGTCCTCGTTCAACCGCACCGAGGCAAATATTTCGATACAAGAAATATCAGTAGTGATCCCGCCCGGTAGTCACCACTTCTATGGATTATTCATTCGGTGACTCGAGGGCTTTCCGCTCTGAGATATCTCGAACACTCACAAGCACCCCTTGAATAACGGGATCGTCAAGATAGTTATTCCCCCGCGCTTCAATCCACCTGAACGACCCGTCTGCTGCCTTCGCTCGGTACTCCACACTGACCTCCTGTTCGGGATCCTGAATGGTATCCGCAAACGCATCCATCGCGATTTCCCTATCATCCGGATGCACAAACTCGAACGCATTCGACCCATGGACCTCCTCGGGCGCATACCCCATAGTCCGCTCAATCGCCGGCGACGCATACGTGATCTCACCCGATCCATCGACAATTATCACATAATCCGATAGATGCTTGAGGATCCGATGGTACCGGTCATGCGTTTCCCGGAGTTCTTCTTCAGTTTCAGCACGCTCAATTGCCGCCGCTAGCACATTCGCAATGTTTTGCACGAAATTCACATCATCACTCGTGAACAATCGCTCGTCTGTCGTGTGAGTCCCGAGGACGCCCCACGGATCGGTCTGTGACCCAATAACAACACTGATTCCGCTTACGACATCCGCATCCACGAGAAATGCAGGGCCGCTGAACCGGGAGTCGTCCGGGAACGAACTGACGACAACTGGCTCGTCAGTCTGTAACGTATACCCAAACTGTGAATCGCGGTCGACACTAACCCTGGTCCCAACTAGTTCTTCATCCCCTCGAGTACTTTCCCGCACCATCAAGGCATCCTGCTCTTCGGAGTACTCGCATAGTTCTGCCAACTCGCATCCAAATGTCTCTGTAATCAGCCTGATTGCCTTCTCAAATAACTCCTCTAGTGCGAGCCCCGAGAGAGCATCTTGACCTAATTCCGCCACCCGTTCTTGTTGCTGCGCACGTGTTTCTAGGTGCACTTCGGCCCGATATTGCGCAACAAGATTCGTAATCCGATTCGCAAGCAACGAAAACCGTTCCGTCCCTGATCCTTTCTGTAAATAATCACTCACCCCAGCCGAGATCGCATCACTCGCTACTTCCTCAGAGCCTTTGCTTGTGAACAAAATAAACGGAAGGTCTGGATAGGATTCCCGAACGGTTTCGAGAAACTCAATCCCATTGGCTCCTGGTAACTCATAATCCGACACAATACACTCAAACGAACCGTCCTCTAGCGCGTCTAGGCCTTCGCTCGCGCTCGTTTTTGCTACTACCTGTAATTTGGTCGTCCTCCCGCGAAAGCAGCTCTGATGTCAACTCTAACACCATTGGTTCATCGTCGACATGGAGAACGCGTATCGACCCAGTACCCCGACGCATAGTCATCGAACAATTAGACTCAATCTAAGCCCTCACTAATAAACATGATTCCGCCCGCGTCTTTACTTTCAGTCTAGTTTCCGTGGAATTAAGATATACACACGAAAATCACCACATTCCTATGTATACGCACGAACTCGATCCCGCGGAACAATTCGATCGAATCGGTGTCCTCGACATCGAAACCAACGGCCTCAACCCACACACCAACACGCTCGTCGCCATCGGTACTGGTTACTACGACACTACCACGACCAACTTCGAGTGGGCTGTTCACACACTCGCCACAACGAGTGACGAACCAACATTGATCCACGACGCGTTCGATTGGTTAGCCACCTACCAAATCGAAGGCATGGTCACCTACAACGGATCCAACTTCGATCTCCCATTCATCACGCACCGACTCAACGCACACGGCATACGAGACGGACCAGATCTCACGGCGCATCACGTTGATCTATACCAACCTCGAAAACAAGCCGCCGACCTCGCAGACGAAAAATGGCCCGCACTCGAAGAATGCCTCACAGCCTATGACATCCCTAGACACGAAATTACCTACAAGGATGAACCGCTCGATAACACCCGATTCGGCCGGGAACTCGCCCCAGCCTACCTCACTGCCATCCAAGAACGCGACACCCACACCATCCAGACCCTCGAACCCATTATCACATCGTACGCCGGATCGGACATCGAAGCAACCATCGCGCTCTACGAAGCCGACGCCAATCGCACCTACACCCCTTCGTATTTCTTCGAATGACTACCCCGGTCTCGACGCTCGGACTAGATCGCGTTCGGATTCGGCTCAGACGGCAACGGGTGTGTCTCAATGAACTCATCATTAATTCCCGTCCCAATCCCTGGCTCCTCAGACAACACTAACTCATCACCGTCGAACTCCGGTGGATCCGTCAACAACTGCTCGAAACACGAATTCTCCGGGTCATACTCCACGAACGATCCCTCCGTAATCCGCGGCGGAATCGCCTTCCACACATGAAACAATGGAATCGACCCCAACGGTTCATGCGCAATCCCCGCCGCCGTCAAATTCCAATTCTCAATTAACGCCGCCACCTTTTGTGCTTCCGAGATCCCCCCACCATGTTCCGTTGACAGGGACGCTAAATTCGTCGTCCGCCCCTGCTTCACCATCTGCGTAAACTCCCGGGACGACGGCCCACCACCTATAAAAATATCAATCGACGTCTGTTCTTGGAACCTCGCGTAATCACTAATGTCAGCTGTTTCGAACGGATCCTCAATCCAGAACATATCGAACTCCTCATACTCCTCAATGCGCTTCGATGCTTCTTGCCGCGAATACCCCTCGTTGATATCGATCATTATCGCGAGCTCATCCGAGTCATATTTCTCTCGAATCGCCCGAACCGACCGAATATCATTCTCCGAATTGGGTTGCCCACCCCGTATTTTCACGGCCTCATACCCCTGCTCTACATAGTACGTAACTTCCGCTACGAGCGAATCGAGGTCGTCCGGTTCCCGCCATCCATGCGTCCACGTCCCAATATACGGTTCCACCGGAATATCGGGATCCCCCCCGAGTAACGAATACACCGGACACCCCAATTGTTTCCCGAGCAAATCCCAACACGCCACATTAATCCCACCAATCGCACTGTACCCAAGCCCCTTGGCCCCCGCTAACCGCGACCCACACGCGTCCCGCATTTCATACCACAACCGCTCGATATCAGTCGGATCTTCACCCACGACCACCGGCTCCAAAATGTTCTCAATAATCGCCCCAACCACGCGTGGATCCCGATGGGCCGTATCCGCACTCCCAACCCCCACCAATCCATCTGTCGTCGTCAACCGCACTATGCACTCCTGCCTGGCCGTCACCGTATTCTCCCACCCCGTCATCCCGTTATGAAACGTCCGATACCACTCCGGTTCCACATCCCACGCCTCCGCAATCGGAAACTCATACATCAACAACTCAACGTTACTGATTTCCATGCCAACGAGCAACCACCCGAACTCGTATAGGAATTATGGAACAACCACTCTAGAACGATTTTTCTCAAATTCCCAGAAGCAACAGAAGTACTTATGCATCCCCACACAATGACGAAAGACGTCACTAACCATGGACTTCGCGCTAACCGACGACCAACAAGCATTCAAGTACGAATTCCGCGACTGGCTCGAAACCAACCTCCCCGACGACTGGACTACCGGTAACTGGCATCTCCCCGAGGACGAAGAAGAACGAGTCGAATTCATCAAAGACTGGCAACGAACCAAAGCCGACGACGGCTGGGCCGGCCCCAACTGGCCAGAAGAATACGGCGGCATGGGCCTCTCCGTCATCGAGAACATGATCTACGAAGACGAACTTGCCCGCGCCAACACTCCACCTGACATCAATAGTATCGGCGTCAACCTCGTCGGCCCCACCCTCATCGAAATGGGCACCGACTGGCAAAAAGAACGCTTCATCCCCCACATTCTCAACTGCGACGAAGTCTGGTGCCAGGGCTACTCCGAACCCGAGCACGGCTCCGATATCGCTGGCCTCGAAACCAAAGCCGAACGCGACGGCGACGAATGGATCATTAACGGCCAAAAAATCTGGACGAGCCGCGCCCACATCGCCGACTGGTACATCCTCCTCGCCCGCACCGACTTCTCCGGCACCAAACACGAAGGCATCACCGCCTTCATCGTCGACATGCACCAAGACGCCATAGAATTCGAACGACTCCACCAAATCAGTGACGACCGCGAATTCAACCAAGTCTTCATCGACGACGCCCGCACCTCAACCGACCACGTCCTCGGCGAAGTCGGAAAGGGGTGGGATGTCATCCGAACCATCAGTGCCTACGAACAATCAGGGACCAAAGCCTTCGAACTCAAACGCCGACTCAATGAACTCATCCAGTACTGCCAACACACCACCCAAAACGGTACTCCAATCATTGAACTCCCCCGGATCCGCCGGAAACTCGCGGACTTCGACGCCCGCATCGAAGCCACCAGAAAAACCGCGTTCCGACAAGTATCTGACCGCATCGACGACCCCGTACCTGGCCCCGAAGGCACCCTCGATAAACTCATCACCGACGAACTCACCATCGACCTCGAAAACTTCGCCATGACCCTCCTTGGCCCCCAGGCAACCCTCTGGTACGACGGCCCCGAAACCGGTCGCTGGGCCACCGATTACCTTTATTCCTACGGGTCGTGGATCGCTGCTGGTACCGGCGACATCTATCGAAACATCATCGGCGAACAAGTTCTCGGCCTCCCGAAAGACATCAAGAGCAACGAAACCCACCGGAACACGGGGGATGCATAATGGACGCCCGACTCTCACCAGAACACGAACAGATCCAAGAAACCGCTCAATCACTCCTCGAAGCAAACGACGGTATCGAACTCGCCCGGCGAGTTATCGACGGCGAAACCAGCGTTATCGATACCATCTGGGACGAAATCACGGATCTCGACTTCACCGCCATCACCGTCCCCACCGAATACGATGGGCTCGGCGAAGGCCAACTATACCTCACCGCCCTCCTCGAAACCCTCGGGCGATACGCAATGCCCGGCCCGTTCCCAGAAACCATGGCGTTCGCCGTCCCACTCATTGCGAACCACGGGACCTCCGATCAACGCGACTCCGAACTTACTGCAATCGCCAACGGCGACCGCCGCATCAGTTTCGCCCTCTACGACTCACCCCACGAAGATCTCCCCCACGCAATCGACATGACAGCAACCCGCGTCGAAAACGGATACGAGTTAACTGGCACCAAAACCCTCGTGCCGCACGCTACCCACGTCGATCGCCTCATTGTCGCCGCTCGCACCCAAGCCGCTACCGGCTACAACGGTATCTCCCTATTCCTCATCGACCCGTCGGACATAGAGACCACCCCGAGTGACAGTCTCGACAAAACTCGCCCCGTCGCCCAAGTATCCTTCGACAACTACCCCGTGGATGATTCAGCGATCCTCGGCCCCCGACACGCCGCCGGCGAACATCTCGAGCACGCCATCGACCGATACAACCTCGCGATCGCCGCTATGCTCACTGGCGCCGCTGACCGAGCCGTTGAACTCTCAACCACCTACGGCAAAGAACGCTACCAATACGGCCAACCGATCGGTCGATTCCAAGCCGTCAAACACCGAATCGCTGACATGTGGACGACAACAGAACAAACCCGTTCTCTCACCTATTACGCTGCGTGGGCACTTGACAACGACACTCCTGATGCCTCTCAAGCGATCACAACGCTCAAAACCTACGCGGGCACGAGACTCCACGAAGTATTCGCCGCCGACATCAAAAACCACGGTGGCATGGGCTTCACGTGGGATCACGACACCCACATTTACCTCAAACAAGCCAAAGCCTGGGAAAACTACCTCGGACCGAGAGAAGCACAACTTGACCAGCTCGCTGACTCCCGGAACTACTCGACTGACACGCTCAATGACTATCCCGAATTAACCACAGACCCATTCAAATAACCAGACAGCGTCACTCTAAGACGATCTCGTGACTCACCCCCGTCGACTTTTTGCAACAAGTCTATCTCGAGAGCCTTCACAGCCAGCCCATTGGATTGACGACCCGTCCCACGGACAACACAGTATTCGTCGGCCGATCCCTGAATACGAACACAAATAGCCGATCGAACCGAGTCACCAGCTGCATCCAGATACGGAGTCGGAGTCCTATCGGTAATCTCGTCCTCTGGCATCGCTACTGAACACCCTTCCTATTACTTCTGTTACAAACACACTAGAGATTCAGTAATTGCCACCGATTCATCCACCCAACCAGGGGACCGATGAATACACAAATACGGTTCACTGCGATCAGTATTTCACCCACCAATCTACTGTCTGTCTCACTGATATCCACCTAGACAAACTGCGATTACGTACCCCTCGAACCGACACCCAACCCACCGAGATGCCAATACCTTCTACCCCTCCGACCCAATCACTCGGTACAATGCCTGACACTACCCGATCACGAGAAATCATCGAAACCCTCCTCACTGACGACGAATTCCTCTCCTGGCTCAACCTCTCTATCGACTCCATCACCGATGATACCCTTACCCTCACCGTTCCATACTCATCGAAAATCGCACTCAACGACGATACCCCCGGCATGGGCGGTACCATCCATGCCGGCATCCTCAGCACCCTCGTCGATATGGCCGGTGAAGCCCTCCGACTTCACGCCGAAGACCCAGAACACTTCGTCCTCGCCACCACCGACCTCCATACAACCTTCCTCCGCCCTGCCACCAACGACCTACGAATCATCGGTCGAATAGAACGCGTCGGCAACTCAATGGCCGTCTCCGATGTCCGCATCACCAGCCACGCGCCCGACGGCACCGAAAAAACCGTCGCCATCGGCCGCGGTTCCTACCGTGTCCTCCACGACACCTAGCCCTGTTCACCCGAAACCTCAGCGTCGATCCCGAGTTGCGCTGCGACCGTCGAATCTACAACCCCAATGAATTTTTCCTCCGCTCCTTCCGGTATTGTCGCCCCTGCAGCGATATCGTGCCCCCCACCCTCCCCACCAACCGCTTCTGCGGCCTCCCGCATCACAACCGACAAATCAAGCCCTCGACGCACCAACGACTGCGTCCCCCGCGCCGACACCTTCACTCCATCATCCGCCGCCGCAAACGCAATTATCGGTCGCGAAGCATCAACCCCATCCACCCCCATCGCCATCCCCGCCACAATCCCAACAATCGTCTCCCGAATCGAATCACCCGCATCAAACCACTGCACCGACCCAGCCCGCGTCACCCCGTTTCGTTGCACGAACTCTATACCCTCTGATAACCGCCGTCGGTGATTCGTTAACAACCGACGAGCCCGATCATAAGCCTCCGACCGATCGCCCATCGCGACCGCCAACCCCACGTCTGGACGATCATACCGTGCCGTCGCATTCAACAACGTCGAAAATTCACTCGCATCCCGCATCTCTGTCCCCTCAGTTTCCATCGCCAACTCATAACTAGTCCCCACAATCCCATTGATTTTCCCCGGTGCGACTCCCCGCTCAACCGCCCGACGAACCAGCGCACTCACCACCGTCTGACGCTCATCACGATCCAAATCAGCCCACGTCCGCCACTCTCCCTCCACCTGTAACTCCACCCCGATTTCTTCCAAAAACCGCACTGACCCCGATTCATTATTCGATATGCCCGGGATCGACAACTCACTCGCATACTCAATTAACTTCGGGAGCGGTCGCGTCTGCTTTCCATACAACGAAAGATCCTTTCCCGTCTCAATTACCCCCGCCTCAACGCCAACCTCGACAATAGCCTCATTCGCCCCCTGCAACCCACCACTCGACGCTTGCATATCCCCAACCGCTCCAATGACTGCGAGCCCAGCTAAATCCTCAAACGCAACCCCAAGCTCACTTGCAAGGATAAACGACGCTCCCGCCCCCGACAACTCGGACGCCCCATTAATCCCCTCCAACAAGGGATTCAAATGACACTCGAATTCCACATCAGCTGGTTGGTGATGATCCACGACCACTGGCGAAAACGCCCCTGCCTCTACAAATTCTTGAATAATCGATAACTGCCCACTCCCAAAATCCGTAAACACTACCGTATCGACACCGTGCGAAGCAACCGACGCAATCACCTCTCGATCCAACTGCTTCGCAAACACAACATCTACACCGATTTCCGCTCGCTCAACGGCTGTCACCGTAATCCCTGCACTCATAATCCCATCCGCATCAATGTGCGACACAACCACCACATGCTCTGCCTCACGAATCCGCTCCGCGCATACCCGGGCTCGATCAGCTAGCGCTGGAACCGGGCAACTCATCACTACATACTCCAACCACCCGGCGATATAAACCCATCCTCTACTCCTCCCTCACCAACGACACTACCTGCTCTGCAAGCTCCTGATAATTCGCCACCTCAGGCACCACATCAACCGCAATACCATGGGATACTGCAGTCTCACGCGTTGGCTCACCAATCACTCCCACTACCCCGTCATTCACCCGGCGAATAACCGCCTCCCGCACATCTCGTTCAGCGGCCAATTCAACAAAAAACTCCACCGTTAAGGAAGACGTAAAAATCACGCCAGCAACCGCCTCGTCTAGTACCAAATCAATCGACTTGCCCGCACCAGCCGGTCGCCGTAACCGATACAACACTGTCTCATGATGATACGCACCATTTGCATCGAGTCCGTCCCGTAACCGGTCACTCCCATGATCGCTCCGCGCGATTTCAACCCGCTTCCCCCCAACCAACCCCGCTACCTCTCTTATTACGCCATCTGACGAATACTCATCCGGTACCCTATCAACACGAAATCCCGCTTGGTGCAATGCATTAGCCGTCGAATAACCAATCGCGATTAACTCCGCCTCACCCTGCTCCCACCCGTGCTCACTAAGTAACTCAGCACCCGTTTTACTCGTCACAATAACCATCCAGGCGTCGGTCCTCGCTGTATTCCCGGTCGGTACCACCTCCAACATCGGATCACTCACCCCCTGGACGCCGAGAGACTCTAGCACCCGTACCGCTTCAGCCGCCCGCCCATCCTCCGGCCGAAACACGACGACGGTTGGCTTATTCATCAGCTCGACTCACTGATCCACCCGTATCTGCCGCTCTCGCTTCCGCCACTAACTTCGCAGCCCCCTCCTCACACAGCGCTTCTCCAAACTGCCTCGCTGCTTCACCATACTCACGGATCGGTAATTCCCGGGTCCCCCCAACCCGATCCTGGCCTTCCTGATCAAACACCGCTACCGCGACATGCACATTCTCCCCTCGAACCGTTGCATGAATCCCGATTGGCGCAATACACCCCCCACCAATCTCATCGAGAATAATCCGCTCGACCGTCGTCTCCACCCGGGACAACGGATGATCAACGCTCTGTCGAATCATCGACGCTATATCAGAGCCCCGCCCAGCTGTCACGGCCAACGCTCCCTGCCCGGGCGCCGGAATAAACGCCGGTTCCGGCAACGTCACACACTCGACATCTCCGAGAAACTCCCCGCGAACTAACCCGACGCGGGCTAACACAATCCCATCGTACTCCACTTCCACTGCCCGATCGAGGGCACCCCGTGCAAGCGGAGCCAACGATTCCTCCCATTCCTCGACTCCTGCATCATACTCCTCTGGGTTCTCCTCGCGATCTTCTCGTTCTTGCTGCACCCACGGCGCCAATAATTTCTCAATCCGCGTATCCACATTCCCCCGAATCGGCTTGACTACTAATTCAGAACGCGCGTGTAATAGTTGGGATTTTCGCCGCTGACTCGCCGTTCCAATCACCGCACCCGCTGGTAATGCCTCAAACTCACTACCAGATGGCGTCACCAACACATCCGCCGCTTCACCCCGTTTTGGTACCCCGGCAATGACGATGTCATCTGGGAGATCCGTCGGGACATCTTTCAATGAATGCACTGCACAATCCACATTCCCCGCTAGTACTTCCTCATCTAAATCCCGTACAAACGCCCCTGTTTTCCCAAGTTCATGGATCAATTCATCACGAATCTCATCACCAGTCGTCGAAATCGGAACGATCTCAACGTCATACCGGTGATTGGATAACACTTGCTCAAGTACAGCCGCCTGCCGTAATGCCAACGTGGATCCCCGTGTGGCAACCCGGAGACACCGTCGGCTACTCATCACTGCCACTCGGAGACGAATCCCTAAGCCCCTTTTGTTCTACATGAACAGAATAACCAAAAAGTCGCTAATCAAGTACTCCGAATTGAATTACACAGCCCCTACGCCAGCATTCCCCGTTCGAACCTGTACTGCATCATCAACCGGGAGGACGAAGATCTTTCCGTCACCGGGCTCACCGGTATACGCTGCTTCACGAATCGCTTCAACGACATCTCCTGCGGGGATATCTGCAACAATACATTCAATTTTTACCTTCTGATGTAAATCAACCGTATATTGTTCGCCTCGCCATTGCCCGGTTTTGGCCTGTTGACTGCCACGACCCGACACGGTCGTCACGGTTAGGGAAGGTGCACCAACTTCTGCGAGCGCTGTTTTAACTTCTCCGAGTTTATCCGGCCGCACGACTGCCATCACCATCTTCAATTTACCTTCATTTGGTTCGCTCCCACCATCAGACATGAGACGACCGCCATCGGTGACTGCTTCCGGTCCACCGAATTCTGGGTACGTTTCAATCCCGTGTTCCGTGACATCGAGTCCTTCTTGCTCGTGGTCCGGTGCCACGCGTGACTGCCCAAGCGCTTTGAGCACGTACCAAACTAAACCTGTAGCAATCACGGTCCACGCGGTAATCACGAGCACTCCAACTACCTGGGAATACAGTTGACTGACAGAAAACCCACTGACAGCCACGAACGGGAACAGTAATGCTCCAATTATTCCTGCAGATCCGTGAACGGGGAAGACTGCGCACACGTCATCGATTTTGAGTTTCCCCTCGGCGAATTTGAAAACCAATGGCATTTGTGCGCCAACGATCAAACCAACGGCCAATGCACCCCACCACGTAACCGCGTCAGCAATTCCCGTTACGCCAACGAGTCCAGCGAGGAGACCATTTGCTACGTACAGCGTGTCGACTTTCCCAGTAAGGTATAACGAGACGACACTCGCCCCGATGGCTCCCATTGCCATGCCGAGCGTTGTCGCGAGCGCGACTCGCCCGACGTAGCTGAAGGCGCCGAGTGCCAGAGCTTCGCCTTCGACCACAAACACCGTCGCGGCGGTACCGACATTAAAGCCGTACCAGCCAAAGGCGAGGATGAGGGTCCCGAGTACCGCGAACGGGAGTGAGTGCCCGGGGATGACATTTGCTGATCCGTTTGAATCATAGCGCCCGATCCGGGGCCCGAGAATCCATGCTGCGGTAAGACCGGCGATCCCGCCGACGCCGTGGACAATCATGCCACCGGCGAAGTCGTGGAATCCGAGGGCGTCAAGGAACCCGCCTGCCCATGTGAATCCCACTACTACCGGGTAGATCACGGCTGCAAGCAGAATGGTGTACGTTACGTACGCTCTGAGTTTCGCGCGACCTGCGACTGCTCCGGAAACGATTGTTGCGGCGGTCATAGCGAAAACGGCGCCGAATAAACAACTCACACC
>CAZITY010000025.1:0-22374 GCA_964542445.1 uncultured Halobacteriales archaeon | reverse complement strand
ACTTGATCCACTCGTGATGTAATCAAACGCACCAGGCGTCGGATACCCGCCTGTAAGCCCTCCAACGATCGTTGAGAGGCCGGCCCCGATTAGGAAGAATACGACGACACCAATACTCCACGTAAGGAGGTTCTTCGTCAACTGGTTCGCGACGTTCTTTGAACGGACTTGGCCAGCTTCGAGCATCGCGAACCCGGCGTGCATGAAGAAGATGAGGAATGTGACCACGAGTACCCACATGAGGTTCACACCCTCGGCGAGCACTTGCAGATCGGTCATATGTCCACCTCTTGAGTAAATCTTTGTTGTTTATCCAATAATACACCGAATTTGATTATACTCATTGTGTACTTCACGTGATATCGATACAAGTACACATATTTAAAGATTATTTTATTGATTTAACCAGATATTCAAATAATAATATTAGTATTAAGGAATATAAGGTTACTATTAGCGGAAAAACACCCGCAACCAATCACTAGAACTGGACAAATGACTACAACCGGTCTGCGATATCTTCAGCAAAATACGTGACAATCAAATCTGCCCCCGCCCGTTTAATCGATAATAACGACTCCCGCGCGACCGCCTCTACATCTAACCATCCACGCTCACCAGCTGCCTGCAACATCGCATACTCCCCACTCACATTATACGCCGCAACCGGATACATACACTCCTCACGCACACGCCGAATCACGTCCAAATACGGCAACGCCGGTTTCACCATCACAATATCCGCTCCTTCTGCAATATCCAACTCGACTTCTCGAACCGCTTCCCGTACATTCCCCGGATCCATCTGGTAATGCCGCCGATCACCAAACTCTGGAGCTCCATCTGCCGCATCACGAAACGGCCCATAAAACCCGCTCTCATACTTCACCGAATAACTCATTATCGGTACTTCCTCGCGACCCGCACCATCTAATGCGGATCGAATCGCCCGTACCATCCCATCAATCATCCCACTCGGCGCCACCATATCGGCACCCGCAGCAGCATGCGACTCCACAACCCGTTGTAATACCTCGAGCGTCTCATCATTCGATACGGTCAACGTTGGATTCGCGCGGGCATTATCCTCGAGAATCCCACAATGTCCATGACTCGTATACTCACACAAACAAACGTCCGTAATTACAAACGCATCCGTTTCCGCCGAAATATCTTTTATCGCTTTCTGGACAACTCCATCACTCGCCCACGCCCGCGACCCACGCGGATCTTTCGACTCCGGAATCCCAAACACGATAATAGCCTCCACGCCCGTCTCGAGAATTTCTTCTACCCGGGCAACGGCCGCATCCACAGGCACTCGTTCATGCCCCGGCATCGACGGAATCGGCACCCGCGCATCGGCCGTCGCATCAATGAATACCGGCGCGACTAGATCGGTTGGTGACACCCGGGTTTCCTGCACCAACCCCCGTAACTGATCCTGCCGCAACCGACGGGGACGATTCTCCATTCCCATGTGTCGGGGCAAAGCAATGAATCAATAAATCAGTCTCGGTCCCAACGGAAAACCACCGACGGCTAACTGGCGGTTGGTTCAACCGCTTCAATCAATAATTCCGCCACATCAACCACTTCGATATCATCTTCATATCCTCCGGTTTTCCGACCGTCCTCATACATCGTCATACACTGCGGACATGCAACCACAAACTTCTCCACCCCACTCCCGGCTTCCGTATCCTCCAATGCTTCCCGCAACCGCTCCTCTGACGGTTTCGGGTCATCATCAATATCTAACCAAACGCCGCCACCCCCACCCCCACAACAGAACGAATTCGATCGATTCCGCGGCATCTCGTGTAACTCACACCCCGTCGCCTCGATCAAGGCTCGCGGCGCTTCATATTCGTCATTGAACCGCCCTAGGTGGCACGGATCGTGATACGTAACGGTGTAATCCAGTTCGTCACCCGCTAACTTGAGTCGCCCCTCAGTCACTAATTCTTCTACGACCTGCGTCCAGTGATACACCGAAATATCCCCATCTGCATTCCAGGCACCCTCAATATCGAAATCCATCATCGGGTCATCAGCGAATTCATCGAAATCAACCTCCGGGTACTCATTCTTGAACGTATTAAACGAGTGTGGGTCAGTACACACGATTTTATCGAATTCCACCGACTCGAATGACTCCACCATATTCCCAGCTAATTCCATGTATAAGAACTCCTCGCCGACCCGTCGGATATCATTCCCGTCATACCCTTCATCGTCAAACAACACCCCATAGGACACGTCCGCTGCCTCGAGTAATTTCGCGAGCGACCGCGCAACCTGTCGATTCCGATCATCATAACTCGGGTAATCCCCAACGTACCACAAATACTCAACTTCCTCCTCTCTCGCGTCTGTCACGTCGAACTCCAACTCCTCGGCCCAATCCCCACGGTTCCGTTGGGACTCGCCAAACGTGTTCTGGCGCTGCATTAAATTCTGGAACACGTCCTGCATATTCGGATCCACTGCGCCGGTATCGACCAATTGTCGGTTCAATCTGGTAAATGATTTCAAGTGCTCGATTTCCACGGGGCACGCGTCCATGCACGCCATGCACGCCATACACGACTCCATCGTTTCGGCATCTATTACGCTCGTCCCGCCATCAGCAATAATCTCAACTGGTTCACTCCCAGCCGCAACTTCCTCACGGTGCTTCTTCAAATCCAAAATTACATCCCGTGGATCGAGTGGCCGGCTCGATGCGTTTGCCGGACACACGGAGGAACACCGACCGCATTTCGTACACGCGTCCTGATCAAGCATATCTTTCCACGAAAAACTCGATATCGATGTCGCACCTGTATCCGCCTCAAGATCAGCGGGCACCCCTGGCAATCGAACACCTGCTTTTCCATCGCGTGTTACCACGTTCGCAAAAGACGATAACATGTGGAAGGGTTTTGCGTACGGAATTGCTGCAATGAACGCGAGTGCGAGAATCGCATGACTCCACCATACGATAGGGTAAACCGTGACGGCTGTCTCCGCCGTCAACCCAAGCGCCACGAACACATCCCCAATAAACCAGCCGACGAAACTGACTTCCTCGAACGACGGGAATTCACGGCCGACGAGACCAACCCCCTCGAGAACATATCCACCGATTCCCAGCAAGAACAGTGTCCAAATGAATAGATCGTCCTCAAGACCTGTGTGTTTCCCCCAGAGGCGATGATTCTGGATCCAGTACCGGCGGTAGATCGCCATGCCGACACCGGTCACGAATAACAGGCCCATAGCGTCCATTACAAGCGAGTACGATAAGTAGAAATCACCAACCCAAAACGACTCGTTCATGATCCGTCGATAAAAATCCATATCGATCGCGAGTATCCCGGTTCCGATTGTTAGTGTCAGAAACCCCCAGAAAATGAACGCATGCATCAAACCACCATAGATGTCTCGGTTGAACTGGAATTCGTTCGAGCCGACAATTTTTACTGCTCGAACGATACGGCTTGGGAGATTGTTGATACGAGGAAATGGTTCTTCGTTTCCCTTCGTGTATCGGGTGATTCGCCGATATACGCCATATAGGAATACGACGATTGCTACGGATGCGAGATAATAAAAAACAGCTTCCCCGATATGCCCGATTTGCCAGAACGTAGGTCGGGTTACGTCCCCTGTTTGGGCGATAACTGACAGCATTGTACGAAATCCCGGTCAGAACGTGCTTAAATGTTATTACCCACCAGTGAAGCATTGTGTGGCAGTCTCGCAACGGATTTTTGTCCATTGAAACCGTGCCATTGTCATTATGGATGAGAAGACCAAGCAGTTACGAGAGTTGTTCATGGACGTAGCGGGTGACACTACGATCACCGAATCTCAAGCGGCGGGGAGAGGTACATTACAAACGGCAACTGATGTTGATTCGAAACTTCGGGCCGTGATAGCCCTATTACTTGATTCGTATGATGTGCGTACCTCGATTCCGATTGATGATTTGGTTGTGGTCGTAAAACGGTTTTACGAGGGAGCAACCGATGCGGAAATCGCGACTGAATTAGAGGTGTCAGTTTCCCCGAAAACCGTGAGTCGAGCTCGAATCAATCTCCATTTGATCACGGACGATGATAAGCATCCGTCATTCGATTATGCCGCATTCCGGGAGGATGTATTATCAGGAATGCCCGTTGACGCATTGGCAGAGGCGTATGATGTGTCGGCGACGACCGTGTCGTGGTATAAGTTGATTGTGGAAACAGAGCAGGAACGGCGGCTCGTTGGGGATCGGTATCGTGACGAGTTCGCTCGACTCCTTGATGACCGGGATTTGTCTGCTCAGTTAACTAAAGAGATTCGGGAATCTGGGCTTCGGGACGCTACTGAGGACATTGAAACGAATGTTTCCTTTTAGACGTACCTCCATATTCCATCGAGTTTGTTAGTGTTCGATCCATTGTTTGATTTGTTCTGCTTGGAGTCCGTGTCGCAGGATTTCTTTGGTGTTCGGATTGATTACTGTGCTCTCGCCGCCGGGTGTATCGCCGGTATCTAGGATCACGGCGATTTGTTTTTTTACTCTTGGATTGAGGTGTGCTGGATTCCGGATACTTCCTCGCCCGCTTAGGTTTGCGCTGGTTGCCGTGATGGGCGCGATTTCTGTAAGGAGCGTTTTGGCGGTATCATTATCGGGGACGCGGACACCGAGTACGTCTTTTCCCGCCGTTACGAGTTCGGGAATGTCAATTGCTGGTTCGGCGATGACGGTAACGGGACCCGGGAGGAATTCTCGCATGAATTCTTTTACCGCTACTGTACCAATGAGAGCGTCTAGGGCGGAGTCTACGGTTGGGAATGCAAGCGAGATTGGATTGTCCTTCGGGCGGTTTTTCACCTCAAATAATTTCTTAACCGCCGTTGGATTCAGTCCGTCAGCACCGAGACCGTACACGGTTTCGGTCGGGTAAACAACGAGATCTCCATCTCGGAGTGCGCATGCTGCTTGGTCCATCTCGTCTTTCATTTGTCGCCGTCTAGGGGCCACGATGGGAAAACCCTCCTCAAGGGCGGTAATCACCTTGGTAATTTGGTTTTGAATCAGTCTTAGATGCTCAATGTCTTCTCTGCAACCAATTAGTGTCCAGATTGACGTGGCAGGCAGCACCGCCATTGCGATTCGAGCGCCACCTAGATCCATTACCAGCGGGGAATACTCGAGTAAACGAATCGATTCACCTTATAACAACTCTTAATCCATCTGACTGTTAACGCTGTGTACTGGAATGCTCCTGCTGGAGTCGTTTAGGACCGTCTCCGCTGTCTTGATCTTCGGTATCGAGATTTCAACGACCGCGATTAGCGCTATCGGGGCGGTCGTGATACTCATTTTACTCGGGCTTTCAGCGTTTTTTTCCTCGTCAGAGATCGCGATGTTTTCATTGGCGAAGCATCGTCTTGATGCGCTTGTTGATGCTGACGCACCGGGGGCAGAGACTGCGTTGCGGCTCAAAGAGGATCCCCATCGATTGTTAGTTACTATTCTCGTTGGGAATAATCTGGTTAACATCGCGATGTCGTCGATCGCGACTGGGTTACTCGCGTTCTATTTCTCGCAAGCGCTAGCTGTGGCGGTCGCGACGTTAGGGATTACGGCGCTTGTGTTGCTGTTTGGGGAGAGCGCACCAAAATCGTATGCGGTTGAGAACTCTGATACGTGGGCGCTCCAGATAGCGAAACCACTCAAATACTCAGAGTACGTCTTATTACCGCTTGTTGTAACGTTCGATTATTTGACGCGGCAAGTCAATCGGGTTACTGGTGGCCGGGCGTCGATAGAATCGTCGTATGTGACGCGGTCAGAGATTCAGGATATGATCGAGACCGGCCAACGTGAGGGGGTGATCGAGGAAGAGGAGCGGGAAATGCTTCAGCGGATTTTCCGGTTTAATAATACGATTGCGAAGGAAGTGATGACCCCTCGGTTAGATATGGTTGCGGTGTCGGTGGAGCAGTCGGTCGATGAAGCGATCGAGATTTGTGTCCAATCCGGCCATACTCGCCTTCCGGTGTATCAGGGGAGTCTGGATAACGTGATTGGGATTGTGGACATTGGGACGCTCATTCGAGAACGTGATTACGGGCCGGATGGCGAGGTTCCGTTGGATTCGATGATTGAACCAACGCTGCATGTTCCGGAGTCTAAGAATGTTGACGAGTTGTTGTCTGAAATGCAGGTTGAACGGATGCATATGGCGATCGTGATCGATGAGTTCGGGACGACCGAGGGATTAGTGACGATGGAGGATATGTTGGAGGAGATCGTTGGCGAGATTCTCGAGGTGGAAGAGGAAGAGCCGATTGAGTTTATTGACGACGAAACTGCGCTCGTGCAAGGGGAGGTAAATATTGATGAGGTGAATGAGGCCCTCGGGATTGAGTTACCGGAGGGTGAGGAGTTTGAGACGATCGCTGGGTTTATTTTCAATCGGGCAGGCCGGTTAGTCGAAGAGGGTGAGGAAATCATGTACGATGGAATTTCGATCATGGCCGAGCGAGTGGATAACACGCGGATAATGGAAGCGCGAATTACGCGGACGGCGCAACCAGAAGAAAACGACGAATTGGCCCCGGACGACTAGGAGATTACGTTTTTGTCGCGTCAGAGTTTTCGTTCGAGGAGGGCGCGGAGGGGGATTCGACGCCTTCGGCGGCTTCTGCTGTTTCTGTGTTTTTTTCTGCGTGTACGTGCCATCGGTCTATTTCGTTGTCGTATTCATCGAGTAATTCAGCGACGTCTTTTTTTAATTCGTCGTCGTTGATGTTGATCTCGAATTTATAGGGCTCTGTGGTGTCTCGGGTGCGTTGGATGTTGGCACTGATGAGTTCGTTATCGAAGTAGTACGGTGCGACTTGCGTCATGACTTTTCGATACACGGTGTCTTCAACGGATCGAAGGGCTTTCCGCCCGGCTGAATCGGCGGCCCTGGCGACGTAACCGAGGGAATCTTGCCATTTTTCGACGGCTTCGGCTGGATCGTCGCCTTCGAGTTTTTCGTATGACTCTGCGATTTTCTTCCCGGCGGTTTGAATGTCATCGTTTGGGGTTTCACCGGCTCGTTCTCCCTCGCCTTCTTTGGTGCTGGCGTGGTCAGCGGTTTTTTGTTTGATGTCGCCCCCGAGGAGTTCGTGGGATTTCGGTCGCCAGTCTTCCCATTCCTCGAACGCCTCTGAATCGATGCCGGCGTCGCGGAGGGCCCGGGTGATGCGTTCGCCGTGTTCGACGACTTCACCCCAGTCCCCTTGTATTTTGAACCCAGCGACGGTGGTTTCCATCTCTGTACCCGGGGTGTAATCGGGTACAGTATATACATTTGTTCCCTCAGCGCAATGGGTGTCTGGAGTGCCAAAGTTGTTCTTTCACCGGAATACCCCTTCGTTTCGACTGGAGGATACACTTAGGGTGCGGTGGTAGAAGAATATATAAAGAGGATCCAGTTGTATTTCGGGGTATGAATTCTACGAGTGATTGGTATGGCGTTGAGGAGCTTGCTGGGGCGAATTATCGGATTAGCGAGGGAGTGGTGTTTAACAATTACCTACTCGATGGCGATGATGAGGCGATTTTGATAGACGCTGGTATTGGATTTGGTGATATGGCGACGTTTGTGTCGGAGTTCAGTGGGCGTCCCGTATCGTTGCTTTTGTCTCATTCGCATTGGGATCACATGGGTGCGGCGTATCAGTTTGATGAGGTGCGAATCGATGGCCGTGAGGTTACGGATGGGGATCGGGTAGTCCCGAAGAATTTCGGGTATACTCCAGCGGAATTCATTGAAGAGTGGCAGGATGCCGACCGATCGTTACCGGATGCGTTCGATCCTGCCGCGTACGAGTTACGGTCGGTTGAGGGCGTTGATGTGGTTGCTGCGGGTGACACGATTGATCTCGGAGATCGAACGGTTGAATTGATTGATATTGCTGGTCATTCGCCGGGGCAACTAGGCGTGTTGGATCGGGAGAACGGGGTGTTGTTCGGGTCGGATATTATTCATAATAATTATGATTTGTATATTCATTTCGATGGGTGTGATATTGCTGCGTATTTAGAGACCCTCGAACGCGTTGTGGCGTTACGAGACGACGGTGCGTTTGATACGCTTTATTTAGCGCATTCACGACCGCTTGCGGGTGATGAATTATCGAAACTCGATCGGTACCTTGACGCAGTACGCGAGATAATCGATGGTGATCGACCGTTTGAAATGGTCGCGGAGTCGTCAGGAGAAGCCCGGAAATACGATGTGGGAGATCATCATATTTACACGCACCCATCATTGGCAATATAAGCAATCAGCTAAACCGAGCACCTGGGAATGACTACCATGGTGATTGTGGTGTATGACTGATGACTCCACGTTTGTCACCGTCCGTGACAACGCAAAGGCAACCTACAGTGTTCGGGGGTCACGGTTCATTAGTCAAATACATCCCGTGAAATCGGTCGAGGAAGCCGAACAACTACTCGAGAGAGTCACCGAACAGTATTCGGATGCGACGCATATCGTTCCCGCTTACCGAATCTGCGGATCCAATGGTGATGGTTTTGTCCGGGAATGGTCGACTGATGCCGGGGAACCGAGTGGTACCGCCGGCCCACCAGCGTTGAACGTGCTCACACAACGACAACTGGTTAACGTTATTGTGGTTATCGCTCGGTATTATGGCGGGACGAACCTCGGTACCGGGGGGTTGCATCGGGCGTACTCGCAAGCCACTGTCCTCGCTATTGACGCCGCTACTGTCGTTCCCTTTACCCCGACAACAACCTACGAAATTCAAGTTCCCTACGATCATAGCGGAACGATTCAATCGATCCTCGAAAGCAACCAGGTTGCGTACGACGCCACCTACGAAGAAACCGTGATGTACACCGTTACGATTGCAGAATCAACAGCGGATTCCCTCCTTGATCGGATACAAAGCGCCACCCACGGCGACGCATCAATCACGACGCATTCTTAGCCCAAACTCGAATCGTTCTTTACTCGATTTCGACGCTTCGCACAAAATCAAATTCCATGATTTCCGTCAGCAACTCACCCGGTAACGGCGTATCCGTAATAATATAGAGTTTCGGCTCGTCCGTGAACTCCGGATCCTCACTAAAGGTCTGCCGAATCGAAATCCCCCGATCGGCGATCATCGTCGTGATAGACGCAACGATCCCCGGTTCATCAGCATCGTGCACCGCGATACTCACAACAGACAAATCAAGTACTGGTGCTAAGTCACGTAAACTCGGGATCGACGAGATATTTTGAAAAATCCGTTTCAGCTCAGGATCGTCTAGAATCGCGTTCGTCGTGGCATCGATCACTCGACGATCAACATCGAGTTCACTCGCAATCTGGGTATTCGGTATCTCAATCGATCCCGACACCACGCGTCCCGTATCGTTCACCGAGAACCCCCGTTCAAGAAGTAACCGAATCACGGCTTGTTGGGACGGACTCCCCTCGAATTTATCCATAATCGCACGGAACTGCTTCCCTTCAGTCATCTATATCGCCCCTAGAGAGCGCACGCAGTGAGAAGCAGTTCCTCGTGTGCCGGTTCATGTCGACCGTAGTTTGTTCCCTCATCTACGCCTGAGTTCCCTATAAACCCACTGCGAATCACGTTCGAAAATTCATAACTCGTCTTTCGTACTCGGGAGGCCAGAACGCCGGGTATCGATTCGCGTCGCATCATCAAGCGCGCGAGCCACGGCTTTGAACAATGCCTCGACTTCGTGGTGGGCGTCCTCCCCCGTTATCCTCACGTGCAGCGTCAATCCTGCATTCATCGCGAACGACCGAAAAAAGTGCCGCGCCATCCCACTCGACATCGACCCAACCGACACCTCACTGAATTCACCATCAAACGCATAGAACGGCCGACCACTGACATCGAGCACAACACTGGCCACCGCTTCGTCTAACGGGATCCGCCGGTCACTAAACCGAACGATCCCGCGTTTATCTCCGAGCGCATCTGCAAACCCCGAGCCGAGCGCAATCCCAGCGTCTTCAATCGTATGGTGAGCGTCTACATCGAGATCACCATCCACTCGTACCGTCACGTCAAACAACCCGTGCGTCGCAAAAGCATCGAGCATGTGATCAAAAAACCCGAGCCCGGTGTCAATCGTAGATTCACCGTCACCGTCAATATCGATGGTCACTTCGACGGTCGTTTCCGCCGTTTCACGGGTGACCGCGGCGGTTCGATCACTCATACTACCTATGTGTCAGTCCTCATACAAGGTCATTCCGACACACATCCAGTATCAATCAAGAATTGCGTTGTACGCGTCTCGGAGCGTAAAACGCCCTTCGTACAACGCAGTCCCCACCACCACCGCAGAGGCCCCTGCAGCATTCAACGCCGTAATATCAGTAACCGAAGAAACCCCACCGCTAGCCACGATCGGGATTGATACCGCATCAGCAAGCTCTCTCACAGGCCTCGGGTCAACTCCCTCCAGTTTCCCTTCGACATCGACATTCGTGAACAAAATCGCCGCTGCCCCGAGTTCCTCGTACCGCACAGCCGCAGTAACAGGATCGAGCCCTGTGTCTTCTTGCCATCCTGAGACCACCACAGACCCCGCCTTTGCATCCAAACTTACCATCACGCCCTCCGGATACGATTCACTGAGTGACTTCACTACTTGGGGGTTTTCGATTGCGAGTGTTCCGAGAATCACTCGATCCACACCCAAATCGAAAAGCGACACCGCGTCCGCTTCACGCCGAATCCCACCACCAAGTTGTACCGATACTGCTGTATCCTCGATAATTCGTTTTACGAACTCCGCATTCCGCCGTTCCCCCTCAAAAGCACCGTCTAGATCGACTACATGGAGCGTCGACGCGCCTGCATCAACCCACCGCTGCGCCGCTGCGAGCGGATCTCCATACCGCGAACCAGTCCCCCGCTCACCTTGAACAAGTTGGACGACTTCGCCATCCTCTAGATCAACAGCTGGAATCACCTCGAACGACGGAAACAACCCCATACAATCCCGAATGCCGGTGAGTACTGTAAGCACACCGGGATGGCTCCTCCCCTCCCAACCACTCTTCCATATCACCTTCTTTCATCGAACCTCGCAGCCTCTCTCAATCAGCCGTTATTCACCCTAACTCACTCTTTTCTCATGTGCTCCCGCACGGTTTTATCACGATTAATATGTGTTATATTTTTCAAACAGCAAGGTCTAACAGGGTGCCCATCAAATACCCGACATATGCCAACTGTTGAATATCTAAATTACGAAGTACTTGACGACCACGGGTGGGACATGGACGACGATGATTTATTCGATAACGCCGCTGATGCCGATCTTGATGATGAGGATTATGGGGAACTCGAAGTGCAACACGGCGAATACATTCTCGAAGCCGCTGAGGCGCAGGGATACGATTGGCCGTTTTCGTGCCGGGCTGGCGCCTGTGCAAACTGCGCAGCTATCCTAGAAGAAGGCGAGATCGAAATGGACATGCAACAAATCCTCTCCGACGAGGAAGTCGATGATCGGAACGTCCGGTTAACCTGTATCGGGACTCCCGAAGCAGACCACATCCAAATCGTGTATAACGCAAAACACCTCGATTACCTCCAAAACCGCGTCATCTAAACGCACGCTTGGATCCGACCGACTATCACATTAATGCGTTCTCCCGTGATTTCTTTGGATTGTGCCCATTACTGACCTCCTCCGGTTACTCATCATCCCAGTATTTGCCTGGACCGCCTGGGAGGACTACAAAACCCGCCGAATCCCCAGTCAAATCTGGACACCATTACTCGTCCTCGGGGTGGTCCTCTTGCTATGGGATGGCTATCATGCATACACCGGACCACCCCTTGATTTCTATCGATTTCTCCTCGCCGTAACAATCAGTATCGGGTTTCTCGTACCGTTGTCCTACGCGTTTTATTGGTTCGGTGGATTCGGCGGGGCCGACGCAAAAGCATTCATCATCATTGCCGTCCTCCTCCCGACATTCCCCACTTACACCATCGCCACCTACACCCTTCCATTAACCCAGCCAGATTTCCCGATTTTTTCACTTACCATCGTCCTAAACGCAGTGCTCGTCGGCGCCCTCTATCCACTCGCGTTATTCACGCGAAACGCACTCACCGGCCGGTTCTCTTGGCTTATGCTGGTTGGGCTCCCCGTCCACTGGGAAGCAATCGAAACAACACACGGAAAACTACTCGAATCTCCAACCGGGATCAACCTCGGTGGCCTCGACCTTGACGCGCTCAGAATGTATCTCCGATGGCGAGGGATCACCCTTGGTGAACTCAGAGAAAACCCAGATAAATACCGCGACCCAACATCGCTCCCCGCAACTCCCAACCCCCCAACAGACGGCGCAATAACGGATTCCTCACTCCAACCGGACGGCGGAAACTACGAGGACCCATGGGGCGCTGATCGATTCCTCACCGACATCTCCCACAGCGCCTACGGCACCTCCCCCACCCAACTCCGAACCGGACTCGACGTCGTCACCACCCAAACAACCATCTGGATCTCACCAGGCATCCCATTCATCCTTCCCATCTTCATCGGCCTCCTCATCGCCTTCACGTACGGCGATATTTTCTTCACACTCCTCGGCATTCTCGGCATCGCATGACGAAACGGCTAACCGCGCGCACATCCCAACTACGACACCATGGACGAAGTCGAACTTGACTTCAACGAAGAGGGGCTCCTACCCGTCATCGCCCAAGACGAGTCCTCCGGAACGGTCCTCATGCTTGCCTACGCTAACGAAGAAGCGATCACGCGAACCCACCAGGAAGGCGTCGCGTACTATTACTCACGAAGCCGACAGCAACTCTGGCAAAAAGGCCAAACCAGCGGTCACACCCAACAAGTAAACGAAATCCGCGTCGACTGTGACGGCGACGCCGCATTGTACCTCGTCGAACAAGACGGCGGGGCATGTCACACCGGGTACCAGTCGTGTTTTTACCGAACCCTCGATGGGGAACAACGAAGCCGACAAGTGTTCGATCCAGATACCGTCTATGACGACGATTGACACACTTATTGACGACCTCGAAAACGCGCACGCAACCGTCAATGACATCGACGCAACCATCGATGACATCGGGGAAGACCGACTCAACGATCTAAACGATCGGTACCAGGAATTCACCACCTTACTCAAAACGTACAAAGAAAGCGCGAGCGGAACCGGCCGAGAAACCTTCCAAGAATACGTCGCGTTCCAAGGAGAACTCGACGCATTCGAATCTGCACTTCCATCGAACGCCCTCAAAACAGACGTGTTCAAAGACGCTATCGAATACCTTGATCAACGCCGACTCAACCAGGGTGACTTTGAGGAAGCACACGCCATCCTTGCCCCCATCGAGGACCGGTTAGCAATCATCGAGGACCGTGAGAAAGCACGCGAGGAATTCGCCTCGGCAAAACGAGCTATCCAACAACAAATAGACGACCTCGACGACGAGATCGAACGTCTAGAGCGTGCACTGTCATTCGAAAATGTCGATTTCACTGTTTCAGTTGACCAGTTACGGTCACTCATTGATTCGTATAACACAGCGATTTCAACCGACTTCTCGTCCTTCAAATCGAACGCGCCCGCTCACGATTTCATCCAATTCATTGAAAAAACAACCAATTATCCCCTCGTCGCATTTCCCTCACCTCCCTCGGAACTCATTGAATATCTCGAATCCGCCGACATCGGGAACGAACCCCTCCCACATATCCTTGAATACACGGACTACACACGATCAAAACTATCACACTACGTCGATGATCCGAGTACGTTTAATGCCCGGATTGCGGCCAACCAAACCTACCTCGACCGATTGTCACCTAGTCCACTAACGATCTCGTGGCCACCACCCCCACAAGAAGAACTCCACTGGATCCTCCGCGAACTAATCTCAGTCGTCAACCGGATCGCAACATCTGACACGATGAAGAAACTCAACACGCTTCAGAACTTCGCGCACAAAAACGAGTACAGTGACATACGACGGGCTGCCAAAGCCGAATCAGTCCTCGACGACACTGAAAAAGAACGCCTAGCATCGGGCGAACTCACGGCGGAACACGAAGCAAAACAACAAGAAAAAGACAAACTCCAAACTGCACTCTCTACGTATTCTCTCAAATCACGACGCGTCGTCTAGTACATCCTCAAACCGACCCGCCAACGCCTGCGCCCTTGATTGTGACCGTGCTTCCGCATAAATCCGAATCAAGGGTTCAGTCCCACTTGGCCGCACCAACACCCACCCGTCATCATACTCGAACCGAAACCCATCCACTCGTGACACGGACCCGACCGATTCCCTCTCTGCAACCCGCCCAACCGCCGATAACTTGTTTTCCTCATCCCTAGCCGAATCCACTGGGATGTTTACTCGCTCAGTAAAATACGTATCGAACGGCGCAGTGACCTCACTCGCTGGGGTCTCTCTGATGAGATCAAGAAACCGCCCGGCCACAAACGCACCATCCCGACCGAGTCGATACTCCGGGAATATTATGCCCCCGTTCCCTTCTCCAGCGATTGGCACTCGCTCTCCCGCAGCCATCAGTTCCCGCAACCGATTCAAAATAAACGTACTGCCTACCCGCGTCAATTCTACTGATCCCCCAGCTTCAGTTACCACATCGACCAGTCTCTGGGACACATTTACGCCAGAAACAACGATCGAATCGTCTTCGACTACTGCTGCTGCGAGCACAGCGAGGACGGTGTCACCATCAATCCATTCACCCTGCTCGTCGACAAACACCGCTCGGTCGGCGTCACCATCATGCGCAATCCCGAGATCCGCACCCTCTGCCTTCACAAACGAACAAAGATCTGTAAGATTCTCCCGCACCGGCTCCGGATCTCGCCCCGGAAACCGTCCATCCGGTTGACTATTAATCGTCACAACCCGACACCCTAGCTCCCGGAAAATCCGCGGACTGGTCAATGAACCAGCCCCGTTCCCCGGATCAACCGCCACCGTCAACTCACTCTCTCGTATCCGATCCGCTGGGAGTGCCTGCACAACCTCATCCATATACGCATCTCGCGCCCCGTCCACTCGCTCAACCGTCCCTACATCACGCCACCCTGCAAACGCAAAGGATTCACACTCAAACACCTGCTCAATCGATTCTAATTGCTCAATCCGCAACTCAACCCCAGCGTCATCCACTAATTTAATCCCATTATACGCCGGGGGATTATGTGACGCCGTAATAATCACGCCCGCCATTTCCTCCTGAGCACAATAACACTGCACCCCAGGCGTCGGAACAATCCCGATATCATGTACTGTCTTCCCACAACTCATCAACCCACTCATCACCGCAGCTCCAAGCATCTCGCCACTAGTCCGTGTATCACGCGCCACCACGAACGAATCGGAATCCGACACCGTCCCAACGGCCGCTGCCAACCCGAGCGCAAACTGCGGCGTCATCATCTCATTCACTACGCCTCTCGCCCCACTTGACCCGAACACCTCCATGTCCCTACGGATGAAAGCCCGCTTCAAATCAATTCCGACGTCCAGAATCTCCACACCTATACTCATCGCTACACTACCCTCAATATGAACGACATCGCGGAAAAGCGAGTCTTCACCAAACACACCAACTCCTTCCAGTTACTCATCCCATCATCGATTGGAACAGTCCGGGTCCACATCGCTGAAGACCGACTCGGTAACATGGAACTCATCAACCAACACACCCCAACTGACATCGCGATCACCGATTCCGAAATCGCCATCGCAACCGACTCTGACGTGCTGTTATGGACTGACTCGACCTGCGAACAAACCGGATTCGGCCCTGCAACCGCTGTCGACTACCACGACAGCACGCTCCGCGCGGCAAGCCCAACAGGGGTTATCAAGGAATTCACACAATCATGGGAAACACTCGCCGAACTCGACGCGAAAATTACTGTACTAGACGCTGCTTTCATCGGAACAGACAACGGCATTTACCGCCTCACTAATGGTGTTTCCCACGCCGGACTACCCACAGTTAACGATATTTCAGCCACCCCGATCCCCCGCATCGCAACTGAAAACGGCCTCTACAAACTCGGGAACGGCTGGCAACAACAACTCTCTGGATCGTTCACGTTCGTCCAGAGCCACTCACTCGATCCCAACCACCGAACCCACGCAGCAACTACCGACACGTGCTTCGAGCGAACCGACGACTGGCAAGCCCTCACGCTCCCCACCACAGACCCGATCGTTGACGCCACCTTCACCACGCACCCTATCCTCATCACCGACACCGGGACCCTCTACATCCAAACCAACGACCACTGCACCCACCACACCCTCGGCATCAATAACCCCTCGAAACTCCTCACTATCCCCCCATCTACCTGACCACTCTTGTCCTGATCGAAAAGCCGTTACCCTTCGGGTAGAACTTACCAATATGATTATCAGTGGGTCATCATCCCAATCTCTGGCCACCGCACTAGCCACCGAACTCGACCGACCCCTCGCCCCCGTCTCCTTCTCTCACTTCCCTGATAACGAACTCCTCGTCTCCACCCAAACAAACACCGACCACGCCATAATCGTCGCCTCCACACCCACCCCAGAATCCCACATCGAACTTCTTCAACTACAAGACGCTGTCCGAGAAACCGGCACTGAAACAATCACCACCATTATCCCGTATATGGGATACGCTCGCCAAGATTCCGCGTTCGAAGCCGGACAACCTATCTCAGCCCGCATCATCGCGAAAGCCCTCAGCATCGAAACAGACAACGTCATCCTCGTCACCCCACATACCCGACGCCTCACTGATTTTTTCACTGTCCCAACCACAATCGTTGACGCAGAACCAGTCCTCGCCAACCCGCTCCCCGATACACTCACCGACCCATTATTTCTCGCTCCTGACGAAAGCGCTCTCCCGATCGCGACCACTGTCCGAGACGCCTACGGGACCGGCGAAACCGATTACTTCGAGAAAACTAGACTCTCAAGCACCGACGTTGAAGTAACCCCCAGTGACGCGACTGTTACGAATCGTGACATCATATTAGTGGATGATATCATCGCAACCGGCGGCACAATGACAACTGCTACCCGTGTCCTCACCGATCAAGACGCCAATCAAATTTTCGCGGTTTGTGTCCACCCGGTTCTCGCTGGCGCTGCCAGAATCAACCTCGCCCGAGCTGGCATCTCTGCCGTATATAGCACTGACACGCTAGAACGCCAAGAAACCAGCACCACGGTCGCTCCTGTCCTCGCCGACCAACTCACCTGACTCCGCGACTATAAGTACGTTATTCAGCGGGCGCTTCCGCCAACGGTTCAACAGTAAATTCCATCAGCACACCCTCGATTTCCCATTCCTTTTCTAACCCATCACTAACCTCCTCAATCGCTGCCGCCCTGACTTCTTCTTTAATCAACTCTTCACGTTCAGCCACCAGTTCTCCCACACGCTCATCAAACACCGTAATCTCTACCCGAATCAACTCATCCATCTCTAACGAGAGCTCTTTACGCATCTCTTGAATCCGACGAATAACTTCTCTCGCGTATCCTTCTGCCTCAATCTCGTCTGTCAACTCAGTATCAACGTACACAATTCCACCGTCAAACGAGGTCCCCGTCACGTCTGCCGGCGGGTGTTTCGAGAACGAAATCATGTCATCCGTCAACTCACTCGCGTCAACAACGTCATTGATCTCGTCCGCAACACGCTCTCGGTCGGGACGATCGAACCGGCGGTCCGCCAACACATCCCTGATCGCCCCTGCATCAGCTCCAAACACCGGCCCTAGTACATCCATCTCGGGGATCGCTTCGTACTCTAACTCCTCCCACGTTTCCCCTGTCGGTACCACCTGGATTTCGTTCGCGTTTAACCGCTCAGCCAACAACGAGTCTTGTGATTCTACCGCTGATCGAACCGTGCTATCTGTCGCGTCAACGACCACGCGCTGGACCGGCCACCGGAGCTTCCTGCCCGCTTGTTGTCGCGCCCGAGCCCCCGCTTCCTCAATCTCTCTGACGATACGAATCGCGTCTTCTAACGACGAGTCACGATACTCCTCGTCTACAGCCGGCCACTCCTCCATATGCACTGTCACAAACCCATTATCTTCGCCCGTGAGATGCCCATAAATCTCCTCGCTCACAAACGGCGCGAACGGCGCCAACAACACAACGACTTCTCGGAGCACATGATACATCGTCCCATAGGCCGCTGATTTCGACGCAGATGCTTCCTCTTCCCACATTCGTTCTCGCACAATCTGCACGTAATACCGCGACACATCCTCGACGATAAACTCCAATAACGCCTCAAGGGCTGTATCTTGGCGGTATCTCTCCCATGCCTCAGTCATTGTTTCCTTCACGGACTGTAATCGCGACAACACCCATTCATCTTCAACCGCGAGCGACACCGACCCCAAATTATTGTCGTTTGGGTCAAACGAATCCATCCGCATATACGGCAACGGGAACCGGAATACATTCCAGAATATGTTCAAATCCCGTTGCATGTCCTCCATGCCATCCCACGAAAACCGCATGTCATCGCCTTGTGGATTCGCGGACAACAAGAACAACCGCATAACATCTCGTCCGAACCGCGAAATCGCTTCGCTTGGTTCGACGACATTCCCAATGGATTTCGACATTTTCCGCCCATTCGAATCAAGCGCATGCCCGTGCATCAACACCGTGTCATACGGAATGAGTCCCATGGACGCGGACCCCATCCCGAGTTGTGACCAGAACCAGCCTCGCGTCTGATCATGGGCTTCAAGAATTAAATCCGCCGGCCAGACCTCTTCGAACAACTCGTCATTCATCGGGTAATCAAGCGTTCCCCATGTCGCAACCGAGGAATCGAGCCATACATCGAACACATCGGGTATCCGTGTATACGTCACGCCGTCGACAGTAATTGTCAACGCATCAACAGTCGGTTTATGTAAATCAACATCCTCTGGATCGATGTCCTGATCAACCTTCGACGCAAGTTCCTCTCGGGTTCCAATCACGATCATGTCGTCTGCTTCCTCCTCGGCACTCGCCCCTTCAGGCGTCCAAATCGGGATCGGAATCCCCCAATACCGTTGTCGCGACACGTTCCAATCCGGCGCGTCCGAAACGAAATCCCGGAACCGGTTATCTCTCGCCCATGACGGATACCAGTCACTCTCCTCGATATTCGCGAGTAATTCGTCCTTAATGTCCGTTACCGTGATGAACCATTGATCGGTCACGATCTGGATGATATCCGTGTCACACCGCCAACACTGCCCGTAATCGTGCACAACTGTCCCCGACGTCAACAATACCCCACGGTCATCGAGATCTTGGATAATAGCTTCATTCGCGTCCCGCACAAACGTCCCTGCATATTTCCCTGCTGCAGCCTCGAACACACCATTACTCCCGACCGGACAAAACGGCTCGAGACCGAGTTCCATCCCGCGTTCAAAGTCAACCTCTCCATGGCCGGGCGCTGAATGCACTAACCCAGTCCGATCAGCCTCAACGTAATCAGCGTGATACACCTGAAGCGCTCCTTCATACGACGGGTGTTCGGGTACCTCACTGGCTAACGGGTGCTCGTACTCCCACCCAATCATCTCTTCACCCCGCACGGAATCAACGACTTCGTACGACTCGATTCCCGCCTCACTCATCACAGCATCAACCAGTGACTCCTCGACGTACAACACCTCTTCATCATCTCCCTCTCGAACCCGAACAGCGCAATACGTACACGACTCATCAACCGCAACAAACGTATTCCCAGGAATCGTCCACGGCGTCGTCGTCCAAATCACCAACGACCCGTCCCGACCAACCAACGGGAACGACACATAAATCGACGGATCTTCGACCTGATGATACTCAACTTCGTTTTTCGCAATCGCCGTCTCACACCGCGGACACTGGCTAATCGACCGCTTCCCTTTCTCTACTAACCCCCGCTCATCCGCCTGCTTGAACCCCCACCACGCGGCTTCCATGTACTCCGGTGAAACAGTTTTGTATGGATTCTCCCAATCCATCCACACACCGAACGAAATAAAATCCTCTTGTAACCCATCCAGTTGCTCCTCCGCAAACGATTTACACTCCTCAATAAACGCTTCAATCCCGAACTCCTCGATGTCTTTTTTGTTCTCAAACCCCAGTCGTTCCTCAACTTTCGTTTCAATTGGCAACCCATGCATATCGTACCCCGGCCGATCAAACACGTTGTATCCCTGCATCCGGAGGTACCTGATGTACGCATCTTTCAGAGTTTTATTCCACGTTGTCCCCATATGCGCCGCTCCCGACGTGTACGGTGGCCCATCAACAAAAAAGAAATCCTCACCATCAGCGCGATGCGCTTTCGTCCGCTCATACGCGTCAACAGCATCCCAGTACGCAAACACCCGGTCTTCGACCGAATCCGGATCGTACTGCTCATCGACCGTAGCGAATTGCTTCATAAATGAGGGAATCACCCCTTGAGTAAATGATAATCGGTTACTCAACCCCCAATCCCCGAGTGAACCTACATCGGCTTAAAAATGAGATTCCGCATCCGCAGCGTATTCCTCGGGCGGCACATCAATCACTGCCTCATCATGCAGCACTGTGAAGAATGTTGCATCACTCCAATAGTACGTATCGAACACGGAACGGCCGATGATATCGATAATCGGCCGCCGTCCCTCTGCAACATACATCACCAAATTACAACTATTCAATCCGACCGCCCCATAAAACTCGAACACATTCACGATCCCCGTCGCAATATCACGAATCACATCCGAATCCCCCGCTGGAACCCCCGAATACGCTGGGATCCCCCGAATATGCCAGTGATGCTTCGGCGCGAACGGCGCGATCCACGTTACCCGCCCCGTTTTCCCAACCATCCGGTCTGCAGTTTCC
The DNA here is from genome assembly GCA_964542445.1 of uncultured Halobacteriales archaeon. Lineage (GTDB taxonomy): Archaea > Halobacteriota > Halobacteria > Halobacteriales > Hikarchaeaceae > CAZITY01. Next base: position 1,386 of record CAZITY010000025.1, on the reverse strand, counting down.
TCCGCGGCCAAAACCTCCTCCCAATACGATCTGTTCGTTTCGTCACGGAACGACGCCACCCCTCGGTATAACCGATCTTGCTCGTTCGTCCCCACACTGTCTACGAGTGTTTGCAGATGTGGGTGGACAATACTACTCCCCGCCGGCCGCAAATAATTCATATTCACTGATCCAACCGACATCGCCGAATCCGCATCCATCACTGAACTAACATAGTCAACCGCAAGCTCGATCCCATCCACAAACACGCTCGGTGAAAACCCATCAATCGGCACGAAATGCTCCGCCGTCAACACCACCACATTCGAATACCCGCCATACGGGTGTAAATTCGGAAACGACGTTGCCACACCCTGCTCACCACGATTCACCCCAAGCGTCCCACTGTACGTCGGAGTCGCCTCATCCACTAACTCCGGACAGAAAAAACACCCCTCAGCATCCGACACGAACGCATCGATATCCGGCTCCGTGTCCGGAAGTAAGAAATTCTCCGACACGACCCGCGTCCGCCGCCCCATCACTGGATCCTCACGCACCTCAACCTCGACATTTACCCGATCGAAATCCTCAAGCGGACTATGAAACGACGCCGTTTGCGTCGACCGTTGAAACTCAATCGACATACCGAACGCTTCGCAAGAAACCCCCAAAAACCTACCCAGCACCAACAATAGCTTTCCGCTCCCTTCCCTATCAACGACTATGTCGTGTGTGTTTTGTCAAATCGCTAACGATGAGCGACCCAGCCGCACCGTCTACAAAACTGACACCACCCACGCGTTCCTTGACGCAAACCCACTCACTCCAGGTCACACCCTCGTCATTCCCACCGACCACTACGAACGCCTCAACGACCTCCCACCCGACCGCGCCAAAAACCTCATGGACACCATCCATCACATACTCCCCGCCATCGAAACCGCAACAGACGCCCCCGCCACTACCGTTGCCATCAACAACGGCCCGGCGGCCGGTCAAGAAGTCCCCCACACCCACTGGCACATCATTCCCCGCACCACCACCGACCACGCCGGACCAATCCATAGCCTATTCCACGACAAACCCTCACTCACCGAATCCGACCTTGACACCATCCACGACAACATCATCACCAATCTCTAACCCCCCCTATTAATTTCACAAATAAAAATAGTTAATTTATCGAACCATCTAATTAATTTTATATCACACACGGTTGATCTGGAATTGCATGACCATACCAGAATCACCCGCTACCTGCCCCGAATGCAACGGGACCATCCACCAAGAACAACAAGAAACCCTCTGTGGCAACTGCGGACTCGTCATCGCCGAAGACCACCTCGACCGCGGCCCCGAATGGCGTGCCTTCAACCAAACCAAAGAACGGACCGGCGCCCCACT
>CAZITY010000024.1:405-35435 GCA_964542445.1 uncultured Halobacteriales archaeon | reverse complement strand
CGTCGACGGCGACGTACTCTTTCGTGTGGGCGGGTTTGGCGTACTTCCCGCTCATGAAGTCGGCGGGGTGGCCGTCGTACCCGGCTGCACCACCGCCCTCGCTCCCGGTCGTCCGTTGATGTCGAAGTATGGGAAGACGTAGCGGCCCTGCCAGAGCGGCGTGAGGTCCTCGGTGAAGAGACCTGTGCCAAGGATCGCGTCCCGGTCGTAACCTTCCCTCATCAGATAGTCGAGAAGGGCCGTCTCGACGGATGGAGCCCACCCGAGTCTTTTCGTGTTTATGGTTTTCGCATCCCATTCGCGTACGTGTTCGAAGTATTCATATGCCGTGTCTGGACGGTCGGTATGCTTGCCCGACTGGTGGTCGGTGATCGGACGGCAGAGTTGATCGTGGAAGAACGTGACCGCGTCCGCGAACGCGTCGAGCGCGGACTCGTCCGTGGGATCGATCTCGGTAGTGTCTGTCGCCCCGTAGATAAACAGCATGGAGTGACAATAGGCACAGACGGAACCGTCACCGACCTGGACGATCTCAGGAGGCGGAAGTTCCTCGCCGCAGACCTAGCACTCCCGTGTCACGCCGACCGCCTCTGGCTGTGCGGACGGATCCACGCCGGGATGTCATGCGTGAGGACTTGTTCCTTTGTGACGGCGTGGACCGGGCAGCGGGGAGCCTCCTTGAGACCGGAATTGCAGTACCTCCTGGTCACGACTGACACCTCAATTCACCCCAGCAAACTCCTGTTCCGTGGTTTGTCAGTTTGGCAGCGAAAGGAAAAGCTGCACGCTCAAGGTGGACGCAATCTATACCGATATCATAAGGGACTATGTAAGAATTTTGAGTAGTCCCGAGCGGATTCGAACCGCCGTCCTAGGCTGTCTCCCAGGCAAGCAAACTACCAACCTGTCCAAAGGCCTAGATGATTGGCCACTACACCACGGGACTCTACTCCATACTACAGTTGAGGGGCGTACTAATGTTTCGGAGTCAACTCACACCCTACACACCATAACTCACGGAGGCCTGAGTTACCGGGAACGAATAAAACCCACTTCTTAATCGTCAGCAGGAGCTGGAACTTCTAAAAAAGCACACACATCCGTTTCCGGATCAAAACAGTCTGGGCATTCATCACGACGATCAATAATCATATCCAACCGTTCCGCAACCGTATCATCAATTACACTCTCTAGTTCACTGGCCTCAGCCCGAAAGTCTTCGACCTCAAGCACATCCACTAAAAATCGCTCAATAATACAATACGTCTGCAACGCGTTTTTCGCCCGTGCGGCGCCCGCATTCGTCAATTCCACACCCTTATATTTCTCGTGCTCAGCGAGCGACTCATTCTGGAGTTTCCCTATCATTTCATTCGCACTCGCCGGACTTACCCCCAACCGATCAGCAATTTCTCCCGTTGACGCCGGGCCCGTCTCTGCTTGCTGAATGATGTAAATCGTTTTCAAGTATTGATCCATCGTGTTCATACTCCCCTCCGTACCCCCATTGCACCCATGCTCATTGCTCCCGCTCCATCAACGCGGTTACTTCCTCAACACCCTCGGCTTCCTCTTCACGTATCTCTCGTAACACCCCGATTAACGCTCCACGCTCAATACTAAACGTCACCTCCGAATTCTCAATCGCCCCAATCACATCATCATAGAATTTATAGGCAGTTTCCTCGCTCGCTAATTGATCATACAGCACGCCATCGAAATCCTCGGGTTTATTCTGTCCATATTTCTCAGTCACGAGCGACTCAATCGATTCATACGGAATCGTTTCAACCTCCATCCCCGCTAATAACTCTTCTAGCCTTTCACGATGCGACGCAGACTCCTCGCGCGCCTCCTCTAACAACGCAACCACATCCTCATTCAATCCCTGAGTCTGATACTCATCGAGCGATTGATAATGATGATACGCCCGCGCTTCAACAACCTCCTCAAGTACAACACCGATCTGCAGTAACCGGGCTAACTGATCATCAGAATGCACACGCTCCTTAACACTCACGTGCACCACCTTTTGGCTAGCCGGGGCGCGATCCGGGAGGCAAAACCACTCATCATCCTTTATAGCCGGACTCGCTGACTGATTCGCTGTTCAAGATCAGTCCGCAACTCATCTACAGCAACTTCCTCGAGTACTGGCACAAAGAACCCTTCGACGAGCATATTGGTCGCCAATCCAGCTGGTACACCCCGCGTCATCATGTACAACAAATCCTCCTGATCAATTTGGCCCACTGTCGCAGAGTGAGACGCTTCTGTGTCATGATTATTAATAATCAGCTTCGGACTCGCATCAGCTTCAGATTCATCTGACAACATCAATGTATTCTCCCGCTGATACGACGACGTATCCCACGCTTCGGTCCCCACAACCTGGGTCCCCTCATACACAGACCGAGCCTCATCATCGATCACTCCCCGCGTCACCAAATCAGCGGTCGTATGTTCTCCCTGATGCCAGACCCGGGAATCGAGATCAAAATGCTGGTCGTTATGACCATAAAACGCCCCAACGATCTGCGTCTCTGAACCGTCACCTGCTAACTCGGTTCCCACCGTCGTTTTCGTCAAGCGAGAACCAATATTCCCCTCGATGAAATTGACCTGGGCGTACGTCGACGCATTTCCACGTTTCACTGAGAAATTATACGTCTCCTCCGATAACTCCTGGAGTGAACCATACTGAACAAACGAATTCTCACCACCGACAATCTCTACAATCCCAGAATAATACCGATGACCATCAACGTCACCAGCTGAATCTTGCCGCTCAAGAATCGTCACCGATGACGATTTTTCGCTCAACACAAGGGTATAATCAAATAACGATCGTGACTCCATCGTCGTCCTAATTTTCACTGCCTCTGCATCCACACCCTCAGGCACCACTATCACAGTCCCTGACGAGAATAGCGCTGTCGATAACGCTACCAATCGATTCTCATCCGGACTGATTACCGAACCGAAATGCTCTCGAACCCGGTCCTCGTACTTCTCAAGTGCCTCTACAAACGACAACACCTCTACTTCTCCGGTCGTTTCTCGTTCAGTAACACTCGACTGACCTACTGGTTCCACCAGCGTGTCATAATCCAACTCATCTAAATTCGTCCACAACCGCCCAGGCGTCCGAATTACCTCCGGAAATTCCAACTCCTCAATCGACTCAAACGCCTCTAACCGAACGTCACGTAACCACGCGGGTTCACCCCGGGATTCCGACAATTCGCGCACCGCTTCTCCCGTCAATTCCGATGAAAGCTGCATACTCATAACCTTCTACTTATCCTAAACTGCCTTCCATTTCCAGCTCAATGAGCCGGTTCAATTCCACCGCATACTCAATCGGTAACTCCTCCGTGATCGGCTCAATGAACCCAGCAACGATCATCTTCTTCGCGTCATCATCATCCAACCCACGGGATTGTAAATAAAATATATCCTCGTCCCCAATCTTCCCGACAGTCGCTTCATGCGCCACATCAACCTTCGACTCATTGATCTCCATGTACGGCATCGTATCCGACGTACTCTCGTTATCAAACATCAACGCGTCACACTCAACGGACGTCGACGAATTCTCCGCCCCATCCGCAATGTGGACTAACCCCCGGTAATTCGTCCGACCGCCATTCTTCGATATCGATTTCGACTCGATCGTCGACTTCGTATTCGGTGCATTATGATAGACTTTCGCCCCAGTATCGATATTCTGGCCTTCTCCAGCAAATGCGATCGTGATATGGGTATCCGTTGCACCGCGACCCTTTAGAATCGTACACGGATACAACATCGTTGCCTTCGATCCCATCGAACCAGAAACCCATTCCATCGTCGCATTCTTCTCAGCAATCGCGCGTTTCGTGTTCAAATTATAGGTGTTCCGCGACCAATTCTGTACCGTTGAATACTGGACGTGCGCATCCTCTTTCACAAATACCTCCACGCACCCAGAGTGTAGATTAAAGTGAGAATATTTCGGTGCCGAACATCCCTCGATATAGTGCACTTCACTTCCTTCTTCGGCAACAATGAGCGTATGCTCGAACTGTCCCATTCCCTCAGAATTCATCCGGAAGTACGCCTGCACCGGCATTTCTACAATGGTATCCTCGGGAATATACACAAACGAACCACCTGACCAAATCGCCCCGTGTAGCGCGGCGAACTTGTTATCTGATGGCGGAACGCATCGAGTCATGAAATATTCACGGACGATGTCAGGATGCTCCTGTACCGCTTTATCCATGTCCATGAAAATCACACCTTTCTCCTCCCACTGTTCCTTCATGTTCTGGTACACAATCTCAGACTCATACTGCGCACCAACGCCCGACAATGAGTTTTTCTCTGCTTCAGGAATCCCTAATTTGTCAAACGTATCCTTGATGTCTTCAGGGAGATCAGTCCAGTCATCAACGCCACCACGGGTTTCAATGTCCGGTCGAATATACGGAACGATTTCGTTAATATCAACTTCAGACAGATCTGGTTGCCCCGGCCAATCAGTGGGCATCGGGAGTTTCTCCCAGAACTCCAACGCGCGTAACCGCCGGTTCAACATCCATTCCGGTTCGTCCTTGTCTTCACTAATTAACCGGATTGTTTCTTCTGTGAGGCCTTTTTCTGTTTTAAACGCAGAAGCTTCATCCTTCTTAAATTCGAAGCGAGCCTCCGTGTCGGTTTTTTGAATATGGTTTTGTTCCGAACTCATGATCTTGATGTTATTAGTTTTGTTTTGGAAGGTTATGAGGTTGTGGTCTAGGCAGCTCCGTAGATCTCTTTTCGTACCCAATCGTATCCTTTATCTTCCAGCTCTATCGCGAGTTCATGATCACCTGATTTCACTATCTCACCATCAAGCATGATATGCACATGATCAGGTGTTACATAATCGAGAATCCGTTGATAGTGCGTGATTTGTAAAATCCCTGTTCCCTGATCATCGCGCAACGCATTGATACCTCCTGAAACATCCTGTAATCGATCGATGTCAAGTCCTGAATCGATCTCATCGAGTACCGCGATCGTCGGCTCCAGTAACGCAGCTTGCAGAACCTCGTTTTGTTTTTTCTCTCCACCCGAAAACCCAGAATTCAAATATCGCTGCATAAACTCCGGATCCATATCTAGTTGCTCCATTTTCTCTTGGAGCATCTGCTGGAACTCACCAACACTAATTTCGCCCTCATCCGCCGGGCCTTCCATGGGACTCGTTTCATACCCAGCATCATCGTCTTCTTCTTCCTCATCTTCTCCGAATAACAATTCGTCACGTTCCTCGATCTTCGCGTTCAATGCAGTCCGAAGGAAATTCGTCATCGTTACCCCTTCAATTTCTGCTGGATACTGAAAACCAAGATAAATCCCGAGCGCTGATCGTTCATTCGGTTCTAACTCTAATAGATCCCATACGCGTTTGTCACTCGGAATCTCACCGTTAAGTCCCTTGAAATCACCATCCTCGACATGAAGTGTCACGGATCCTTTGGTTACCGCATAGGCTGGGTGACCAGCAATGATTTTAGCAAGCGTTGATTTTCCACTCCCATTTGGTCCCATTAACGCATGAATTTCACCAGAGGCTACGGTGAGATCGACGCCATTGAGGATTTTTTCGTCCTCATCTACGATCTCAGCGTGTAAATTCTCGATTTCTAATCTCGCCATTTCTGTGTTTATTAAACGATTTGTGACCTTTAATGCCTTCTCATTTTTCCGGAAAACCTTAACGATAATTAAAATATATTTTCACTAATGGTAACTCTCCTTCAGCGACACTCGGTGATTGTTTAAGAATTAACGATAAGCTCCTCGCACATTCGTCAATAAAGAACGGCGGGACTATCGTACAACCGATTCTCTTGACACAACCCCTTTGCTCTTGCTCACTCATGAACTACCGTTTTACCACCCGATCCAATTCTGTGGTAGAAACATACTATTACGCTCACCGCAATGACCACAATATGCTCATGACACCCGGCCCGACGGAACTACCGCCGCGAGTCAGAGAGGCCCTGCATCGCCCCATCCAAAACCCCGATGTCGACCCAGAATTCATTTCGTTCTATCATTCTCTCGAACAGAAACTCGCGAGCGTTTACCAAACGAACGATTCAGTCGTCATCCCCGGCGCCGAAGGTATCCTCGGACTCGAAATGAGTGTGGCCTCAATCCTCGAACCAGGCGACGAAGTTCTTTGTCTCGCCAACGGGCATTACGGGGCCGGATTCGCTGACTTTGTCGAATTATACGATGGGACCCCAATTATGTATGAAACCGACCACGGAATGCCACTCCAGCTAGACCCTATCAAAGAACTCGTTTCCACCCATGACTTTGTCGCCGCAACAATGGTCCACTGCGAAACTCCCACCGGCTTACTCAACGACCTGACGGCTATTCTCCACTATTTACAATCAGAAAACATCCTCACCATTGTCGACGCGGTTTCTTCCCTCGGCGGTACTCCGGTCCCTGTCGATTTGATCGATATTTGTATTGGCGCCTCACAGAAATGCTTCAGCTCCCCACCAGGCCTTACCACACTTTCAGTCAGTGATCGGGCATGGAACACCATCGATTCAACTCCCCAACGATCCTACTATGCCAGTATCGAACCTTGGAAAACCCAGTGGTTCGACGATGAATGGTTTCCATACACCCACCTTGTCTCAAACCTCTATGCTCTCGACGAATCTCTCGCTATGATTCTCGAAGAAGGCATCGACGAAGTCTTCGACCGTCACGAAACAGTTGCCGAATACTGTCGGAAACGCGGGAGGGACATCGGACTCGAGCCATTTCCAAGGAACGACGAACTCTGTTCTCCTACCGTCACTGCCTTTTCAACCGAAGTTGACGCAAGAAAAATCCAGGAACAACTCCGCGAAAATCACAACATCACCCTAGCCACTAGTCTCGGTGACTACGAATCAAGCATCATTCGCGTCGGACACATGGGGTACAATGCAGATAAGGATCGAGTCCGGGAAACAATGGACGCACTCGAAACCATCATTTCATCCTAACAATCAAACATAGCCGTTACCAATACTGTCCTAATCCCGTTTGTTCCTGTCCTGTTTTCACTTCCTCCCACGAAATATCAAGCGCCTCAAGAACCCGTGAAATCGGTCCTTTAAGAGTCTTATCGAGCATCTTCTCATAATCAATGTGGAACTCCTCGGGCAACTGTTCAGCAAACTCAATGCAAATCACATCAGGATTCCGCTTGAACTCAAGATACACCTGGTCGTTCACCAGCTCTTCAGCTTCTGCTTCTATTTTTCGAAAAAACTCCGGATGAACCTTCTCTAAATAATACCGCTTCGGCTTCGATCCCCGGTTAAAATTCGTCCCCAACAACAAATTCGCATACTTCGCACCCCGAACCTGCGCCGTATCCGTGTCATAATTATCAAGCCGTTTCCCAATCCCGCCCGGAATCCCGATATTATCAATATCGACCTCCCCGGCGAGAAATTCCTCAATAATATCATTCAAATAATTGACAAGCTCATCCTTTAGCTCCTCCACCCCCTGTTCACTCGTCACAATCATCTCAAGCACTTCTCGCTGGACCCGTTTCGTAATCGCCGCAATATCTGATCGTTTATACTCAAAACCAGTAATATCGATGTCATCCACATCCGCACCCTCTTTCCAAATAATGTGCCCAGCATACCGCTTTTTTCGACCGGATTGGAAGAATCGACGATACAGTTTCTCGAACTCGATATCAAACCAATGCTGATCAGCCTGTAACCGCTCTTCAGCAAACGAGTCATACTGCTCATTAATATGTGATTCAATCTCGAACGCTGCTTCAATCGCCTCGTCCTTCGCCACCGCCCCCCCGAGTTCGAGCATCACCGAATCCGTATCTCCATAAATCACGTCATTCCCAACCTCATTTGCGGCTTGTTCAGTGAATTTAATGACTTCACGCCCGGTAGCAGTAATCGCCGCAGCACTCTCCTTATCATACAACCGAAACCGTTCCCAGCCCGACACCCCATACAAACTATTCATAATCACCTTCACAGCCGCTTGCTGTTGATCAAACCGTTCATACGCAGCGGTCCCCGGCTCATGCTCATCTCGGAGCTTCTTCTTTTCATCCCGCTCGCCAAGCAGCTCTGCTATCATCTCCCGCATAATCCCATCAGGCTCCGTTCGGAAATGCTGTCCATTCGGAGCTACGAACGTCTCCCCCTCGTACGTCTCGGGATCAACTTTCGTCTCAGGTGAAGCATTCATCGTCATCATCGCCATCGGATACAGCGACGCAAGATCGAGGACGCACACCATCTCCTTCACGCCAGTAATCGGATCGAAGACCGCGCCCCCTTCGAATTCCTCCCCTTCCTGTTGGCCTTTTGTCGGTAACGCGAATTTCCCATACGCCTTATGCAACACATACATATCCACCGCATCCCCTGGCGTCGGCGCGTCCTCTAGTTTACACCCAACGAATTTCCGGACTTCATCCCAGAACGCGATGATATCCTGCTTTCGATCAATCTCAACGCAAAGCTCTACGTCACGAATATTGTATTCAAGTAACCGCAGCGGATCCTGCTCCCACAAATCCCCGATGTCACCCGTATATCGTTCCTTCCCCACTCCGAGCTCCATTTCCGCGACATCATCTAACCGATACGAATCGAGTTCAGAGAACTGGGTGCGTTGATACGCATTTAACAAATCAAACACTACATAGCCCTTCACATTCGGTCCTCCCCACCCACTATTCGATCGCCATACTTCACCGATCCGCGAGAAGTCGTTCTCATCCAATCCGAGTTCCCCGAACCGATCAAGCAGATACGGCATATCAAAGTCCTCTACATTCCACCCGGTCAACACATCCGGCGAGACATCGTGTACATATTCAATGAATTCCTCCAGCATCAAATCCTCAGACTCGAACACCCGCGTTGCGAAATCAACGGAATCATCGATGAATTCAATGCTCGGATCAATTTCTGTAGGCGCAGAATCATCCGCGTTCGGTGCCTCAAATAACCACGCAATATACGTGTCAGACGCAGAGTCATGCGTGGTCAGGCACACAATGGGTTCTTCTCCATCTTCAGGGAATCCTCTCCGATCGTCAACCTCGATATCGAGCGTCAAAACTTGGGGTTTCGCATCAACTTTAGCGGGTTCAATATGTGACTGCGTGACTTGAATTATTCCCGAATCTAACCGGCGTTCTTCCACACGAATTCCGTTCCTGATGCCTTTATCGATAAGGAATCGATTGGGGAATAAGATATCTGCCTCGTATGTAGTATCGAACTCGTTTCGGACTTGACCAACATCTCGAGGAGTTTGCGCGATGAGCTTAGTGAGTTTTTGCCCACGAATCCCTTCAAATTTGTTTCCCGTTTCATCGGTTTCACGGGCAGCAATAATTGCTTCATACTGCTCAACGGGATTGTTGGCGAGTTCAGTGGTTGGGACATAGAAATACGGCTCGACACCAAGGACTTTGACGTGTTCTGTGTCGCTATCGGCGGTTCGACCGAAAATATGTATTATGGGGTACTCATTTGATCCTTCATTCTCGATCGTATAATTCACCTGCATGACAGCAAGTTCCAATTTACCAGTTGCCTCTGGTAACTGGGCTTCCTCCGCACTAATCACGGGTGTACTAGAGAGATCGGCATCACCGGCTACGGCCGCAGCTTCACCGGCCGGCCGTTCTGCCCCCGATGATTCAGGAGAAAACGAAGAAAAATTCGCTTGTTCCATTGGTACTATCCTAAGAGTTCTTGGGGATAAAAATACCCCAAATTCTTCCTTTAAAATACATGAACATCAAACAGACCATTCACTATTAGCCGGTTACAAGTTAACAGATTAGTTGAACCTGTCCTCGCCTTGATGGGAAGACAAAGTATAATTATACCAATGTAACAAATCAATACTTCAGCATATACAACCGCTTTCGAGCGTCCGAAAACGAGAAACGAGAGTCAATAATTCCTTTGTTCTCTAATCGCGTGAGAGCATACCGAACGGTTCGAGCTGGAAGCAGTGTTTCTTCTGCCAATTGTCCTTGCGTTAATGTCCCATTATATTCGAGTACTTTCACAACAAGTTTTGCACTCGGCGGGAGGTCGAGTAGTTCTTCTTGCGATGGGGCAGTCTGCTCTTGAATTGCTTTTGTCTTACTCATTCCTACTACCGCATTCAATATACAGGATATTAATATTTTTCATTATATAATATGTTCAATAGTAATATATGCTGGTGTGTTGTGATTATCCAACCTCCCGGAACCATCCCTAACGCTCTTATGAATCAACCGCCTACACCGACACCAATGACCGACGCCGTTGACGAAGTGGATATGCCCTATGATAATGACTCATCAACGAAGGAAAAAATCGACACCCTCCAAAACCAATTAGAGATCCTCCAATCACAAAATGACGAAATGCGCGATAAACTCCTTGACGCTAACGCGGAAAACAATAAATATCAACAAAAACTCGAACGACTGACGCACGAAAATAAGAAACTCAAACAATCACCATTATTTGTCGCAACCGTGGAGGAAATCACGGATCAAGGTGTCATTATTAAACAACATGGGAACAACCAAGAGGCTCTCACAGACGTTACAGAAGAAGTCCAAGACAATATAGAACCTGGATCGCGTGTTGCGGTTAACAACTCGCTTTCGATTGTCCGTCAACTCACTGATGAAACAGATATTCGTGCGCGGGTCATGGAAGTTGAAGAATCACCTGACGTCTCATATGAAGACATTGGCGGCCTGGAGGATCAAATCCGTGATGTGAAAGAGACCGTAGAACTGCCACTCGACTCTCCTGATATGTTTTCCGAAGTCGGAATTGACCCGCCCGCCGGAGTGTTACTCTATGGCCCACCGGGAACCGGGAAAACTATGCTCGCGAAAGCCGTCGCCACTCAAACTCAAGCAACGTTCATCAAACTTGCTGGGAGTGAACTCGTCCATAAATTCATCGGGGAGGGAGCGCGGCTTGTTCGTGACTTATTCCAACTCGCCGAAGATCGCGAACCCGCCATCGTGTTTATTGATGAGATCGATGCGATCGCGTCGAAACGCACGGATTCGAAAACCAGCGGTGACGCCGAAGTCCAACGGACAATGATGCAATTACTCTCCAATATGGATGGATTCGATAACCGTGGAAATATACGCATTATCGCAGCTACTAATCGCTTCGACATGCTAGACGAAGCGATCCTACGCCCTGGTCGGTTCGACCGACTAATTGAGGTTACGCTCCCACCAGAAGATGCGCGTGAACAAATATTTAAAATCCACACACGTGACATGAATCTCACAGATTCCATCGACTTCTCTCGCTTGGCAAAAGAAACGGAGAATATGAGCGGTGCTGACATCAAAGCGATTAGTACGGAGGCTGGGATGTTTGCTATTCGGAACGATCGGACCGAGGTCACAATGAATGACTTCCTGAACGCCAAAGCGAAGCTTGAACTCAATCCAGAAGACGAGGAAATTTCGAAAACGTTTGCCTAATCACTGGGTTCCAATTTTTTATAAAACGCGGTCAGCAATGATGTTGCGTTGAATTTCGCTCGTCCCCTCATAGATTTTCGTGATCCGTGCATCCCGATAGTACCGCTCAACAGGATGATCACTTACGAACCCAGCGCCGCCGTGGACTTGAATTGCGTCATCAGTAACATCGATCGCTTGTTCACTCGCGAATAACTTAGCCATGCTCGCCCACCGAGCGGCTTGATCTTCATCTCCCTCTGTGACTTCCGATGCTGCTCGATAGGTCAATGACCGGGCCGCTTCTACGGATGTCGCCATATTCGCTATTTTGTGTTGGATCGCTTGGAATTCTGCTATCGGTTGGTCGAACTGCTCTCGTTCGTTCGCGTATTCGACTGCGGCATCTACTGCAGCTTGGGATACACCGACGGCTTGGGCTGCCACCCTGACTCGGCCATCCGCAAAGAAATCCATTAACTGATAGAACCCTTGGTTTTTTTCGCCAACTAAGTTCTCTTCAGGTACCCGTACGTCATCCAGTAATAGTTCCCCGAGATCTGATGCTCGAATCCCGAGTTTATTGTCGATCTTATTTGCTGAAAATCCAGTTGTGTCCGTCGGAACCAGAAAAACACTGATACCTCTGTGGCCGGCGTCAGGATCGGTTTTTGCCATCACGAGAGAAAGATCGGCAACAGTTCCGTTTGTTATCCAGGTTTTGTTCCCATTAATCACCCATTCGTCGCCGTCTTTTTCAGCGACAGTTTCCATTCCGGCGACATTTGATCCATGGGCGGGTTCAGAAATAGCGCTTGAAGAGACCGCTTCACCATTCGCGATTTTGGGTAACCATGTTTCTTTCATCCATTCATCGCCGTATTCGAGTAGCATTGAGGTTCCAAAACTTGCACTCCCAATCGCACTCCCTATGCCAGGATCTGCCCGCCAAAGTTCTTCAGTTACGATGGTGGCAGCAATGAAATCCATGCCGGCACCACCGTATTTATTCGGAATGTGCGGGCCAACAATATCGAGATCAGCTGCTTTTTTCCGTAATGAACCCGGGTATTTCTTCTTTTCGTCATGTTCTCTGGCTACCGGTTTGATTTCATTTTCCCCAAATTCTCTGACACTTCGCTGGATTGCTTCATATTCACGCCCAAACCGAAATGACATAGCGCACACATTCACTCGAAAACTAATGGGAATTTCGATACCCTAAACACCGAATGTCAGGTATTGATAAATCGATGACAGCGATGGAATTGTGTCGCTGCTTATAATGCTGTGAAGATCAAATACGGAATAATGAATAATAACACCGTCATAAGGAGTAATAGGACCGCGTAGCCACTTGCCATCCCGATGGCGGTGACCCAGGCAGGATGCTTGAATTCAGAGAGAAATTCCATTTGCATTATCGAAAATTAACTGGCGTACTATTTAATTATGGGTTATTCAGGATATGATTTCACTAATTTTCCGGGGGTCTCCGGTTGTGGGTTCTTGCTCATCGATTAATTTAATGACTTCATGATCCGTGACATCGTGGTAGGGTTTTTGTGTTGCTTCTTCAATAAGTGACTTTTCGAGTCTGAATTCAATGCCTTCGTAGTTAACCTGGACACCAGCGGTATCGAACGACAAAACAGTCATCCCTATCCAGTTCTTCGTGATTTGCTACTATAACGCTTTTTCTCCGGGTGTGAATTATTTATTGCTGAGCCAGATGGGTGGCGCCGAGGAACGAGGTAACTATCGAAACACAGTTTTCAACGAACGGTGAAATATTAGTATGCCACGGCTTGCGTTGGCGGGAAAACCAAACGCTGGGAAGTCTACATTTTTTAACGCAGCGACCGAAGCCGACGTCGATATCGGGAATTATCCGTTTACGACAATCGATCCCAATCGAGGTATTACGTATGCGCGGACGGAGTGTCCGTGCCTTGAGCTTGAATCCCGATGCGGAAATGATTCGTGTGCCAATGGAAAGCGGTATGTTTCTGTTGAGTTAATCGATGTGGCTGGGTTGGTTCCTGGTGCCCATGAAGGGCGGGGATTGGGGAATCAATTCCTTGATGCGTTGATGGATGCCGATGTAATCATGACGGTCATTGATGCGTCAGGGGCAACAGATGAAACTGGGGAACCGGTTGAGCCTGGGACTCATGATCCTGTGGCTGAGGTAGATTTTATTGAGCAAGAAATCAATGAATGGATTGCTGGTATAATAGAACGAAACTGGGAGAGTATTCAGCGGCAATCTCGCTCGCCGGATTTCGACTTCGAAGCCGCGTTGACGGATGTTCTCTCTGGCCTAGGGGTTCGGTCGGCCGATGTTGTAGCTACCCTTCGTGACTTATCTTATGAACCAGATCCATTCGCGTGGTCTGCTGAGGATAAACGAGAGTTGGGGATTCGATTGCGAGAGCGGAAGAAACCGATTGTGTTGGTGGCGAATAAAATCGATGCAGCACCGGCAAGTATTTTTGAGGAGTTATCAAGCGAGGGTCGATCAGTCATTCCAGTGACGTCAGAGGGTGAACTTGCTCTTCGAAACGCGAGTGAATCGGGTATCGTCCAGTACGATCCGGGTGACGATGATTTTGAAATACTTGGTGAAGTAACGAACGAGCAACGTGACGGATTGGAGAAAATTCGTACTGTTATTGATGAATTTGGTGGTACCGGCGTTCAATCAGCTATCAACACCGCGGTGTATGAGGTTCTTGATATGGTTACTGCGTATCCCGTCGAAAATGAAACGCGGTGGACCGACGGGCAGGGAAATACGCTTCCGGACGCGTTCTTACTGCCTCGAGGTGCCACGCCCCGGGATCTCGCGTATGCCGTGCATTCGGATATTGGTGATGGATATCTCCATGCGATTAATGGTCGTTCGAATCGACGGATCAGCGAGGATTACGAGCTAGAAGAGGGAGACGTAATCAAGATTGTTAGTACGGCGGGTTGATCCTAGTTGTATTGCTTCGTCACTCGTTTCATGATACGGATTGCATTTTTTAGGTCTTCCATACCGATTGCGTACGACAATCGAGCATATCCTCCGCCACGTTCACCAAACGCATCACCAGGAACGACGATGACGCCTTCTTCTATGACGTCATCGACCCATCCATCAGGGATTTTAGGCATGACATAGAACGCTCCACTGGGTTTCGGCACTGCCAACCCCATGTCGGCGAGTTCCTCGAGAAGAACGTTCCGTCGGTCTTCGAAGGCACTGACCATTTCGCCGACGACCTCCTGGGGACCAGTCAGTGCTGCTTTGGCTGCATATTGTGCTGGGGCACTCGCGCAGGCTTGGATGTATTGGTGAACACGGAGCATTCGTTCGATTCGTCGGGTACTTGCCGTGACCCATCCGAGGCGCCATCCGGTCATTGAGTATGTTTTTGAACAGGCATTAACAACGATGACATTATCCCCGGTATCATAGGTAAACGGGGAGTGATGGGATCCCTCGTAAATGATTCGTTCGTATACTTCATCACTAAGACAAATTGTGTCGGTTTCATTCGCGATGCGGGCAAATGCTTTCATGTCCTCTTGGGATTGGACAGCGCCAGTTGGGTTGGCAGGACTATTAACGATAAAGAGTGCGGTGTCCTCGTCTATCGCGTTTTCAACGGTTTTCGGATCAAGCGTAAGATCGTCTCGGAGCGGGAGTGGTTTCGGGTTTCCCCCTGCGAGGAAGGTTAACGCTTCATACGAGACGAATCCGGGATCAGGAATGAGGACAGTATCCCCCGGGTCGACATGGGCTTGAATCGCGATGTGTAAGGCTTCACTCCCTCCAGCGGTAGCGATAATATCGTCCGGTGAAACAGAAAATGCATTATCTCGGTCGTGTTTTTCGCTGATCGCTTCCCGTAATCCGAGAATTCCTTTGTTAGTTGTATACCCATCAGTACTTCCATCTCGCATGGCAGATTCCGCTGCGTTCTTGGCGTGGGTCGGCGTGGGGAAATCCGGTTGGCCAAGCCCGAGATTAATCGCGTCTTCTCCAGCAGCTTCGAAGACCTCTCGAATACCACTAATCGAAATTCGTTCGACTCGATCACTGAATTCCGTCATGGAACGATGTTCTCATGGCCAACAAGAATAACTTCCGAGATATCTTTCCGATTTTCTCTTTTCAAATACCATGCCGGCGGATTTTTACTACCACGACGGCAATACGAATATGAATGACGGTGGAGTCCTACGACCTCGTGGTCGTTGGGGGTGGTACTGGTGGTTGTTTCGCAGCGATTACGGCACAAAACGCTGGGTTGGATGTCGGCTTACTTGAACGTAAATCGAAAGAGCAAGCTGGGTATATTGCGTGTGGTGATGCCTTAAAAGGGAAAAGTACGTTTCCGGATGTTCTCGACCGGGAGCGATTAGCAGAAGAATCGTTTACGAATCCGAATATCAAACGGGCGATATTTGAGAATCCGCGTTCTGGAGAGGTCATTGATATACCGTTTGGTGACACCAAAGGCGCAGTTGTTGATCGGTATCGGTATGGTCAGGTGTTACTTGATGAAACTCGCCGGGCAGGTGTTGATATTCACTATGACACCGTGGTTAAAGATGTCCTCCAAGAGAGTGGAACTGTAACAGGGGTTTCTGGAATACAGAATGGTGATGCAGTATCTTTCAACGCGCCAATTACAATAGACGCGGCTGGTGCGTTATCGATCCTACAAGATTACACTGATTTTTCAGGAACGACATTTGATACGAACGTGAATTATCAACAGTTTTGTAGCGCCTATAGGGAAATTCTCGAAGTTGAAGAACCGGTTGAATGGGATGATGCGATTGTGTTCAAACCGACTGAAGAACTTGGGTATCTCTGGTATTTCCCAAGGAGCCCGACGGTGATTAATGCGGGATTAGGGTTCCAAATGAACAAACCACCGATGAAGCTCGTTGAGTCATTAAAACAGGATTTACGTGACCGCCCCGAGTTTCAGGGCGCAACTGTGAGGGAGACACTGGGTCACAAGGATAAATTAGGGGCTGCGTTGCCAACACGGCGGCCCTATGATTCAGCTGTGGCACCCGGATTTATGGCAGTGGGTGATGCGGCTGGGCATGTTAACCCAACGACCGGGGGCGGCATTCCTGGTGCTGCAAAAGCTGGGCATTGGGCTGCTGATGTAGCTGTTGCAGCGATTTCTTCCGGTGATACGTCTGAATCCCAATTATGGGAATATAATACACGCGTAATGCGTGATTTTGGGAAGCGATTTGCAGCAATGGATTTGTATAATATTTGGGGTACCGCACACGACGTTTCGGAATTAGTGGATATCGTTACGGCCGTTCCGGGTCAACAATTGGTGGATATTCTCGGCAAGAAAGGGAGTACCTCGATGCCCATTTGGTTGAAACTAAAAACATTACTAAAAACCTTCGGGCATTGGGATATGCTACTTGAGTTATACCGGGTTAATAAGAAAGCTGAATCATTAAAAGAACAATACGACGCGTATCCTTCGACGCCGAATGGGTTCGGGAAATGGCAAGCCAATCGTGATACTATCATGGATGATGTGTACCAGATTGCAGGGGCAGATGCGAAGTATTGACTAACTGTATTAACCACGGTGTGGGGTTACCGTTCAAATTAGATCGGTTGGCCAGATGGACTTATGGGGGGTGAGAGTAATCTACAGTGACGAAAGAATGCCTGAGGTAACAATCACCGACCGCCAACTAGACCGCCTAGCGGCGGTCCGGGATGATCTAGCAGAGGTATTCGTTGGTGAGTATGGTTCGATTCGCGATCAGGACGCCATCGAGTATTTGCTTGATACGTATTCTCCGCCAACTGATGATTCGGAATCTAGTCCCCAAGAAACGGGGGATACGACTGCGGAGAGCGATAAATCGGACGCTGCCGATGGGGCAGAACGGTTGAAAGCGATGATGGAGATGCTTACTGATTATGAGGATAAATGGCGGGAAGCCGAAAGCGGTGATGAGCCATATGAAGTTGAGTTACCTGATGGGTCGATGAAGGGCGCCCGTACGAAAGATGACGTGCGTCGGTTGTTATTTCAATATTACCACTCATGAGTTTGTTTCATCGAATCAAAAATTGGTTTACGAGGGTCCTTCGTCGTCGTGAATCAAGTGACGAGATTGGGTTGAAATGCAGTATTTGTGGCACTGCTGTTCCCGACGGCGGAGACAATTGCTCGTTATGTGGGTCGACCGATCTCATTCCGCCAAATCACGCGAGGACTAGTTCCGCACAATCACTGTCGCCTGATAGTGCTGTTCATCATACGGAACCGGCATCCGATGAATCTGTGGCGCAATTACAACGGGTTCGGACTGAGGAAATCTTAGCCAATAATCCTGATCTCTGGACCCAAACGCCAGAGGGTATTGAGGTATCATTGGCGGATGAGACCAAAGTTGTCGCTTCAAAGCAGGAAGCGGCACAGCTCCTCAAGGAATCCGAGTAACCCAGGTTCAATGAGGAACTATTCAGGGGATGTTTGGTTAGTAGAATTCTCGAAGGAGATCTTTTGTCCCTTCTGTGGGGGGTCCTGAAAGGTCCGCCATGTTCCCCTCCAGGCCATGGGACTGCTCGTACGACAGTGAATTAGTATCTTGATACAAAATACCTTGATATTCTTTCGAAGTATCAAGAATCAATTCTTTCGCTTCGTCGAAATCATTGGGATTGTGATTAATATCTTCAACATCCACAATTGCATCGCGGAAATAATCATAGGTGTCAACGTCATTGAACGTTACACACGGGGAGAACACGTTAACGAACCCGAATCCATCGTGTTCAATCGCAGCTTCGACTATTTCCGTGTGTCGTTGCGCATCGGACGCAAACGATTGCGCAATAAACGTCCCTCCTGCGGATAATGCAAGAGCCAGCGGATTCAGGGGGGGTTGTTTCGGTCCTTCAGGTGACGTGGCCGTCTCGAAATCCTCCCGGCTCGTCGGCGAATACTGTCCTTTCGTGAGGCCGTAAATCCGGTTATCCATCACAATATACGAAATGTCTACGTTCCGGCGGACTGCGTGGATAAAATGACCAGCGCCAATCGAGAATCCATCACCGTCACCTCCAGCGACCATTACTTCTAATTCCGGGTTCGCCATTTTCACTCCACAGCCAACCGGGAGCGCCCGACCATGAACTCCATGGAGCGCATAGGAATGCATGTACGTCCCAATTTTCCCGGAACACCCAATTCCGGCGACAACAAACGTGTTATCCGGGTCGTTTCCGGTATTCGCGAGGGCTTTCATCATTCCATTCATCGTCCCGAAATCACCACACCCGGGACACCACGTCGGTTGTTTATCGGACTTGAAATCAGTGAATCGTATCTCAGTACTCATGCCGTTATCTCCGTGCTTTCCGCAAGAGATTGTTTGATGTCCTCTGCCAATTCATCCGCTTTAAACCTAATACCTGTGTATTTATTGATTCGCTTAACCCGGGTCAACGCGTCATGTTCAATGAGATCAGCGAACTGACCCGTTGCGTTACACTCGATCACAATCACATCCTCGGCATCCCCGATTTCCTCCGAAACATTAGGCCGGGGGAATACGTACGGAATCGAAAGAAACCGCGCCGATATCCCGTCTTCATCTAGGTAATCAAGCGCCTCGAGAATCGCCCCCTCGTTCGATCCCCACGAAATCAACACGGTATCTGCCGAAGAATCCCCGAATTCTCGGTACTCCCAGTCCTCAGTACTAATTGCGGTTTCCACTTTCCGAGTGCGTTTATCAACTTGTTCCACCCGAACCGAGGTATCTTCGGTCCGGCGCCCAAGTTCATCGTGTTCCAATCCAGTGGTCATATGCGCCCCCCCACTCGTTCCGGGCAAAACTCTTGGACTAACACCATCATCCGTAGCCGCATGTGGCGTAAACCGATTTTCGTCATCGGTCCACTCAGTCACCGAATCCTCATCAGTTAACAGACGCCCCCGATCGATTTCCACTGAATCGATATCAAATTCATCAGGGGTATATGTTTGTTCAGTCACCGCAAGCGACAAATCAGCCGTTAGATACACCGGGACCTGGTATTTCTCAGCGAGATTAAATGCTTCAATGGTTTTATGGAAACATTCAGACACAGTCGTCGGTGCAACGACAAATCGTGGGCATTCACCGTGTCCCCCATACACCATTTGATTGAGATCACCTTGTTCTTGTTTCGTCGGCATCCCTGTCGACGGGCCGGATCGCATAATGTTCATAATAACTAATGGTGTTTCACTCGTCGAAACAAGCCCGAACGTCTCTGTCATCAGATCAATCCCAGGGCCACTCGTTGCAGTGCATGCTCGAGCTCCCGCTCTCGCTGCGCCTAGAGCGAGATTGATCGCTGACAGTTCGTCTTCAGCTTGCACAACATGCCCTCCAAACCGTTCAATCCGACCCGATAAATACTCCATAATGTCTGTTGCGGGAGTAATCGGATATCCGGCATAAAATCGGCAACCGGCAGCGATTGCTCCCATACCAATCGCCTCGTCCCCGTTCAACAATACGTAGTCTTCATCCGTTGTTTCGAGGTGATACTCACCATCAACATCGTGATTTTCAATAACAAACTCGTGACCGAGCCGAGCAGCTTCTTTATTATTCTCAACGATGTTTTCCCCTTTATCGCCAAAGCGTTTTTCTAAAGATTCATCAAGGTACTCAATATCGAATTGGGTCGTGGCACATGCAGCCCCCAACGCAACCACATTACGCATAATCGATCCGCCGGCCTCTTCGGCAAGCCGGTTCAAGGGAACATTCAAACCGATCATTCCGGGTGGGGCTTCGAAATCTTCCATCATCGTCCGTTCTCCATCGTAAATAATGATGCTCCCTTCGTGGAGAATATCCTCATTTTCTTCCACTGTCCGTTGCGTGAGAGCGATCAATATATCGAGGCGATCAACGACACTCTGGACTTGATCGACCGATGTCCGGATTTTATACGCTGTGTACCCGCCACGGATCCGAGAGGCGAAATCTTTAGAGGTATAAACGTGTCTTCCAGCTCGAGCGAGGGCTTGGGCGAAGATCTTTCCAGTTGAATCGATCCCATCGCCGGCTTCGCCGCCGATGGCCCAATTGAGATCCTCAATCATCCTGCGTAGAGTTACGAGCCATGCAGGAAAAACCTTCTGAATATCCCACTACTATCAATTGAAAAACCAGATTTTTTTAATCGGTTATTGTCCCAAATAGCAACATATTGTCTCAAATAACTGGTTATTATTGGGCATATGGGCAGATTCCTTTCCGCTTGGGGTGAAGTAACCATGTTGTCGTGCCGAATTACAATTCCTTATTCGATTTTTCGACAAATTCGAACAATACACCCCCAGTGGATTTTGGATGTAAAAATGCCACAGATTGCCCCCTTGCCCCTTTTCTCGGAGATTCATCGATACATTCTATTCCATTCGAAAGCGCAGCGTCTAGAGCTGATTGTACGTCTTGGGTTCCAATACCTATGTGATGTAACCCCGGCCCATGTCGGTTCAGAAATCCCGATATTGTTTCTTCTTCTTTCGTCGGTTCGAGCAACTCAAAATACCCGTTTTCAAGCTCTAAAAACCACACATTGAGGTTTTCTATGGTTTCCTCATGGACGACACTCGATTCAAACAACGCACTATATGTTTCGCTAACCGCTACTGCATTATCTGTCGCGATTCCTATGTGATCAATCAACATTATGAATAATTTCCTCAATAATAACACTCATCATCGGTTACACCGCTGCACCGGGTTCGTGAGTCCCGAAAACTTCACGAAGCACATCACAGATTTCTCCAATCGTTGCATATGCTTTAACTGCCGTAATGATATACGGCATCAAATTCTCTGAACCCACTGCAGCATCCTTCAACGCACTAAGCGCAGCCGTTACTTCATCATCATCCCGGTCGAAGCGGGTTTCATTTAATCGTTCGATTTGGCGGGCGGCATCTTCTTCCGTCACTTCTTGAATATCAATATCCGGATCCTCTTCTGATTCATACTTATTTACACCCACGATGATTCGTTCCTGGTTCTCAACCTCCTCCTGCCGCTGGTACGCCACATCCTGAATTTGCCGCTGCACCCACTGATTTTCAACCGCAGCAAGCATTCCGCCCCGGTCATCGATTTCAGCTAAGATATCGCGGGCTTCGTTTTCGATTTCATCCGTCAGTCCCTCGATGTAATAACTTCCCCCAAGTGGATCGATAGTGTCTGCAACGCCACTCTCATGGGCAAGTATCTGTTGGGTTCGAAGTGCAGTTCGAACGCTTTCTTCCGTCGGTAACGCTAACGCTTCGTCTTTCCCGTTCGTATGTAAACTCTGTGTGCCACCGAGAACCGCTGCTAAGGCTTGATACGCTACGCGCACTACGTTATTTTCGACTTGCTGAGCAGTCAGCGTGGATCCCGCGGTTTGCGTATGAAATTTCAACTGTTTTGCTTTCGGCGACGATGCATCGAACCGGTCTTCCATAACATTCGCCCATAAGCGTCTTGCCGCTCGAAATTTCGCTACCTCTTCGAGAATATTATTATAGGCCGCGAAGAAGAACGATAACTGCGGCGCGAAATTCTCTACTGCTAATCCAGCATCAAGTGCTGCCTCGACGTATTCGATGCCGTTCCCGAGAGTAAATGCGACTTCTTGTGCGGCTGTGGACCCTGCTTCGCGGACGTGATATCCAGAAATCGAAATCGTGTTGAAATTCGGGGTTTCCTCGGCGCAGAATTCAAAAATGTCAGTAATGATCCGCATCGACGGTTTCGGTGGATAAATATACGTATTCCGCGCGATATACTCTTTTAATAAGTCATTCTGAATTGTCCCTCGTAGCTCTTCCCTCGGGATACCTTGTTTGTCTCCAATGGCAATATACATCGCGAGCAGCACTGATGCTGGGGCATTAATTGTCATACTCGTAGATACTTCATCGAGTGGAATTCCCTCGAATACCGTTTCCATATCGGCGAGCGTATCGATTGCCACCCCTGATTTGCCGACCTCACCTTCTGCCATAGCGGCATCGGAATTGTACCCCATTTGGGTGGGGAGGTCAAACGCCATCGACAATCCAGTCTGGCCGTTCTCAAGCAAGTAATGATATCGCTCGTTGGTCTCCGTTGGAGTTCCAAACCCTGCGTATTGCCGCATTGTCCATAACCGACCCCGATACATCGTTGGATAGACCCCTCGAGTGTACGGTTCCTCACCAGGAAATCCGATGTCTTCCTCGTACGACGTGTCACTCAGTTCCTTCGGCGTGTACACTCGCTTGATCTCTTGACCCTCTGTATCGGTCGTAAACACCTCTTTGCGTTCACCAAACCGATCGAGAACTGAATCGAGCGTGTTGTCCTCCCACGATTGTTGGTGTTCCCGGATCCGCTCCAGATCATCGGGATCGAACATTACTATCGATACTTTCTCTCAGTCCCGAGCCCTTGACGGCTTCGTTCCGAACGAACTCGCCGGGGCTTAACTCCCTGTGTCATATTTGTACGTCGCTGATTCCGGATCGATACCGAAATCCTCTGGTGATTCTTCGTCTTCCTCGCCGTCATTTTTTGACTCAACGACGTTTTTAAACGCCTCTCGTAACACTGAAGGCATCGTAAATTCCTCGATGTCTAGTTTTACCAGATCTAACTCGGTGGTTGTCGTGTTCTGTTTTTCATCAAACCGGTCTCGAAGTTTGTCTGGTAATTCTGTAGTATCGATTTTTGTAAACCCAAATTGTTCGAGGTATTCTGGGGATGGCGCGAAACTATAGATTTCGTCGAACCCTTGATCTTGCGCGTTTTCTACGAGTCGTTCTACGATATGGGCGCCCACGCCCTGGTCTCTCCAGCCATTCAAAACCCCTAGGCTCGTAATTTCACAGTATTCCTCTTCGGGTGTTTTGTGGAGTCTAATGCGACCGAATCCGGCTCGTGTGTTTGTTTCTTCGTTTACCGCTATCACATAGTCGCGCGACCGGAATGCGAGCTCATCTAACTCCATCGCTTCGATGTGCTCCAACAACCACGCCTCATCGCGGTTTCTCGCATCCCGAACGTACATACTGCTGTATTGGAAACCCGTATGTAAAAGTATTTGCAGGATGGGATGATTCGGATGTTTCCCGGGTGTGGAAACTACTTTGTTTATGCGAGTTAACCACTGGCACAACGAGGGTATTGCATGGAATCATTGGATGAATTTAACGAAATTGTACACGAACCAAGTCAATCCTTTGTAAGCGAGACGAATATTCATGGATTCATGGAAGCGTACGGAATCCCTGATTATTCGTCATTAATATCACGAACATGTGGAGATATCGATTGGTTTTGGGATGAACTACCGGCATATCTCGGGATTGACTTCGATGAACCCTATGATTCGGTTCGGGATGATGCCGATGGACCACAATTCACGGAGTGGTACGTGAACGGGGCTTTAAACATCGCACACAATGTGCTTGATCGGCATCGAGATGAACTTGGGAATAAACCCGCGATTCTCTGGGAAGGGGAACCAGGAGAACAGCGGTCGTACACGTTTGATGAATTATCAGAGGAAGCGAATCAAGTCGCGAATTATCTCGAAGAAGCAGGAATCGACACGGGAGATACAGTTGGGTTGTATATGCCAATGGTACCAGAGGTGGCATCAATCCTCTATGGCTGTTTTAAAGTCGGGGCAATTGCAGTCCCGATTTTTTCTGGGTTCGGCGTAGATGCGGTAGCGACGCGAATCGAGGATTCAGCCTGCTCTGTCTTATTCACGGGAGATGGGTTTTATCGGCGAGGGAATGAAGTCAATTTGAAATCGACGGCTGATTCGGCAATTGAAGACGTGGGGACGGTTGAGCAGCTGGTCGTATATGACCGCCTCGGGACGGAGAGTTCTTTAACCAATGATCGCGACGTGTGGTGGGATGATGCCGTTACGCAATCCCGGACGGAGTATGCGACGAAAACATTGGCATCCAATCAGGAGTCAATGTTATTGTACTCATCAGGAACTACGGGTAAACCAAAAGGAATCATCCATACCCATGCCGGAGCCATCCTTCAATCAGCGAAAGAAATCTATTTCGGGTTTGATCATAAAGATGATGACCGATTTTTCTGGGTCTCCGATATCGGGTGGATGATGGGGCCATGGATGCTAATTGGGAATCATACTTTCGGCGGCACGATTTTTATGTATGAAGGCGCGCCGGATGAACCAAACCCTGGGCGGTTCTGGCGAATGATCGATGATCATAACCTCACCGTATTTGGGATCTCCCCGACGGCGATTCGAGCGCTCAGGAAACAATCTAATGAATGGGTCTACAACCATGACTTGTCATCTCTTCGATTACTCGGTTCAACTGGTGAGCCATGGGATCCAGAATCATGGTTTTGGTTCTATGAAGAGGTGGGGAACGAAGACTGCCCGATCATCAACATTTCGGGCGGCACAGAGATTTTTGGTTGCTTTTTAATGCCATTACCGATCCAACCATTGAAGCCCTGTAGTCTAGGGGGGCCTGGGTTGGGAATGGATATCGATATTGTCAATGAACCAGGTGAGAGTATCCGTGACTCCGGTGAACGAGGGTATTTAGTCGCGCGGGACTCCTGCCCTTCAATGACAAAATCCCTCTGGGGTGGTGACGAACGATATCTTGAGGAGTACTGGTCAACCTGGCCGAATCTATGGAACCATGGCGACTGGGCGCAACGAGACGATGATGGATACTGGTTCCTTCTCGGCAGAGCAGATGATACCTTGAACGTCGCCGGGCGCAAAGTCGGCCCAGCAGAAGTCGAAGGAGCAGTCATTGATCATGAAGCTGTCAATCAAGCCGCGGCAATTGGCGTCCCCGACGAAACTACCGGTACCGCCGTGGTTGTCTATGTTGTCCTTGAATCTGGTATCTCACCGTCAACGGCCGTACAAGAGGATCTTAAAGCACATGTCGGTACCGAACTTGGTAAACCATTCATTCCCCGCGAGATTCATTTCGTGGATGAGTTCCCAATGACCCAAAGCGGGAAGATCATCAGACGAGCCATCCAATCGATATACGTTGGAGAGGACCTTGGTGACATGTCGAGCATCGAAAATCCAGCAGCTCTAGATGCTATCCGCGCAGCAAAATAGCATTTACCACTGTCTCGATTCACGGTACTCCGTCTACGTAACCGGTAGTGGGTTACAGCGAACTCTTTATTCGATCAAAGAATCCTTGTTCAACGTTTACTTCCTCACCACCAGCTTCAGCGAACGATTCGAGCGCTTCACGTTGTTCTTTATTCATATTCTCTGGCGTCACTACTTGCACCTGCACGTATTGATCGCCGTTTCCTCGGCCTCGCAGGCGGGGCATCCCTTTGTTTTGTAACCGGAACTGCTCACCGCTTTGTGTTCCAGCAGGAATATCCATCTCTACCGAACCGCCTAGCGTGGGAACCTCAACGGTATCACCAAACACAGCTTGCGGGAACGATATTGGGTGTTGATAATAAATATCGGCCCCATCCCGGTCAAATTCTGGATGGTCCCGTACCGAAATCTCGATCAGTAAATCACCGTTCCGTGCGCCGCGCTCCCCAGGCGCGCCCTCGCCTTCCATCCGAAGCGTCTGGCCATCAGCGATTCCTGCAGGAATATCCACACTCAACGAGGCTTGTTGCCTAACCACCCCATCGCCACCACATTCTCCACAGGATTCATCATAAATATCTCCTTCTCCCCCGCACCGACGACATGTTTGGGTCTGTTGCACCCGGCCTAAGGGCGTTTGTTTGATTTGCGTGACCTGTCCACGACCATTACATTCAGGACACGACCGTACATTTGAATCGGGCGGATATCCGTTACCGTCGCACGCATCACACCGCTCAGGCCGCCGAATCGTTACCTGTTTAGTTACCCCTTCATACGCTTCTTCTAAGTCGATTTCGAGTCGTGTCTGCAAATCGGCCCCTTGTTGGGGTCGTTGTCGACCGCCTTGTCCGCCACTAAAGAACTGTTCGAAAATATCTCCGAACGGACTGTCACCCCCGAACGGATTTTGCCTAGCACCACCCTGCCGTCCATCAAATCCACCTTGTTTTTGAGCTTGCTGGAACCGCTCATGCCCATACTGATCGTACGCTTGGCGTTTATCAGAATCAGTGAGCACTTCTTTTGCCTTCTGTATCTTCTTAAATTTCTCCTGAGCATTCGGATCGTCACTCACATCAGGATGATACTGGGCGGCCTTCTTCCGGTAGGCTT
Organism: uncultured Halobacteriales archaeon; assembly: GCA_964542445.1. Lineage (GTDB taxonomy): Archaea > Halobacteriota > Halobacteria > Halobacteriales > Hikarchaeaceae > CAZITY01. The sequence goes on along the minus strand of CAZITY010000024.1, from coordinate 8,568 downwards.
GCTTGATTTCGTCTTCGCTAGCATCACTATCGACCCCCAGTACGTCATAAAAATCCTCGCTCATTCGTTATAGGATACTAATTGGTAGTGATACTTGAAAAGAACGGGTCTATACTCACTGAATACCTTCAATCCTCAGTCGCTTCTTCATCTTCGTCAACATCCTCGAAGTCAGCGTCGACATACTCACTTGGATCCTCATCGTCAGGCCCAGGACCGCCAGGACCACCCCCAGCAGCCGCCCCGCCAGCGGCTCCGCCTGCTGTTGCGCCTGCTTGAGCCGCTTGTTCCTGATACATTTGTTTCCCGATTTCTTGGAGTTCCTCAGAGAGTTGCTCTGTTGCTTCCTCGTAATCGTCGGTTGTGGCGTCTTCGTCATCAAGCACCGCCTCTAGATCTTCAATCGCGGTTTCTATCGATTCTTGGAGGTCGTCATCGAGTTCCTCTTCGTTCTCTTCGAGGAGGCTTTCCGCTCGACGAACCGTCGCTTCTGCATTGTTCCGAGCTTCTATCTGTTCGCGACGGCGTTGATCCTCTTCTGCGTGCTCCTCGGCTTCTTCTTGCATCTGCTCGATTTCTTCGTCTGACAATCCAGCACCGCCTTCGATTGTGATATCTTCTTTGCTCCCTGATCCTTTATCTTCAGCTTCGACATTTACAATTCCATTCTCATCGATACTGAATGAGACCTCAATCTGAGGCGTTCCGGCTGGAGCTGGTGGAATACCCGTCAACATGAATTCACCGAGTAACTCGTTTTCTTCGGCGATTTCTCGTTCTCCTTGGAACACTCGGACTTGTACAGACGTTTGATTGTCTGCGGCCGTAGTGAATATCTTTGACTCCTCTGTGGGGATTGTCGTGTTCTTTTCGATCAACCGTTCGAACAACCCGCCTTTCACTTCGATCCCGAGACTCAATGGAGTAACGTCCAGTAACACAATATCATCGACGTCCCCGGACAATATACCGCCTTGAATTGCTGCGCCGAGAGCAACTGCCTCATCTGGATTAACGTTTTTCTTCGGATCTTGGTCAACTAATTCTTCTACTTTCTCTTGTACCTGCGGCATCCGGGTCGATCCCCCAACAAGGATGACCTCATCGATATCACTCGCCGAATACCCGGCGTCGTCGAGAGCTTGCTCAGTTGGTTCAACGGTTCGTTCGATAAGATCTTCAGTCAGTGATTCGAACGTTGCCCGCGTTAACGTTTCCTCAAGGTGTACTGGCCCGGAATCGGTCGCGGTAATAAACGGTAGATTAATTGTGGTTTCTTTCCGCGAAGATAACTCGATTTTTGCTTCCTCTGCCGCATCCTTTAACCGCTGGAGAGCTTGACGGTCATCAAGTAAATCAATACCGTGATCCGGCTCAAAATTTTCCGCTAGCCACTCAATAATAGCTTCATCCCAGTCGTCCCCTCCAAGGTCATTGTCTCCATTGGTCGCAACGACTTCATAGACCCCGCCGCCAAGATCTAGGATTGACACATCAAACGTACCGCCACCGAGGTCGAAGACAAGGACCGTCTGGTCAGAATCGTCATCGAGCCCGTATGCCATTGACGCAGCGGTCGGTTCGTTGATGATACGCTCAACTTCGAACCCAGCGATTTCACCTGCATCTTTCGTCGCTTGGCGTTGGCGATCATTGAAATATGCCGGTACTGTAATGACTGCTTTCTCTATTTCATCACCGAGATATTCTTCTGCATCCCGCTTAATTTTCTGCAGGATCATCGCAGAAATTTGTTCGGGTGAATATTCGTCATCCCCGATGTCAACTGTCACCTCTTCTCCCATTTCCCGTTTGATTGACTGGATTGTCCGATCTGGGTTCTGGACAGCTTGATTTTTTGCTTGTTTTCCCACAAGTCGCTCCCCATCTTCAGTAAACGCAACCACTGACGGGGTTGTCCGATCTCCTTCCGCGTTCACAATGATCTCAGGATCGCCACCTTCCATTACGGCAAAAGCACTATTCGTAGTTCCGAGGTCGATCCCTAGGATCTTCTCGCTAGCCATCTTATTCCGATGGTAACGTCTTTTCCCTTTTAAACTTTGCTAGAAGGTTGAAAAATGAGGATATCGTCAATCAAGCGGCGTAACGCGAATTTCACGGAAATAAGCGTGACTAATATGTGGGTAATAGTGTGAACCACAAACCTACTCTTCATCTTCACTGACGGCCACTTGGGCTGGCCGCAAAACCACATCACCCAACTCATATCCCGGTCGATAGACTTCTTCGATAGTGTTTGGTGGTTGTTCCCCAGAAACCCGCATTACCACCTCATGATATTCTGGATCTGTTTCACCCCCAGGGTGGGGATTAATTGGCGTCACCCCCTCGTCTTCTAAAATACGGTCAAACGTCGTTAATGTCGCATCAACTCCATCCCGGATGTCCGTGTTGTCGTCCTGCTCAAGGGCACGCAACAAATTATCCCGGACATCTAGGATTCGCTCAAGTAACTCCTCGGTGGCCCGTTCCCGAATTTGTTCTTGTCGTTTTTCTGATCGTTTTTTGTAATTCTGGAAATCCGCGTGCGTTCGCTTCAATCGAGACTCAAGATCATCAGCTCGAGCGCGAACCTCCTCTAATTCAGCTTCAAGTTCCACTGATCGCTCACGCAGCGCATCCACTTCCTCGGCAAGTACTTCATCAAACGCCGCAATATTAGCTACAAGTTGATCAACATCTTCCCCTTTCTTATCCCCAGAGGCTGTCGATTGATCAATTGTTTCATCAGTTTCCGAATCGGCATCCGCCATGGTATATGTTCAAGCCTACTTGGGGAAAAGCGTTACAAATCAAACTCCTCCAGGTAAACAAAACCAAACCAATAAAACTTGGCTTATCACTTGAGTTTTCGTTGTCGACTTTTCGGAATTTGCGATCGCAACTCGCCACCGGTATACAATCCCACACCGATTGGACAAGGTGATTCTACCAGTGATCTCATCACAATTACGTACCCATCATCCACGTCCCACTCACCAACAACTGATTCTCCGCGAACAAACGCAGCTGCATCTTTTGACGACAATACCAATCGGTTTTTTGTCGCGGTTCCACCAAACCGCTGTACTGCATTGGTCGTTGGTTTCCAGAACTGCTGTCGAACTCGCAAACACCGCATGCCTAACGCCTGTACTCGTACTGGGGTATCCAAGTGACTACTCACAACCCATATCTTTCCTTTCCCTTTTTCCCAAAATGAAAACTGCTCAAATGTACCGCTCGGAATCCCGAATCGATCATCCCACCACAACAAAATCTCTCTCCGGGTCGGCCGTCCAGCGACATTCCGCTCTCCTTCGGTAGATGGCACCCGATCAAATCGCTCGCCAATATTTTCGTTTGTCGTCATGCATTGACCCGGAGTTTCGCACAAAAGAAGCCACCCGTGTCATTATGATGCGGATAGATGCGTTTTGCTTCCTGTACTGATCGATCAAACGTCACGCCGTTCCAGGTAGTTATGCCAGGAGCAGTACGAATCGGTACCTCAAACGGTAGTATCGAACACGACTCATCTTTGAGTACCGCATCAATGATTGCCTCGTTTTCCTCCGGGGCAAACGTACACGTCGAATACACTACTGTCCCACCGACTTCTGTCATCTGAACCGCTCGGCGTAACAACTGTTCTTGCACCTCCGAAATACCCTCAAGGAACGATTCCGACCAATCATCTAGCACCCCCGGATTCTTTCGGACTGTCCCCTCACCAGAACACGGCGCGTCAACTAGACAGTGATCGACCGCATTAAACGTGAATGGGTTTAAAGAATAATTTCTTCCATCTTGATTCGTGACCGCGATACAGGTCAACCCCAACCGTTCCGTGTTTGACCGTAACGCGCCTAGGCGACCAATATTATTGTCATTCGCAATCACCAAACCCGTATCCTCCATTTCGACGGCAAGTTGCGTGGTTTTACTCCCTGGCGCGGCACACAAATCTATAACGCGAGCACCAGGTGCCGGATCTAATACAGCGGCCGGCAGGGATGAGACTGCTTCTTGCCCATGAATCCACCCGACGAAATACGGCCACGTCCCCCCAGGAGAATCCGTATCTACTTCAAGCAACTTAGAATCCCAGTCGAACCGATGACACGTAATCTGTTCATCATGGAGCGCATCAATAACGGATTCCACGCTTGCCTTCACTGTATTAACCCGAACTACATACGGCAGTGGCCGCTTACACGCTGCATAAAACGCCTCAACGTCGTCAATTATCGATTCGTACCGAGATAATACCCTCATGACTCCAATACCCGTGCAGGATTCGTACGGTTAACTATCAATAATCCCACCTCATATATTGGAACCACATACAAACCTCATTCACCACAGTATTGATGTCGTTCGATGCACTGATACTTTTAACCAACTCATGCTACTAGTGTAACGTAACATGGATAACGCAACTTCAGGTTTCGAGGAGCAATTCACATTCGAAGGTGAATCACCAACACTCATCGAGGGATTCCCAGGATTAGGCCTCGTTGCTTCCATCGCCATCGATCAAATCACGAAGCAACTAGAATTGGAGTATTATGGACAGCTCCAATGTGGGAGCTTACCACCGGTTGCGTCCTATTCCGATGGCCGGGTACAGGATTTAGTACGCGTCTATGCCGGAACTTCCCCACCTGTCCTAACGCTGCATAGTGACCTCGCGATTCCACCAGGCGCAATCGATGACGTAAGTAATTGCGTCCTCTCCGACCTTGCAGATGAAATCAACCGAGCCATATTCCTTGCAGGTGCTCCTGCCCGCAATGAAAACGAACGGGGTAATGTCGTGGGTGTGGCAACCACTTCACAAATTGAAGAAGATCTCCGCGCTGCAAACATCGAAATAGCAGATGGGGCTGGACTCATCGGTGGTATCACCGGTTCGCTTGTGAACGATTGCTATCTCAAAGATATTCCTGCTGCCGTTCTTATCGTAAACGCTCATCCGTCACTCCCGGACCCATCAGCGGCCCAATCTGTTATTGAGACTGCACTTGAGCCACTCGTTGATTTCGACATCGATACGACCGAACTCCAAGAACAAGCTGACAATATCCAACAACAACTTCAACAAATCGCGGAACAATACCAACAAACAGCCCAAGAACAGGAAACCCAAGCCGTTCCAACTTCCCCAAGTATGTATCAATAACTCTCTGGTGAACTTCCCGCATTATACAACTCCTCAACGAACATTACCATTACCCACTCACTTCACTAGAGCAGAATAGATAATAGCATCCCCTCACAAACAATCATAATTCCCGCGTATCGACAGAAACTATGTCAGAACAACCTCCAGGTGACAGAAGAACGGTTCCTACCGGTCCCAGCATCATCGAAGCGATCCGGATTGACCTAGTGCGCTTACACGAAACCTGGATGGAACTCGCTTTCCCTCGGCAACGAAATGCAAAACACACAGTCCTCGGAAAGTGGAAACCAACTTCGATGTCCGGTCGGTTTTCCTATAATGTCTGGGCACTTATCGGCGGATTAGTACTGACAGTACTCTATCCACTGGCAGTACTTGGATTCGCCACTAGATTTTATACTCGCAGATTGAACCAATCAGCAGCCCGTATCGGGATACTCGGCGTCCTCCTCGTCTCAATCCTCGTTTGGGGTAGTTTAACCATCGTTTCCCGTTATCGATTATCCTACGAAGGTTTCATCGCTGTCGGAGCCGCAGGGATTGTTGCGACAGTATCAGCATTGTTATCAGTATTCTTCACTCGGATCGACGGTCGATTTACTACTGTTCTCTTAGGGTACCCATTGGGCGTGACTGCATTGTTCTTACCCCCAGTCGTTGCAGCCCTCTACGACCCATTCCTCGCCGAACTCATCTTCCCCAGGAGCGAACTACTCGCGATTTGGATACTAGATAATATCCTCGTGATAGGTGGACTGAATGAATTCCTCCGCAGGCAATTCGACCTCGTTGGCCTAGCATACGTGTGGATGTGGTTCGGAATTGCCGTGCCAATCGGTTGGTTCCTCGGGCTAATCGTGTCGCTCGCAAACATCGTTCGCCCAAAAAACGAGTAAAACCCTTCTACATCGGTTATTGTCACCCGCAGATTGGACGGTACCGATAAGAACCCAGTCGATCCTCCACCGACTGTTACATATACCCTAATTCTCGCAGTCGCTCCATCAGGTCTTCTTTATCCTGCGCTCTACCCGCTCGCTCCTCAGTCGCATCGAGGTTCTGTTCCCACGCCGGTACCGATTCAGTTTTCGTTGTACTGGCCTCGCTCCCCAATGATCGAAATCCTTCAAAATACTTCGGCGACACCGGGATATCTGACTGATTAATCCCGTTAGGCAAATCATCAAATCCTTTCGGGATATGCCCCGCTGGATACTCGGATACTGAATCTGGAACGACGTACTCCCAGGTAACCTCCCAAACATCACTCTCTGTAAATTGAAGAATTGGATGGATTCGATCATGCGGGGGGTATTTATCTGCCTCGTGCCTTGCGCTGAAAAACGTCTCATCCGCACGGGCCTCTTGTTCATCCCAGCGAACACCCGAGAAAATCCCATCTATCCCGAGGTCATTAATGATATTATTCAGTGCGACTGTTTTCAATAAATGATTCCCGACATACGTATCGAGCAAGAACGGAAACGTCTCTTCCTCATATTCTAATTTTTCCCGGACTTCAGTGAAATTCTCATCATTCAAATCCTCAACTCGAATTTCATCCCCCGGATCCTCCGCCAGCTCAGCTACATTCGTGTTCCGCGCGTACTCCACAGTTATCCCCCACTGATCGGCCCAGTGCTCAACGAAATCAAACACAGAGTCAAAATGTTGGAAGTGATCAATAAACACCGCGTCTGGTACTTCGTACCCGTATTGTTCTGCGACTTCTAATACAAAATACAACGTTAACGTGGAGTCTTTCCCTCCTGTCCACATCACGACAGGATTCTGATATTCCTCCAATCCATGTTTCGTGACACTAATTGCTTTTTCAATTTTCGATTCCATCGTTGGATAATCAGCTGGTGTTTTTCCTGTCCCAGCTGAGTAATCAACTGAAAGATACGACGGAAAATTCTCTGGCATAAATTTGTGTACGCGCCGATAAGCAATCTCTCCACAAATCACTTTGGAAACATCTACTACAGGCAAAACGGAAATTATCCTCCCTTAGTATCGGTAACCCACACTAAAATTACATCGCGACCGAAAGGGCGAGTTAACTAATGTACTTATTATCTCGCCACTCAACGCCACCCTCCTCAGATTCTTCATTTCGTTTCTCGATAATCTCAATGCTTGCAGGCCGCACTTCCCCATCAACAATACGAGTCGCCACTAACTCATCATCCTCTAACGTAATCGCCGTTAATGTCCCCGTCGACGCCTCTTTTGCTAAATCACACAAAACCTGAAACATCGGGAACTGCAACGCTGAATTCTGTAAAATCGCTTGACGGTTGCCCTTAAACCCTGCCACCTCTATTAACTTTGTCGGTTGCTCGAGTTCCTCCTCCCCATCAACACCCCACGCCGGTTCTGTTGCCGGTTGTGGTACCGCATCCTCATCTGGCACGCGCGTTTCTGTCACCGTCCCCTTAATCTGTGCTGTCGGCGTGTATTTTCCCACTGTCCCTTCCGGCGCGACTGCCCGAATAATCAGGGTGTTATTCCGACGCGAAAAATCAATGCCATCAATCTCATCCGGCAACACTGGATCCTCAAAATATTCTTCTACTTCTTCTAACGGTAGTTCGATCGTGGAATGGAGTTGGTATACGCGGTTTTTCATTGTTGGAATCGGCCAATTGCGATCATTAAGGTCGCCGGAGAGCGCATTCTATTAACAAATGAGGAGTCCGAGGAATATAGGGCCTACTAATTTTTTCTACTCACTGCACGAGAATTATTATGACCGATATGCCCCTCGTTCATCCATTATACCCTATCAAATACCTCGAATTGTATCACGAAATCACGACCCAACAAGAAATACCTCAATAAACAAACGTTAAGACCTATACCTATCGTGGAATAACCGGGCCGTATGGCCGCCATCGAGTTGAACGGCGTCAACAAAATCTTTAGCGACATCGTCGCCATTCGAAACCTCGACCTCACAGTCGAGG
>CAZITY010000024.1:0-395 GCA_964542445.1 uncultured Halobacteriales archaeon | reverse complement strand
CGAAAGAATATCGCCCCCATTTTTGGTCACGGGCTCGCCGAGTGCTGGATTCCGTGAGTTTTTCAGTTGAAGAAGGAGAAATATTTGGGTTCCTCGGACCCAACGGTGCTGGCAAATCCACCACCATCAACCTTCTCCTCGACTTCGTCCGACCCACGAGTGGAACGATCAGTGTCCTCGGATTCGATGCAAACGAGAATAGCGTCGATATTCGAGAAAACACGGGTCTTCTCCCAGAAGGCTTTGGGCTGTACAATCGACTCACAGGCCGGCAACACATCGAATTCGCCATTGACTCCAAGGAATCTACTGACAACCCAGATGCAATCCTAGACCGGGTTGGACTACTTGATGCTGGGGATCGCAAAACAGACGGCTACTCGACCGGGATGAGG
>CAZITY010000023.1:8668-35847 GCA_964542445.1 uncultured Halobacteriales archaeon | reverse complement strand
ATAGTGGATGGAGTCAGCATCGAATCCTCTGAGGCAGCATCAGTTCATTTGTTGGTCATAATGATTGACCAATACCCGAAGCCACCAGAGTTTTAGACCGATACTGGCCACGACGCCGAGCGTCGCTTGCTTTGGTAACTGTCGCCATGCGGCTACCAGCGCGTAGATGAACCCGAGCGCACCGGCAGTATTACAGATGTTGGGATAGCCGAATCCGACTGTCTGGTTTGTCTCCTCTCTGATCCACCACCGCTCGGCAAGCACTGCGCGAGTCGTCCAAGCGTCCTCGTTTTCAGGGGGTGAGAACAGGAATGGGTTGATCGCAGTCCACGCGAGTGCAGCACCAAGTAATCGCCAGTTGCGTCGATAGACAGCATAGACCATGACAGTCCCCGAGGGAACGCGAGTCCATCTGCTCATTGGATTCGAGTGACGCATCCAAAATCGTTCTTCGAACTGCTCGAGCACACCAGCGACCATACTGAGCGGTTGGTCCGCCGGTTCTAATAATTTCGTTCCGGGATAGATATCTCAACTGGCCATCTATTGAATTTGCGCCCTGAAGTCATCAGAGGAGAAAATGCCCGTTCTACCTACGTTCGTTATTGTCTCGGGATCCGACTTTACTGGGTAATCGGAAGTTACCGAATAATGTGTTCGATAGGTATTGTAATCAGAATCACTTGATGAATGTAGAGGTTGTATTCATTTTGGTGGTTAGTGCTGGGCATTTGTGATCCAGTCGATGGTTTCTGTCGTGTCAGTGATTGCCACGTCGATGCCCTCAGACTCCTTGATACCGCGTTTGTATGCCCCAGAGGTCGCATCGGGCACAAAAACAACGCGATAATCCCGTTCACTTGCTTCGTAAATTGTCGTGCGTGGACAGTTCGGGAAGTTACAGCCACAGATAACGATTGTATCCACGGATCGCGCAGCGAGAAACTCATCGAGACGAGTTCGATAGAACGCGCTCCACCGGGGTTTGTACATGATCCATTCGTGTGGGCCGACGTGTTGATTGTCACCAGCGAGTAGCTGCTGGGAGTCTAGTCGGATGGCCTCCGATGGTTTTAATTCCGCAACAAGCTCGGCACCGTCCGTCCCTGGCTGGACGAATGTAGCACCTGATTCGATCGCCTCCCGCCGACAGAGATCGACGTTTGATCCGTCCGCCTTGTACAATCGAACGGCGTGGATAATCGGAACGTCTAATGATCGAAACGTATTGACGAGACGCTGCATCTGTGGTACTGACTCCATGGTCCCATCGATTTCTGCCGGCGCACCGGGCCGTTTTGGTATCAATAGTTAACAACACTGCCTTCTCAGGATTGGGTCGGGTTGTACCCGCTTATGTAATTTAGTGGTTCACACGTCCAGTTAACATGGATGTGATCGATACGTGCCTTGTCTTCAGCACAATTTTCTGATAGCTACTGAGGAGATCCCAAGTCGTATACGAGCAAAAGTGAGATCCATCATCTAGTTTGTCTTCTGAGGTTTGCCGGTAGCGACAATCGGCCAGCAGTTCACTGGATTTATAAATTATTCTAAATACAATCAACAATAGTTTTCGAACGCTATGAGTTAAGAGTTTGAAGTTCCCCACCTCTAGTGGATGGCAGTTGCTAACAGTCCCCAAGTCGACGTTCTCCAGGTCGATGACGATCCGGACTTCGCGGAGATGGCCGCCGAGTTCGTCACACGTGAAGACCCACAGTTCACGATTGAGATTGCCTCAAGCGTCACCGCTGGTCTTGATCGCTTCGTGCAAAACGGCGGGTTTGATTGCGTTATCTCGGATTATGAAATGCCCGGCCAGGACGGTATTGAGTTCCTCAAAACCGTCCGAGAGCGCAACCCAGACCTTACATTCATCCTCTATACCGGGAAAGGAAGCGAAGAGATTGCCAGTGAAGCGATTTCTGCCGGCGCGACCGATTACCTCCAGAAAGAAGATGGGACCGACCAGTATGCCGTCTTGGCCAACCGGGCGAGGAATCCCGTCAAACTGTACCGAGCCGAACACGAAGCATCACGCACCCGGTCACGGTTACAAGCAATCGCCGAGAACTCCAACGACGTGATCATCACCAGTGACGCACAGAGTCGAATCCAGTTCGTCAATGGAGCCGTCGAGGAGTTACTTGGCTACTCGCCATCCGAAGTAACAGGGACGTCACTGACGGCACTGATGCCCGAGCGACACCGGGAGAACCACCTCTCGGCGTTGGATCGCTATTTGGAAACGGGTGAGCGAGCGAACGACTGGCGGAACGTCGAGTTCGACGTTCTGCATCGGGCAGGACATGAGGTGCCTGTCTCGATTTCGTATGGGGAGTTTGAGGAGGACGGGGAGCAGCGCTTTGTCGGCATCATCCGAGATATCACGGCGCGAAAATCATATGAAACTGACTGGAGACGGCGCTCGAAAAATACCGGACGCTCGTCGAACAGAAGCTCGCCGGGATCTACCTCATCCGCACCGATTCGAGTATGTCAATCAGCGATTCTGTGAGATCACTGGGTACGACGAGGAAGAACTGGCCACGATGGATGTTTTGGATATCATCGCCCCGGAATCCCGAGTCGAGGTCGAAGCGAATATTGGTAAACGACTGTCGGGGAACCTCGAGGAGGTTGAATACGCGCCGATGTTCCTCCGGAAGGACGGCGAGCGCCGGCGTGTTCGGGCCCATGGGTCCCGGATCGAACTCGATGGTACACCCGCGATTCTCGGAACCGTTGTAGATGTCACCGACGCCGTGAGTTCGTGATCAACGGTGATGGGAGGCTTGGCGGGGAATTTTGATTTATACCAGCAAGCCACGTATCGCCTCAAAATTTCAGGTTTCAACAGGGGACGCTGCCAGACAACGGTCGTTAGTCGATGTGTCCTTCGGCTCGAAGCTGGTCGGCATCTTGATCAGAATAGCGCCACTCGATATTGGCTTTTTCATCCTGCCATTCCCACGGCTCAACAATCACGATATCTCCTTGGTTAATCCAAACCCGGTACTTCATTCGCCCAGGTATTCTACCCATCCGATTCACACCATCTTGGCATTGCACACGGACGTGATTACCACCATTATGTTCGGTTACTACTCCGAAGAGTTCCTCATCATCAGGCATACGCAGTCGCCGATATTCAGTTTCTTCACTCACGGCTAGTCTAGGAGGGTCACATTGTTAAGGCATCCGAGATGACCGGTACCGTACTCCACACCCAAACCACCCGGGATTATCACAAGAAGTGAGGATGAAGGTGGCAACTACACCGATATGGCAGGGTACTATTACGGCAGGGGCACTGGATTCAGATCCGGTCTTCATCGTCAACACCAGTATCGGTGATAATTTCGTGAGCGATGAGGAAGGCAACCCCACCCATACACCTACTATCCGGCGCATCTCGAGACCGACGAATTCGGTGCGTTCCCCCCGTATTGGTGAAAACGACTCGGACACCGACGATCCATCGAGTGAAGATAACCAAGCGAGCGCATGATCCGAGAACGAAAACGCGAGCGAGGCTGATATTACGGATGCCACGATCGCCTCGAATGTTGATGCGATTCACTTCAATTCTGGGAATTCCATAAAAGCAGCTGATGAGTACAAAGCGCAGCATTTGAATTGGACGAATCAGCTGGATAGCGATGGGCGAAGTGCGAATCATTCGAGTGTGTAACGCTCCCGGCTCCGGACTACAGATTCGCGGGAAGCTTCATTCGGTCGCGCGAAAACGCTATGAGGAGGCTAAATGAAGTGGCATCGAGTCTAATTCTATCGATTCAACACTACCTTTATCATTCACCAGAGACAGATCATCGCCTGATGTCGTTGATCCATATATCGATCGCTTCCACTACTTCGTTATCGGTGATGGTATCAGGAAGGGTGCCTGGTGCGTGTTTCGGTATCCTGGTGCAATGTCGCAGCAATTTATCATGCCGATAATGACCGTACTCAGACTACAACATTAACAACGTTTCACTGAACTCAAGCAACATATCTGCATCAATCGACGTTCCTCGCTTATCATTCCTGATTCGCTTACGGCGAGAGTCGACTAATTGTGCGGGGTCACTCCCGATCTGCTACAATTAAACGATCGTATGAGATCTTAAATTATAACGCAGAGCCAGGGGTGAGATTTGAACTCACGAACTCCCGATTACAAATCGGGTGCTTGTACCACCCAAGCTCCCCTGGCATGGTTGGTTATTTGGTGTGTGGGTTTGAGTGCGTATCGTTTTCGACTGGTCGTTCGTACTGGATGCGATGCATTGCGTACCCGCGATCTGTGTAGAATGCTCGTGCTTGTTCGTTCCCAGCCATCACTTCAAGGGCGAGAATATCTGCGTCGCGTTCTTTGAGAATATCTTCGGCGGCATCCATGAGTGCCGTGCCGATTCCGTTGTTTTGGTATTCGGGGGTGACGTGGATATTTTGGATTACTCCACGAGTCGAATCAACAGTGTACGCACCATCTTCCATGGTATACATGACAAATCCGACAATATTCGGAACGGTCGCAATTAGGATGTTGTCGGCGTGAATGGCACTGGCTAGTTGGACTCTGATCGCAGATCGGTTTTCCTCAGCGAGTAAATGTGATGAATAGGTGCGTTGGTTCTCTGCGAGTTCGATCCATAATTCGGTGATTTCCGAGAGGGTGTCGATTGATGCGTGTTCAATCTGCATAGTCTAGTGCGTCCACGGCTGGGAGCGTTTCCCCGGCGAGCATCCGCATCGCAGCACCACCCCCTGTACTCACGTGATCGAACCCGTTGATGCCGAGTTGCCGGAGCACCGCTCCCGTATCACCACCACCGACGATACTATAATCAGTGGAGGTTGCTGCCGTGTAAAGACCGTGTGTCCCCCGGGTAAATAATGGGTTTTCGACTTTTCCTGCTGGCCCGTTCAAGATGACTGTTTCCACAGATTCGAGGATCTCCGTGTATTTTTCTATTGTTGTTTCACCCACATCAAACAGCGGAGCATCCGCAGGGAGTGTATCAATCGGTATTTCAACGCGTTCATTGTCGCGTTCAATGGCGAAATCGACCGGCATCACGATTTTCTCCGGGTACTTGTCCAGGAGTGTTTTCGCTCGATTAACGTGGTCAAGTACACCGAAATCGTCGAGGATCGCCCGGCTCGGTTCCCCGAGGTCAGTATTACTTGCGTACAAGAGGAAGTTCCCAAATAATCCTGCGGTCAACACGATGTCTGCGAGATCTGCTTCGAGTACCGATTCGGCAACGGCGAGAGAATCAGGAACTTTCGCGCCTGCTAAAAAATACGCTCGCGGACGATTTGTTTTTTCGAGGTTCCCGAGAATATTGAGTTCTTCTTCAACTAATCGGCCAGCATAACTTGGGATAACTGGAGGGAATCCAACGAGTGATGGTTGGGACCGATGTGATGCGGCGAAGGCGTCATTAACATAGGTGTCGAGTTCCGTGGCAAGTTTTTTCACAAGGTACGTTTTTGCAGCGCGGGACGCTGAGAACGTCATGTATTCTTCACTGAAAAACCGGGTGTTTTCGAGCACGATACATTCCCCGTTATCGAGGGCGGAAATCTGGTGACACGCAGACGAGGAAAATGTACTATCAACATAAGACACCGGCGGATCGATGAGATCCTCGAGTCGTTCTGCGTGTGGCTGTAGGCAATGAAATGAGTCATCACCTGGTCGGCCTTGATGCGCGAGAATCGCTACTTTTGCACCGGCAGTCGTGAGTTCATTTAGGGTTTTGAGGTGGGCCCGGAGCCGGAAATCATCTACCAACCCGGTCTCATCAATGGGACTGTTAATATCGAGCCGGAGGCCGACGCGTTGTCCCGTGGCATCGAAATCATCCAGGGTCCGGATCGTCATATCCCCGTATCCGAATGGATCCAGCAAAGGCGTTTTCATCCGTGCCGTCTCCCCTCACCGCGATCTAGACCGGAAAGACGCATCGGTCAATACCACCCGGTCAGCGTGCGGGGGTATTTGTTATCGAAACCGGCCAAGTGAGAATGGAGTCGTGTCTACTAAGTTGGTTTGTCCGTCTGTCACAAGATCAGTCATGACGCGCCCCACGCCCGGGCCGTGTTTGAAACCATGACCCGAGAACCCACATGCGAAATAACACCCCTTGGGTCCGGCGGCATCAAGAATGAAATCCCGATCAGGAGTGGTGGAATAGACCCCGCAATATTGCCCAGATATTTCCGCATCGGACAACCCAGGAATGTAGTCTCTGAGTGCATCGGCGAGTTCAAGGATGGTGTCTTGGTCTGGCGACCGATCGTACGTCTCTGGGTCCACGTCGTCAGAGAGCGCATGGGTGGCGATCAAAAGGCGGGCGTTGCCATCCGGCCTGAGATACCAATCTGTATTCGGTAATGATGACGTCGGCGGGTTTTTTGAGTATGTTTCTTGATATGAGTCCGGGAGTTCGAGGATAATCACTTGTTCTCTGGTCGGCGTCACGGGAATTTCAACGTTTAATGATGCCGCCAATTGGGGGGTCCATGGACCAGCCGCAACGATGAGGTTATCGCACGACAACTGCCCGTCAGTTGTTTCTACTCCACTAATTGCTCCTGCAGTTACATTGACATCCGTCACTCCACACTGGGTTGAAATTGTCGCTCCTGCCCGCCGTGCAGCGTTTGCAAATCCAGTTGCTGCGTCTGTGCCATCCGAATACGCGGCGGTATCGTCGCTCACCCCGAAATCTACACCTGATAAATCTAACATGGGGTATGCTTCTTCAAACTGTTCTCGTTCCACCCGCGAAACAGGAATCCCGAGATCAGACAACACTTCATACCCGGCCATCGCGTATTGCGCTGATTCTGCGTCATCGACCGCGAATCGGACCACCGGATTCGGTTCGTACGCCAACGGTTCATCGAGGGTGTCCTCGAACGATCGATAAAACTGGTGACTCCACTCGGCTAGGATGGAATAGTGCCGTTTCTCGCCGTAGTGATGCCGGATGATCGCTGACGAATCCCCTGTGGAACCAGCCGCAATATTGTCCTTTTCGACGAGCGTAACTGTGTGATTAGTCCTTGTCGCGAGGAAATACGCGGTGGCGGTCCCCATAATTCCGCCACCGACCACGATCGAGTGCGTCTCCCTAGGCATACATTCCTCCGGGCGGCGTCTGCACGAAGTTAAGCGTACTAGTCAATACTCCAGGCAAAGGAGAGGCATCTCAAAATAGTTAGTGATACACTCCCGTCCGTCCCTGGGGATATCTAGATTTACGGATGGGTTTGATTAGGTGGTGAGGCAATCGGGACACACAATTTGCCCATGGAGTTCTCGGAGGGTTTGGGTTAACGACCCGCACTGTTCACAAATTCCCTGCGGCTCGAAATCAGTAGATTCTCGCAACGGAGTTAGGTGATCGGGTTCGGTGGTTTCCACGAGTAACGAGGCCACTGGCACTAGATCAGACGGCTCAATTGTCCCGACGACTGTCGTGTCATCGAGGACGAGAAGGACTGCATGCTCACGGAGTTGTTCAACAACCACATCGACTGGTCGATCTATACTGATGCTGGCAAACCCGGACATCACATTTTCAGCCGTTAACTCCTCAATTACTCTTCCCTCTGCGACCACTGAAACAATATCCGTATTCGTAATCACCCCGGTTGGTTCCGATCCTCGGAGGACCACTGCTGCTGTGCCAGTTGATTCGTCGAGTAATTGTGCGACGCCACGCAATGGATCACTCTCGCTCACCCCGACGTAATCCTGGTTCATCACGTTCCGAACCGACACCAACGGGTCCATGTGATATTCATTACCATACCAAAGATAATAATGGTTGGCCAACCTGCCGTTCCGCCAACAATTCCACGCCACAACCGGTCTAGAAAAGTAATCGAGTTACGAGGATGACAGTTCAATCGACCAGAATCCATTCTCTCGCATTGCTTTCCCAACCGCCCGGTGAAACTCCACCATCGATTCGACTTCCTCCTGCTCCACTGTCTCAAGTATTTCTCGCGCCGAAACGACTCGCTCATGATCAAGCCGAATCGGATAATCACCAACCTCATCCATGAACTCTGAAAACACAACCGGAAATGCATCTTCAGTCAGCTTCTTCGCAAACACAGCTAACCCGAACTTCCGCATCCCCTCACTCCCTTCGTCCCCATCGGGATCGTGCGGCCAATCCATACCAATCCCTCACAGCACACCAAGGAAAACCATTGCGTTATCACTCAACATTCTCATGCACCACCCCGTTCTCGACCAACGAAGAAATTTCCTCCTCAGAAACACCGTATTCAGCGAGTACCTCCCGAGAATGCTCCCCAACTCTCGGTGGCCGCCCACCCACATCCGGTAACCAGTCAGTTGTCCGAAGCGGAAGCCGAGCCACTTTGACGTCCGATTCAGTTTCGAGATTATACGCCTCAACGAGGAGCTCCCGCGCATCAACCTGCGGATCATTCACCAACTCCACAATATCCTGTTGCCGGCCCGCTGGCACCCCCGCATCAACTAATACCTCCACGAGTTCATCTCGATCGAACCCCGCAAACGCTTCGTCTAAATCGTCAAACAATGCTTCACGGTTGTCCCACCGACTCCGATTCGACTCGTACTCCTCGCGCTCCAGTAAGCCCTCCCGATCGATCGCCCGACAAAACCGTTCCCACTGTCGATCCGTCAACGTCAACACGTAAAACGGCTCACCATCCCCCGCGTAAAACACCCCATTCGGTTCCACGCCATATAACCCGGACCCCGCCCGTTTCGGGATGTCCCCGGTATCCGTGTATTTGGCGATCCAATATCCCATCCACGACACGGCAACATCGAACAACGAAATATCAATGTGATTCCCGCGTTCTTCCGGCTCCATCGACAACGCCGCAGACACCATACACGCCGCATTCGCCCCCGTCGCGAAATCAATCACACTTGACCCAATCCGAGCCGGCGGTCGATCCTCATACCCAATCACTGACATCAACCCACTCACCGCCTGAATAATCGGATCATACGCCGGGTAGGAATGATACGGCCCGTCCAACCCATATCCTGTCACAGAGCAGAACACGACTTCCGGATTAATGTCCGTGACTGACTCATAATTCAACCCAAACTGCTCTAGGACTCTCGGTCGAAAACTCTCCAGTATTACATCTGCTTGCCCTGCGAGATCCTTTGCAATCGATTGTCCCTCGTCAGTTTTCAAATCGAGACTTAAACTTCGTTTTCCTCCGAGATTACACATTGTAAACCCACTTCCCTCGAGCGTCGGTCGAAACGCATCCCCCGATGGCGGCTCAATTTTCACGACGTTTGCGCCAAGTAACGAGAGCGACTGCGAACACACCGGTCCCGCAATGGTCTGGGTAAAATCAAGCACATCAACGTCACTAAACGGTTGCATGCCATCACGTCATCGTAGAACTCCAAAAACAATACCGGAAGCATACGTCGCCTCGACAACATCGATTCATTCACAATCGTTCCCTGCGTATTGACCTACCAGACTGTTCCGGGAGGCGTACAATGACTGAACTCGAAATCCGACTCCGATGCACAAATTGCCGTAACTACACTGCGTTCACGCGTGACACAAAATCCTCATCAGTCGTCCGATGCGACAACTGCGGCAAACGGCATTCAACTGACAGCCTCTTCGCAATAGAAGAAGGCGAAACCCCAGAGTTCCCAGACGACTAACGATTCGTTCTCCCACTTCCATTGCCAAGACGGTTCCTTCCGAATAACCCAATCAAGCCACTGGTACTGTTAGGAATTTCTCGTGGTACAGCGCAAAAACCTATTTTCCTACAAACACAACAGTATGTCATGGCTCAAGTTGAAAAATCCCAACTCGAGGCCGTTGCTGACCTCGATGTTATCATCGACTCCGACGCGCACGTCGCTGAAGGAATCACGGATTTCCTCCCATACATGGAGGAAGAACACGCGGGCCTCAAACGCGTCGTCGAACAAGCCGCCCATCCGTTACACGACATTTACTCAGTATCGCACGCGATGCCGCCGTTTCAACATTCAGAGCGACAACGCGAACTTTATGCCGACAGTCAACCCGGTCACCTCGAAGCGAAACAAGAAGAACTCGACGAGTTCGACCTTGATTATGGTATTCTGAATCCAACAGTAAATCTATCGTTGACGTCGGTCAATAACACTCGAATCGCTGTTGCCCTCGCCCAGGCCTATAATTCGTGGATGCTCGACACGTTTTTGGATGAAGATACCCGGATGAAATCAACGATCCTCGTCGCACCCCAAAAACCAGATCGGGCCGCGGAAGAAATTGATCGCCTCGCCGATGAACCAGGAATGGTCGGGATCCAAATCCCATTTACGGGCCTCATACCACCCGCCGGTCACCGGCAATACGACCCGATTTATGAAGCTGCTTCTGACCACGACCTCCCTGTGCTTTACCACAGCGGGAGTGGCACCACCCAAGAAGTCTTCCCGCATCAACGAAAATGGGCGGAAACATACGCGGAAGACCACGCGATTGTCCACCCGTTTTCACACATGTGGAACTTCACGAACATGATTTTCACTGGTCTCCCCGAGCGGTTCCCCGGACTCGACTTCGTCCTCCAGGAAGCCGGTATCGCGTGGATTCCATACTGGGTGTGGCGGCTTGACGACCACTACCTATCGTTGGCAGACGAGGTCCCACTATTGAATCAGTTACCGAGTGCGTACGTGGAAGAGTCATTTTATTTCTCGACTCAACCCCTTGGCCATACCGCGAAGAACTCGGACCATCTCGCCTCAGCGATCGAAATGGCCGGGCCCGATAACATCATGTACGCGTCTGACTTACCCCACCCGGATTTCGACCCACCCAACGAGCTCTTCGATCGAATTCACACACACTTCGATGCAGACACCGTTCGCAACATCATGGGAGAGACAGCGTTCGACGTTTTCGAATTGTAATGGAACGCCATCTGGTTGCTGATACGAACGACCTGGACGAGGACGGCGAGCGAGTGATCACAGAAATTGACGGCCAAGAAATCGCAGTGTTCCGGATCGATGGCGACTATCATGCGTTGCCGAATTATTGTATCCACCAATCCGGACCGCTCTGCGAGGGAGAACTAACTGGTCATATGACGGTCGGGGAAGACAACTGGGAATGGAAATATGATTTCTCCGAAGACATCATCACGTGTCCGTGGCACGGGTGGAAATTCGACGTTACCACCGGAAAAAACATCAAAGATGAACGGTACGTCGTCCCGACCTATGACGTAGAAGTCGAAAACGATCAAATCTACGTTATCCGGTAATTAGAGCCAAACATCCGACTCGTATTCAATACCGGTACTACGCTACTGGTAAATTATTGTAGGGAATCTCAGCCACTGGAATTCAATTAACCGCCGATAAGAAAACAATACTTAGCGATGCTGATAGATTTGTCGACGAAATTCGCTGAGTATCCCATCATACTTGCCGAAGTGATAATCGCAATTGATAGTTATCAGTTTACACACCAGCCTAATTGTCATTTTTCAGAGAACCATATCGACACAATCGGGTTTTCAATTTAATGTCATGGGCTCTTTGCGGTTGCATATTCTTTGAGCCTCTTCAATGCCACCCAACACACGAGTGCATATGGGGCCCAGAGCAGCGGTAATTCGATGGCGGCGCGACACTGGCCATCCACTGGTTCAATAGAATGACCAGTTGCGAGAATCCCGAAAACCCGCTAAGTCCATCGATTATCTCCGCAAGCAGTAACCACGAACGGAATCCAGAACCCACCAATAATCCCTATTCGCCCGGTCGAACCAGTCCGTATGTATGCGTCAGAGGATCAGACCGCAGTGACTAACGGACCCCACGAGGGCCACTCGGTGGTGTCCACCATCAGACTCCATACGTGGTCCGGGTCGGCGTCAATCAACCGCGAAACAACCAGCCTCCGACTATCTCTAGTATTAGCAATACGGAAGTTTGAACGCACTAGATACTAGGAGTGACTGCCGAGAAAAATCCCTTTCCTAGCAGTTGCTCTTAGGCAAAATCCTGGGTTTAATTTAGGAGTCTCTTGGTTTGCCTTACCGTTTCTATCCCGGAGTGCTGGTGAGTGAACCGATTGTTGTCTTTTTCGTTACAGGTATTGCCATGCGTGAGTTGCTTGGCGAACGGACCCGACGGCTGAAATCCATCGTGCGGCCGCTCCCTTCTTGAGCATCTTTGCGGGTACGCCGTCGAACGATTGCAACGGGAATTTCGGGATGCCATGGGCGATTGCGGTTTCCCCGATGGAGAGTAGTGTCCCCCGATGTCGGTACCGAAATGGCTTGAATGACATATTGTGTATTGCCCGGTCAATGTTGTCTGCTGCAGCATTACCTGCTTGCCACGCGGCCTGCCCGGTTGGTGGCGCGGCGTTGATACCTTTCGTAAACGCAGCATCACCAATCATGAAGATCGACTTCTCACCTTTTTGAGACGACTTAGCTTTCGTCTGGGGATTCGTGACTTCGATATGCTGGTCAGATACCGCTTGATGGGATTTGATTCCACCAGTCCAAATAAACAAGTCATAGGGATAGCAATCTCCTCCCTTCACTTCGATCGAGTCACTATCTGCATTCACTACCGGTTGATCCAGTACAACAGTGATATTCAGGGCATCGAGGCGCTTTGCGACGACACGAGAGAGATTTTGCTCTTCATTCGGCAAAACGCGATCTTTCGCTTCGAGTATCCGAATATCAACCGGTTTATTGACACTGTCTCGACGCTCGGCGATTTCTCCTGCAACTTGAACTCCTGAGAGACCCGCTCCACCCACTACAATTCGAGCCGGATCGGACTGTGTGGCAGACTCAATAACCGACGACACTCGGTTATTCAGCTTGAGTGCATCTGCTCGACTGCGGAGTGTCAAGGCATTCGATTCGACACCTGGAATATCATAGAACGCGGTGTCACTCCCTATCGCTACGACAAGGTAGTCATATGACAGGGTATCACCAGAATCCATTTTCACAACCTCCGCGTTGAATCCGGTCACTTCCCCAGTAATAAAGGTAGTTTTGGGAGTCGTGATTTCTGACACTGGTATCGTGAGTGCCTCAAGCGCATTGGGTTCTCTAATCACCCGGTGTGCCTCGTGGAGCACAAAATGATATGGTTCAAGCGACACCCAGGTGAGATCCGCCTCTTTCACTCGGTTTTGGAGTTGAGTGACTGCGGCGGTGCCAGCGTATCCAGCTCCTAATACAACAATAGACGGTACCCTATCGTCGGGATGATGGTTCAATGAATTAATTGCTAATTTCCTCCTACTAGGTTCTTGTATACTAGTGGACAGGTCGTGGACTTGTTTAGGCCAATCACCTAACTATGTAGGTTTTCCAGTCGGGTCATGGTATTTGATCCAATCAATTATCGATTGTTAACTCATTTTCTGATGGAACCCGACCAGGCACGACCGATCATACCTGATCTTTTAAGATCACTGGTTAGACAGCCAGCAATAAACTAATCGGGATGGTCAAAAAATAGTGGATGATTCTCAACTGAACGATTACCTGTAAACTTTGATTAATTGGTATAAAATATTACAGGACGGTGGGGATGGGATTTGAACCCATGAGGCCGTGGTGGCCACCTGCTCTCAAGGCAGGCGCGTTTGTCCGCTCTGCCACCCCACCAGCACCTAGGAGTATTGTAGTTGCTGCCTAAGAAGTATCGGTCCCACTTCCTAAGTCGGGTTCCTCGCAAGTTCGTACCGGCCGTTTGTCACGGCGATACGGAGATCAAACCGATCCAGCGCGTCCGTAGTGTATGGCGGAGTAATCTTGTTAGCCCGTGCTCGTGCTTGCATCAGGGTCACGAGCATGATGAGGTTTGTTTCATCAGTGACGTGCGGGTGGATTGGGAGGAAATCAACCGAACACCCCTGATCGATTACCGCATTCACAATCGTGACGAGCCCAGGAGGATCAAAGAAGCCGGTGAAATCGGTCGGTTCAGTAAAGGCGAGATAACTCCAGTCACCGTTGACGCTCGGAGCGATTACTGTATCATATTGACGAGTTTTCATTGCAGCGCTATCAATAGTTTGCCGAACGATAGTTGGGGATTTCCCATCGAGCACACCTACAGAATCAGCGCCTTCGTTCGTTAATAAATGCGTCACGGTATTCCCGACCCGGCTGGCGAAGGTCGACCCGACTTGTTTCTCAAACCGAGCAATATTTGGATCGTCAATCGCTTGTGAGACAAGCGCGGTGATTTCCTCTTCCACCGGTGTATCTGTCCGATACTGCACAGGAATGTCGTCTTCGGTTCGATAGTTTACGAGCAATTCCCCACCGCTTTCATCGACTGCTCGAACCGTGTCTTTCGCCATCGCTGCATAGAGCCTCGCGGCTTCTTCGGGACTCAACGGCGTGTTGTTATACACATCGTGTAGAACCAACCCTGGGCGGGGAGGGTCGAGCAGGACTGCGAGGACCGTCACAATGTGTACCTCGATGTGACCTCACTATAAATACCTTCATCTACCCGAATCAACATACTCCGGTCAAATAATGAGGCTACTAACCCAGTCGCTAGACGGATTGACACCACACAATTAAGGCCGTTCCAGTCTGAGAACCCTACTATATGACGATCCTAGTCGACATTTCGTGCCCGAAATGTGAACAGACCGAGACCGTACGAAAAGAAGGCCTCGCTACGTATCGGTGTACCGAATGCGGTTATGAATTCAACCAAGAAGACATCGAACCACCACAATAACCCCTAGACGGGGTTCTCTCGATCACTAGAAGACAACACAATTATAGGGGCTGTGACAGATCAATGGGTATGAATTGGCTTCGGTACGCCGGCGCCCTCGCCGTCCTTCTCATTATCACTGTTCTCGTCGGGGCAATATCGAAACTCACTGAAACGATTGCACAAACCCCGTCACTTTACACCATCGGGCTGGTCATCGCTTCAGTACTCATCGTCATTGCTATCGCAATCGTTAGTACAGACCGTATTTCGACGCCGTACTGGTAGACAAATATTAACCGAATCGAATAGGGCCCTCGGCAGCGGTAGCTTTGGTATGCGTGATTATTCCAATCAGATATCAAACCGATCACCAGAACGAGACGTAACTATCACAGATATCGAAACGTGCGTCATCGAAGGGAACTTCGACTGGAACCTCGTCAAGATCGAAACCGACCGGGACACGTACGGAATCGGAGAGGCCTATCGCGGCGCAGCCATCTCGAACATCATTGATCATCTCGCCGGGATTCTCATCGGGGAAAACCCACTTGATGTCGAACGCTTAACGCGGCGCATGATCCAAGAAACCTCTGGACATGGCGGCACCACTGGCAAAGTAATCACTGCCATTTCGGGGATCGAAATAGCTCTCTGGGACCTAACAGGGAAACTACTTGGTCTTCCCGTCTATCAGTTACTCGGCGGGAAATACCGAGATTCAGTCCGCATTTATTGTGATTGTCACGCCGGTGACGCATACGAACTTGACCACGGCTACCATGATCCACACGATGACGATTCCTATCAACCGAGCGCCTACGCCGAAACCGCCACCGAAGTCATAGACATGGGGTTCACTGCATTAAAATTCGACCTCGACCAACCAATCGACAACACCCCCGATTCGTTCAACGGCCGTATCTCGAATACTGCGCTCAATCGAAAAATCGAGATCGTCGAGGCCGTCCGCGACGCCATCGGTCCCGACATTGATCTCGCCTTTGACGTCCATTGGGACTACTCGCTCGATAGTGCGGGCCGCTTAGCGAGCGTCCTCGAACCTTACGACCTCATGTGGCTCGAAGATCTCATGCCACCGGAAAATATGGACGCTCAACGCCACATCACGCACGGAACCACCACACCAATCGCTGCTGGAGAAAACCGATTCCGGGTCCATGAATTCAAAGAACTACTATACGACTTCGGTGTTGATATCATAACTCCAGATCCAACGACCTGTGGCGGACTCGCCGAATCAAAAGCGATCGCGAACCGCGCTGAAGAAAACTACATCGTATTCTCTCCCCACAACGTCTGTAGCCCAATTGGTACTATGGCATGCGTTCATCTCGGCGCGGCCATCCCGAACTTCGATGTCCTCGAATACCACGCGCTCGATGTCAACTGGTGGGACGACCTCCACACCAACTCCGACGAACTGATCCAAAACGGCTACATCGAAGTACCGGAAACCCCAGGTCTCGGGATCGAACTCGACACTGCGGTCGCTACCGACCACGCGAAATCAACCGGCGATCCATGGTCCAAACGACAATAGTAATTACGCTGAATCCGGTCGCTCTGGATGATACTCAGTGTCGTACTCGCCAGGTGAATCATCGACCCGATCCGGATTAATCCGTCCCCCAAGTAACATAAAATCAAGAATCGTCACCGCTAAAACAGCTTCCACCACTGGGACTCCCCGCGGCGGTAATACCGGGTCATGGCGACCGATCACCTGTACTTCCTTTTGCTCTTCAGTGTCCCAATCTACCGTTGTCTGTTCAAGCGGAATCGACGTCGGCGCGTGCAACGTCACTTCCCCATAAATCGGTTGCCCCGTCGTAATCCCACCCTCCATCCCGCCGTGATCATTCTCCACCGGCATCGGGTCGGTATCATCGTCAAACGTCCATTCATCATTCCGCTCAGATCCCGGGATCTCCCGGGCCTTCCGCCCCAACCCGACCTCAAACGCGGTCGTTGCGGGAACGGCGAGCATCCCCTGCGCTAACCTCGATTCAACCGAATCGAACCGCGGCGCACCTAACCCACGCGGCACCCCTCGAGCCTCAAAATAAATTGATCCGCCGATCGAATCACCACGCTCTTGGTACTCCTCTATCCGTTCTTTCATTTCCTCAGCGGTCTCCGGGTGCGCACACCGCACTTCGTTTTCCTCGGAATGTTCGAGCATATCCGCAAACGATACCTCTGGCGCTTCGATTTTTCCAATCTGATTTACATGCGCTTTTAGTTCGATGTCATACGGCGACTCATCGATCACCCGCTTCGCAATCGCCCCAGCCGCAACCCAATTCACTGTTTCACGCGCAGACGACCGTCCACCTCCACCCCAGTTCCGCGTCCCGAACTTCGCAGAATACGTAAAATCACCATGACTCGGTCGGGGCGCCGTAATAAACGGCTCGTACTTTCCTGACCGCGCATCCTTATTCTGGATCCCTAACCCAATCGGCGTTCCCGTCGTATACCCATCCTGAATCCCTGATTTAATTGACACCCGATCCGGCTCCCCTCGACTCGTCGTGATCATAGATTGCCCCGGTTTCCGCCGATCAAGATCTTCCTGGATGTCTTCTTCGGAAAGTGGTACGCCAGCGGGACACCCCGACACCGTACACCCCATTGCAGGCCCGTGACTCTCCCCGAACGTCGTTACCTGAAACAGACGCCCGATACGATTCCCATTCATTACTGACCCATCGGCCCTACAATCCCATAAACTACCCCAAACACCACTTCCCCATTCCCGCTAGGCGCACCGTGCAACGGCACCGCCTTATTCCCGCGTAATAGCCGCCCCTAAATCGTACAATACATCGAAAAACGCCGGGAACGATACATCGACATGTTCTGCACCGACGATCGTGGTGACCCCATCTGCAACCAATCCGGCAATCGCGAGGGCCATCACGATCCGATGATCGTTTGCACCATCCACCCGCGTTCCCACTAACTCTGACTCATCACCGTGAATCACGAGTTCATCTTCATATTCAGACACCACCGCCCCAAGTTTCTCGAGTTCACGCGCCATTACCCCCACCCGATCCGTTTCCTTATACCGAACGTGTTCGACGTGAGTAATTCGGGTATCTCCCGAGGCTACTGCGCCCAATACCGCAATCGTCGGGAGTAAATCCGGCGTGTCTTCTACCCCAACCGTAATCCCACCAAGGACAGACTTGGATACTGTGATCTCACCACGTGACTGATCCCACGAAATCGAACCGCCCATCTCCCGAACTATGTCGAGGATAGCTTCATCCCCTTGGGCACTCGGTCGGGCACGACGCACCACGAGTTCATCCTGACCCGCCAGGACACCAGCCGCAACTAAATACGAAATCGAAGAAAAATCACCCGGAACATCATACCCGCCATCCCCCGATCTATATGTTTGGTTCCCCGCAACAGCATACCCAGATCCAGTTTTTTGAGTATCTACTCCAAAGTCAGCGAGGACTTCCTGGGTAATCTCGACATACGGCGCTGATTTCAACTCGGTCTCAAGGGTAATCGTGATTCCTTCAGCAGTCACCGCACCAGTCATGAGAAGCGCAGTGACGAACTGCGATGACACATCCCCCGGAATCGATACCTCACCACCACTAATCGGGCCTTCCACAACCAATGGCGCCTGACCATTATTCCGCGTACTAATCCCTTGCCCACCAAGCTGCGGAATCGCATCTAGTAAGGGGCCCTGGGGCCGCGATCGCAGCGAATCATCTCCCGTCAACACCGTCCACCCATCGACGAGCCCGGCAGTGGCCGAGACTAGCCGCATAGTCGTCCCACTGTTCGCGCAATCAATGACATCCGCTGGGACTTCCGGCGCCCCTTCGAAACCGTCAATGCAAACCGAACTATCTTCCTCCCTTACAGTCCCACCAAACGCTTCCACCGCTCGCATAGTCGCCCGCGTATCAGCGCTCACCAACGGATCATTCACTCGAGTATCTGAGGCGAAACCACCGGCGAGAAGAGCCCGATGCGAATAACTCTTCGACGGGGGCGCACTGGCGGTCCCCGCGACACGCGACGATTCAATCGTGACCTCCATACCGATCACTACTCACGGCGATAGTATGAGAATACCGGGATACGACATGAAATTGTATTTCCGCGTAACGGGAGGAATGAGTTTTATCCGCAGTTAGTGAATTGCAAGTAATAATGCCTGAGTGGAGTTCATTAACTGACGCCTTATCGAAGTCGGATGCTGATGGATTTCTTATTGACGACGCCGGTTCGAATTCAGATCAACGCTACCTGTCGGGATACGACGCCCCTGACCCATTTTTCACGCTTTTTACGCCGGACGCTTTGATTCTCCTCGTCTCGGAACTCGAGTACAGCCGGGCCAAACAATCGAGTAACGCTGACACTGTTCACCGGTTTTCTGACTATGATTACGCATCCTTACGTGACTCACTCGGGTCGACTGAAGCTCGACGTGAACTAGTCCGGTCGTTCGTTTCAACATACGACATTAAACACGTACTCGTCCCCGCTCGATTCCCCCTCGACACCGCGGACGGCTTGCGGGAGGAGGGAATATCCGTAACTCCGGATCCAGAAGATACGATCATGTCGATCCGCGCAGTCAAATCACCAGACGAAATCACGGCGATTCGTGACGTACAGCGCGCAAATGAGGAGGCGATGGAGGCAGCGGTTTCACTGATTGCAGACACGGCGATCGAGAACGGCGAACTCGTGCATTCTGGCGAGCCACTGACGGCCGAGCGAGTGAAAGAAACCATTGAACGGATGTTGTTGCGACATGGCTGCGGGCTAGATGACACGATAGTCGCCGGTGGCCAGCAAGGCGCTGATCCCCATCATCGAGGAACAGGGGTACTACCAGCGCATGAACCGATTGTCATCGATATCTTTCCGCGTGATAAGTCCTCGAAATACCACGCGGATATGACACGGACCGTCGTCCGAGGCACTCCCGATCCAGAGATAACAGATCGGTATGCGGTTACGTGCGACGCGATGGACGCAGCGTTTTCCATGATCGAACCGGGCGTCACCGGAGAAGACGTCCATCGGGCTGTGTGCGATGTGTACGGGAATGCAGGATATCCAACCCTATTGTCTGATCCAGAGACAGAAACTGGGTTTATCCATGGGACTGGACACGGGGTGGGATTAGATGTTCATGAGCTTCCGCGACTTACGCAGGGCGGTAAACCGCTCGAAGAAGGCAATGTGGTTACCGTCGAACCCGGGTTGTATGACCCGTCGGTTGGAGGTGTTCGCGTGGAGGATCTGGTTGTTGTAACCGCCGATGGATGTGAGAATCTCACGACATTTCCGAAAGAACTCGTTGTTAGCAACTAGACCATGTTTGGTCGCTGCGGTCACCGAAGGAGGCGAATTCCTTTTGCTACGTGACTCATAACCCAACATGGCAATGGAGGTATTAATTGTCGGTGCAGGTGCGATTGGTCGATGGTTCGGGAGCATGATGGACACCCCAGTATTCACTGATATTGACCACGAGCAAGCGGTTTCGGCCGCCCAGTCCGTTGGTGGTGACCAACAGGATATCGATATAATAGACGCTTTCGAGGTTGTGTGCATTGCGGTCCCAATGCCCGTGTCCCGGGAGGCGATTGCGCAATTTAGCTCCCAGGCAACAACTGCGATAATTGATTTAACAGGCTCGATGACTGGACCACTCGCCGCGATGCGAGAACACGCGGACTCAGTCGAGCGGGCGAGTTTCCACCCATTGTTCGCCCCGGCGAACGCACCCGGCCGGATCGCGATGGCTCCAGACAATGAAGGTCCCGTTACCGAAGAGATTGTGTCGTTGTTTGAGTCCACTGGGAATCATGTGTTTCGAACGACAGCAGAAGAACACGATCGCGCTATGGAAACCGTACAAGCGAAAACCCATTCGGCGGTACTCGCCTTCGCCTTAGCGGCCGATACTGTCCCCGCCGATTTCCAGACACCAATCTATCGCGGTCTGCAGGAACTTGCCGATGAAATGACGGGGGGCAACCCCCGTGTCTACGCTGATATTCAAGAAACGTTCACGGGCGCTCAGGCAGTCGCCGATGCCGCTCGACAAATCGCTGATGCCGATCGGGAAACATACGAACAACTATATCGAGACGCGAATGAATGACTCCGGAAACGCGGACAGTCATCTTGGATTCTGCTCGCTATCTCCGGAACATCCGACCGATCGACCCAGCGGAACTCGCTGGATACGGGTCACAGGACACGACAGAAGTCCGGGCTCTACTCAGAGAGACTGCAACTGAATTAGAACTCGTGGAACGAACTGATGGCACGTTTGTCCAGTCGCCAGACGCACCGCTTGACAGAACCATTAACACCATTGAGCGATTCCCCGCGCAGTATGCAACTGTCCTTACTACGATGCTGTCCGAGCGATATGGCCCGGATTGGCCCACTGGTGACTCGGGGGAATTGCTTCGATCGACCATCAGGAACCTGAAAGAAGATTACTACCGCGCCCGTGACGTGGACTACAACATCGATGCCGCATTCGGGTACGCGATCTATCATCTCCCTGCATATTATGCTTCGATTCAATACGTCCTTGCTGAACTGATCGACGCCGACCTCATTGGTCATTCACTCAATGTTCTCGATGTTGGCGCCGGAGTCGGCGGACCCGCCCTCGGCATCCATGACGTTTGTTTTGGCACACCAGCTCACTCACTCGACAACGATCCTCCGGTACTTCTTTCGTACACGGCGGTCGAACCGAGCGACGCGACCACTCTCCTCGAACGATTTCTTGACGAAACAACACGTAACTTCCATTTTTCCATCGAGCAAACACCAATCGAGACCTTCGACTATACCGACCAATACGACCTCATTCTGTTCTCAAACGTCCTCAGTGAACTCAAAAACCCCACAGATGTTCTTACCGACGCAACAGACGCCCTCACCCCAGATGGAGCGATTATTGCTATCGCCCCGGCCGACAAACACACAAGCCAACACCTCCGAAAACTAGAACGAACGGTAACGAAAGACCTCGGTGTGTTCAGTCCAACAATCCGGTTATGGCCGACTCACGAGCCAACAAGTCGCTGCTGGTCTTTCGACGTCAAACCCGACTTAGACCGCCCGTCATTCCAGCACGATCTTGACACACCTGTTGGCTCACAAGGGGAGTTCGTCAACACCGATGTACAATATTCATACGTGATTCTCCGCAAAGATGGCGCACGTCGGATCTCATTTACCCCAGCCCGTGATCGCTACCATCCATTCGTGGCGTCGCCCGATCACGTCACCGAGCGCATCACGAGTGTCGCAATTAAACTAAGCCAAGACCTCGGTGATGATAACTCGATATTCCTCGTGGGTGATGGTTCCGAACAAACTGATCATTTCTGTGTTGTCGCGACTACTACCCACCGCACTCGCCCACTGTTTGATGCTGACTATGGAGAATTACTCATCATCGAACGAGCACTACTCCTTTGGAACGAAGACGAAGCGGCGTTTAATCTCGTCACCGACGACCAAACAACGATTATCCGACCTCAATGAACGAGAACACGAATGTGGCACGCGACGTTTTTGGAGTCGCGACTGTTTCGCGTTGATATGGACATCCTGCTGACGAACGACGACGGTATCGAGAGCCTCGGGATTCGCGTGCTCTACGACGCGTTAACCGAATTGGCGGATGTGCTTGTCGTCGCTCCCCGGGAGGATCAAAGCGCTATCGGTCGAGCGCTCTCCAATGAAGTCCGCGTCGAGCACCGCGACATTGGGTATGCGGTTTCTGGAACGCCGTCAGATTGTGTGGTTGCTGGGTTACAAGCCATCGGGCCGACGCCCGACCTCGTGATCGCCGGTTGTAACAAAGGCGGGAATCTCGGGAGTTACGTCCTCGGCCGATCGGGAACGGTAAGTGCTGCAGTTGAAGCCGCGTTTTTTGGCGTTCCAAGTATCGCGGTGTCACTATACATTCCGTCTGGGGAATATCCCTTCGAACCCCCTGCTGAAGCGTATGGTGACGCTGTCAGATCCGTAAAATACCTCGCCAATCGGGTGCTAGATGTCGGCGTGTTTACCGAGGCGGATTATCTTAACATCAACGCCGCTCCCGCGTCGGATACTCCCGCTCCAATGAAGATTACCCGACCGTCCCATGGTCATGGGATGGATGCGGTTGAGAATGACGACGGAACGATCGCATTGACGGATCGGATTTGGGACCAAATGCGAAACGATACCATCGATGACCCGGAAGGGACGGATCGGCGGGCCGTATTGAATGGTAATGTAAGTGTATCTCCCCTAACAGCCCCCCATACGACAGAACATCACGAAAAACTCGACGAACTGGCTACGCACTACTCTACGACTATCTAACCGTCAAATAACGATACTTACGCGAGAGCTAAGGAGAAAGCCTCGCCCTTCAGGGCGGGGAGGATGTCAACGTTTATTTCGTTGTTCGACTTTGTTCAGTTCAATTAACAACCGGAACATCGCTTTCACGATGTGCGTATCTAAATCAAACCGATCCGCATAGGATCCTGCCCGGTTAATCACTCGATCTTCCTGTTGTTCATCTGTCGTTGGCAATCCCTCCTCGGCTTTTACACGGGCGATCGATTCTGCGACATAGGTTCGTTGCGCGATGAGTTCAATTAATTCTTCGTCGATTGCTTGTATCTCTGTCCGCAACTCATCGAGACTCATATCGTCCGTGCTCCATCGTTTTGCGTCGTCGTCCACCATATCTTACCCTCTCGTTGTGACCATGCGTCAGTGACATTCGAAAGCGCGTCCTCCGTCCCGATAGCCGTTACGCTCGGTCCGGTTCCGGATAACGATACTCCGGTTGCTGCTGGGAGTGCATCGATCATTGGATCGGGGGAAAACCCGAGCGCGGCGGAAAACGCCAGTCCATTGAGGGTCATAGCCATCGGGTAGTCACCGGCCAATGCGGTGTCGAGGATGAAATCAGCGAGTGGTTTGATTCGATGACACCTCGATACGTCTGCGTCTGCGCTATATGCCCGAGTCGGGGGTGTCCAGACGAGGACATCCCACTCGATTGGTTCGTGTGACAGTAATTCGTCTGCGTCGTTATTCGTTATTGCGACTCCGCCGAGTATGCTTGCGGCGGCGTCGTCAAAGGCTCCCGTGATAGTCACACCGACATCACGTGCAGCATTAACACCGATACGCGCAGCGTCGATCTGTGACCAGTCTGATTCTTCTATTCCAAGTGCGTCTAGGGCTGCAAGGACCGTGGCATTTGCAGCTGCGCTAGAACTTTTTAGGCCCGAGGCCAGAGGGATCTCACTCGTGGTGCGAACGTGCCCGCCTTGATCATCTCCGTATTGCTCGATGACGCGTTCAAGGCATCGTTCGATGAGTGCTGTATCTTCATTCGGATGCCCAGCAATTTCACCAGTGAATTCGCCGTGTGAATTGAGGGTTACCTCGGCGGTAGTTTCAACATCAATAGCGAACGCGGCTCCTCTCGTATTTGCAAGTGCATTGAGGATCGTCCCGGCGCCAGGAGCGACTGCACGGCCCTCCATGAATACGGAACGCCACAGCCACCACGTACTTACGCATACCGATATCACGGTTAATTCGGTCTCGTTGTTCCAATCGAAACGGAGGGGGGTTCGGGGGAGTTCAGTAGGATTAACCGGTGCAATCTTAAATTATGGGGTGTGACTGCTTCAGATTCATCGGGTGAGTTTGACGTGATTGTAGTGGGTGGTGGCCCAGCCGGTCTGACTGCAGCCTTGTACACGACGCGGCTTGGTCTCGACACCCTCGTTATTGATCGTGGTGGCGGTCGCGCTGCGATGATGCTTGATACCCATAACGTGATTGGGGTACCCGAATCGGTTTCTGGGAATGAATTCCTCGCAACCGCCAAAGAACAAGTCGAGTCGTACGGCGCGACCGTCAATCGGGGATTTGTAACGGGACTTCGGTATCACGAGGAGAATCCGCGGGTTACTGTTGAAACAGATGATGAGGAATTCGAAGCAAAACGCGTCGTATTAGCAACCGGATTCGCTGATGTCAGACCTGACCCGCCACTGCCACGAACGGGCCGTGGACTGCACTACTGTTTGCATTGTGACGCATACATGTTTATTAACGAACCAGTGTTTGTTATGGGTCATTCGTCGAGTGCAGCACATGTCGCTATGATTCTCTTGAATTTCACGAGTGATGTTGATTTGATTCTCCGCGGTGAATCGCCTACGTGGGATGATGAGACAGACACCCAACTCAAGAATCATCCAATTGACATCATTCATGCTGATATCGATCAGATTGAACGTGGGGACGACGGGTGGCTTGAGGCGTTCATTTTCACCGATGGCACCCGGCGTGAGTATCGCGGGGGTTTCCCGATGTACGGCGCCGATTATCATACCGATTTAGCTACCGATGTCGGGTTGAGTCTGAATGAAGACGGGACGATTCCGGTAAACGATCATGGCCGTACCGAAAAAGACGCGGTGTTTGCTGTGGGAGACATTACGCCGGGACACAATCAAATCCCAGTCGCCATGGGGGACGGTGCTAATGCCGGTCTCGCGATCCACATGGACCTCCGTCAGTATCCCCGATCACTTGACGAAATACACGCGAGTGGCCCCGTGACCACTGAAGATGTCCCAGGTGTCTCCCAGTCGTTACAACGCGCAGCGACGGAACATGGTCAGTCATCCTAAGACCATTGCTCCACCGAGACTACACTGATTCGTGGAGTTCTTGCCGGTTCCTCTCCATCACAGCGTATGCGAGGACTCTACCTCGGGCGGTTCCAACCATTCCACGAAGGCCACCGCTCAGTAATCGAGCAGCTCTACGAGGAGGTTGACGAACTCATCATCGGGATTGGCAGTGCCGAACGATCACACACGAATACCAACCCGTTCACGTGTGGGGAACGGATCGAAATGATTCACCTTGCAAATCCCCATCCAGCAGACACCTTCATTATCCCGATCCCGGATATTGCGTCCAATGCAAAATGGGTGGCACATACCCAAGCATTTGTCCCCCGATTCAACGTCGTCTATTCGAATAACCCCCTCGTCATCCAGTTATTCACAGAGGCAAACTACACAGTGAATCGGATACCTCCCGTCAACCGGGGCGATTACCAAGGCACCATAGTGCGAGAGCGCTTACGGACAGACGATAACTGGGGCGAACTAGTCCCGCTGGCTGTCAAGGATTTCTTAGACGAAATCCACGCTAGTGAACGACTTTCTCGGATCGCGAATGAAGACCATTCGCTCCCTGAATAATGACAACAAGGAGGGTGGCTTTTGTCAACGCAACCCCTAGATAGTCCAATGACTGCCCGAAGCGATATCCCACCACAAACCCTGCCGGTATCGCTTACCGAAAACGGGATCGAGATCGAATACCTCGACGGCCGTCGCGTATTCTACCACGGCGTCCCAGTAAAAACGACTGGGACCCTCCGATGTAACCCGGGCAAAGAGGTCCATATCCTCGTTACGAACGAACCCGCTACTAACGGCGTTCTCATGTACATCAATGACCGGAAAACTCACGATGACATTCTCGAATCAACCGGAGTCGGTCGCATTATCCTTGAAGCAGATGAGCATTCCGAGGTGTTCCCCGGACTCCAACTCCACATCGATGGCCTTGCCGTCGAAATCACTCCAACGCATTCCGCAATCGACGGACGCGTATTCGTCTTTGAAGAAGACGAATTCACTGAACAGTCCCATGAACTCGTCGAACCAGAAAAATCGCTCTCACGTACTGATGATTACTGAATGTAAGATGGTTCTTCCGCGTCACAATTTTCTTCGTGTTTACGAGCGTCATCTCGATCATCAAACATCAACCCACACTTTTCACACCGATACCACGTCATGTCATCGCGCTCGGTCTCCACTACCATGCGTCAATGTCTGGTATCCACAGCTAAATGTGTTACCCCAAACACATATTATGAACCGGAGTTCTTCCATCAATGTCGACGAATAACACCACAATTGATCTCGTGGTTAGTGATATTGGTGGTGCGTCGCCGGTTGAGAATGCCGCACGGTTACCGCGTGACGCCCGACGGTCGCTCGGGGTCCTTAGCGGGGACACTATCATTCTCCACGGGGTCACCCCAACCGTCGCTACTGTGTGGCCTGCGAATAGTGGGGTCCCTCCGGACACGATCGAGCTCGGGCCGGAACTCCGTCAACAAGCCGCCGTCACTACCGGAGATACGATTTCTGTTCAAGCGACGGACGTCCTTACTGCTTCGAGAGTAACGTTCCGGGCCTCAACTCCGGACACACCG
>CAZITY010000023.1:0-8658 GCA_964542445.1 uncultured Halobacteriales archaeon | reverse complement strand
CAACCATCCTGTATCGACAGAGAGTGAGCTCACTATCGATGACACAACTCTCACGGTCATAGAAACCGTCCCGGATGGAACCGTCACCATCACTGATACCACTACAATCCACCTACTCCACGCCGAAACGGACCAACCCTCGCCCTCACCCCAATCGTTCGGCGTGACATTCGACGATGTAGGCGGCCTCACCGACGAAATCGAACTCGTGAGAGAAACCACCGAATTTCCCCTCGAAGACCCAGAAACATTCGCGGAACTTGGCATCGAACCGCCAACCGGAGTCCTCCTCTACGGTCCGCCCGGCACCGGAAAAACACTTATTGCAAAGGCTGTCGCCACCAGCGTTAACGCGCATTTCTATCACATTTCCGGGCCAGAAATCACGTCTAAATTCAAAGGTGAAAGCGAAGAACGACTCCGAGACATATTCGAAAACGCCCGTGACACCGCCCCTTCGATCATTTTTTTCGATGAAATCGATGCCCTCGCATCTACGCGCGAATCCGGGAACGACATGGAAACCCGCATCGTTGCACAACTACTATCACTAATGGACGGCCTCGACGCCTACGACGACGTCATTGTTGTCGGCGCCACGAACCGTATTGACACAATTGATCCAGCGTTGCGTCGTCCAGGCAGATTCGATCGAGAGATCGAAATCGGGGTTCCGTCTGAATCAGCTCGACAGGAGATCCTACAGATCCAAACCCGTGCCGTCCCACTCGCCCCCGATGTTTCTCTCGATACAATCGCAGCCCGAACCCATGGCTTTGTCGGCGCCGATATCCGCGCGCTTGTCACCGAGGCGGCGCTGATCGCACTCCGCCGAACCCGCGAGTCAGACTCGGAATCGACCCCACAGGTGACGATGACTGATTTTGATGCAGCTCTCGCCGCAACTGAGCCGTCCGCAATGCGTGAATTTATCGCTGAAATCCCAAACACCACATATGCCGAAATCGGGGATCTCGATGAAGCTAAAGCAAAACTCAAACAGACAATTGAATGGCCACTCACCTATCCATCGCTATTCGACCAAGCTGCTACCAAACCCCCAACAGGCGTACTGCTCTACGGTGAACCCGGTACCGGAAAGACCCTTCTTGCCCGGGCCGTCGCCAACGAATCCGCTGTCAATTTCATACATGTAGCCGGCCCTGAATTGTTCGATAAATACGTGGGCGAATCGGAGAAAGCCATCCGTGAGGTATTTGATCGGGCCCGCCAAGCCGCCCCAGCATTGATATTTTTCGACGAAATTGACGCGCTCGCCGGAAAACGCGCCCGTGGTCATGAAGTCACTGATCGTGTGGTATCCCAATTACTCACCGAACTCGACGGATTAACGGAATCACCGAATGTCACCGTTCTCGCCGCCACAAACCGCAAAGACGAACTCGATCCAGCGATTCTCCGCCCCGGTCGTCTCGAGACCCACATTGAAGTCCCCCTTCCAGACAACTCAGGGAGAAAAGCCATCTTTTCCGTCCTCACACAGGATATTCCTCTCGACGAGGACGTTGCATTCGATGACTTGGCTGACCGGCTCGAAGGCAACACAGGGGCTGATATCGCTGCCGTTGTCAGAGAAGCCAGTCTTCTGGCGATCAGCGAAATAATCACCGAACATGAGTCCCCTGACAATGCACCGGTAACAATCGAACAACACCATTTCGAGACGGCAGTCGCTAATATCGAATCCACTGAATAAGCGTCGCGCGGTGGCGTGAATTATACGCATTTAATCCCTCCCCCAGAACCGCCCGAACATGTAAATCATCATACATTGTCGTGTGAGTGTAATCAACGAACGTCATCGCCACCTGAAGATCATTGTTCTCTCGGATGAGACTCGCTACCCCGGTATAGACGTGTTTGTGACGAGCGTCACGGACTCGCGCACCGACGACCGGAATTGACTGTTCAAACGCGGGCACCGAATGAAGGGCCTCAATGGAGCGATCAGTGAAATCATAACAAAACAACCCAATACTCTTGTCTTCGAGCATTGTTTCATAATCAGTTTTCGTCTCAAAGGGGGCGCGGAGATCCTTCGCACCGAATAGGATATTATCTTGAATGGAACCAGCCACATACCTGGGAAAATCATAGTGCGTGTTGTCACGAAACCCCTCGATAAGCCCCGTGATCGTATCTTTTGTGTCGGTCGGTGAAACGCCAGTAAATTTCTCTACTAGCTCGGGGTTGGCGTTCGGTAATCCACGAACAGCCTGGGTTGAAACGCCCCTAGTTTGGGCGCTAGACAGCTTGTCAAAGAAGTTGGTGACCGAGTAGAAACCGAACGAAAAATCACTGGTATTGATCGCCAAAATATCAGCGGCAAGGTCAGTGAGAATGGAATGCAGATTATATGTCTCATCTGTCGCACGAGCTTTGGCCTGAACACCTGGCTCGATTTGTAGACGTTCGGTTGTCGATGTATCTTGATCTCGCACGACTAACTCTTCATTAGCGTACTGGATTTCAACTGAATCAACCCGTAGCGTGAATGGAAATACTCGGAATCCTGCCGCCGCAAGTGACGTTAAATCTTGCTCGAACAGGTTGGTTCCACTGATTGTACCGTACCCGAGTGCCACATTATTTACCGCCATCCCCCCGCCAAGGGCTATTCCACCACCTGCACCCCCGGCAAGTAACCGACGACGCGAGAAAGAAACCCCGGGGTTGTCGTCTTTCTCCTCGTCCATTACGAGTACCTAGTACCGAGGCCAGCGAAAGTGTTGTGCTATTCCTCAACCAAGAATAGGGGTTGTCTAAGGTCCCCGGACTAGGGGTGAGTAGACCAGCGAACCAATACGGCCTCGGTAGGAATTGGCATTAATCCCAGAACGACTTTGTCCGGGCATATTCGCGTTCCCGCCGGAGAATATCTCGATAAAAATCGTCCTCATCCTCCCGCCAATTATTAATGATTCTCGCGGCGTTTTGCGGCCCTACTCCCCGCGCTGCCAGCGCAATAACCGCTTTCTTCCCGTGGCTCTGCACGAGGTTAGCACTCCAATACGCCCGTCGAGTTAACTGCTCTTTCTCCTCATTTTTATCATCACGTTTCACAGCCGATAACACGTCATCGATCCACGGGCTAACCGCGGCAATCCGCGTCGATCCACACAGCGGGCAAGCTGGTTCATCTGCAATTCGTTTGACTGTCCGCACCCGATTCCACTCCTTACAATGCAAACACACTACTTGTATCTCATCCTCATGTAACCGATCTTTTACCGTCTCTATCACACTCGCATCGGCGTCCTCCGGCGTCAATAATTCCTGGCCTGTCGTGTCTCCAGCTGTTCCAACCGGGGTCCGATCATTTATAACCTCTACTGACCAATCCCCGCATTGAATCTTCTCTAGCACTTCTTTGGTGTGCGAAACGTCGAGGTCGGAATGGAAAATTTCCCGGATCGACTCCTCGAATACCGGCGTGTCTTCAAGCGCTTTTCGTAATCGCCGGGATCCAATTGACCCCGATCCCTCCCATCGCTTCAACGCACCAAACATCTCAGCCACTTGGGCGAGTTTAAACGACAACGTCTCGGACCGTTTCAAACTCAATCTAAGTAACTCCGCAACATGCGACGGATCGGTATCGGTGAGGATTTCGGCAACATCCGTCCCTGTTGTCCTCGGCGTAACGGTTAGTTCGATCCGATACGGATCCGTGTCCATCCCGACACTCGCGCCTGTCGCCTGCCCGATGAGTGCTGCACAGAGCCGTCCGAGTGTCTCATTTACTTGATGCCCACAGCACGCGTTAATTACGATTTTATCGCCCGCGCTTTCGATCACTACGCACGAATCCGCTGGAATCTCCTCGTATTCATTAGTATGTTCTTCAATGAGCGAAAGCGCTTCATTGACAGTATATTGATCTGTTGGGTATCTCGTACATACTTCGCTAGTAATCGCAGATACCGACTCGTTACCAAACAATCGATCAGCGACGTTAATTCGCAATTCACCGACTTCCTGGGCCACGTCGTACGGGACCGGGATTTCTTCGCCAATCCACGACGGAATTTCCCCCGCTGGATCCTCGATTGGCGTCGCCGAAATCGCTGTCTCCTCTTCATCAACGTTCACGATCCGCCACATCTCACCGCCCTGAATGAACGTCGCTCCTGGTTCGGCGAAGTTTATCACAAACCGTTCATCAAGTGTCCCAATTTGGCTCCCACTTGCCATATCCGTGACAGCATACGTCTCTTCGTCTGGGATCATAGACAGTTTCGAGTAATAATACTGCCAGGACCCATCGCGCTTTTCTAGGTTATCGTCGTCTTCGTTCAACCAAATAATCCGGTTCGCGTGGAGCTCTCGAACCACATTTTTGAACGTTTCTTCATCGAGGTCTCGGAAGGGATACGCTCTGGTGATGATCTCATAAGCTTTTCGCGCCGAAATTTCCCCCGTATCCATTACGAGCCCAACGGTTTGATTCGCGACTACGTCGAGACTTCCATGATGAATATGCGCAGGTTCCACCAGACCCGCTGATGCACGCCGCGCAATCACGATTGATTCGAACGTATCGTCAGGGCTTCTCGCGATAATTGTTCCGTGTGATATCGCGTCTGCTTGATGTCCCGCTCGACCAACCCGTTGCACCAATCGGGTTACTTCCCGCGGACTCCCGTATTGCACTACATGATCGACTTGGCCGACATCAATCCCGAGTTCCATCGACGACGTGCACAATAACGCATCGATCGAACCCGCTTTGAATTCATCTTCAACCGCGATTCTCGCGGCTTTCGATAACGATCCGTGATGCACACCAACGTCAGCATCCAGCGTTTTGAACCTGGATCCCATCGCTTCGGCGGTTTGGCGAGTATTTACAAAAATTAACGTCGACTCATGAGAGTCAACGATTTCGAGTATCCGTCGAACGTGACTTGCTATTTCCGGTTCCGTGAGGAGTTTTCCGGCAAGGTCCTGGTCAGCATCCGTTATTTGCGGTCGCTCTACGGACAACTCCATTCGGGTGGCAGCATCGATTTCAATGTACGTCGGCTGCTCCCCCGCGGTGAGAAACGCTCCGACTTCTTCCGGATCACCCACTGTCGCCGACAATCCAATCCGTTGGAACGACCCGGAAAGGGATTTCAACCGTTCCAACCCAATACTCAATTGTGCTCCACGCTTTGAACTCGCCAGTTCGTGAACTTCATCAATTACCACATGATTAACGTCCGCGAGAGCTGTTCTGAGTTTTTCACCCGTCAGGATCGCCTGTACCGTTTCCGGCGTCGTGATTAGGACATCCGGGGGGTTATTTGCTTGTTTACTCCGCTGGTACTGCGAGGTATCACCATGTCGAACATCAACCCTAATGTCAAGTGTTTCGCCCCACCACGACAACCGGTCCTGCATATCCCGGTTCAACGCTCGTAGCGGGGTAATGTACAGCGCGGAAATCCCGAATGTCTCATCGGCTTGCGAGATTGCATTGAA
Source organism: uncultured Halobacteriales archaeon (assembly GCA_964542445.1). Taxonomy (GTDB): domain Archaea; phylum Halobacteriota; class Halobacteria; order Halobacteriales; family Hikarchaeaceae; genus CAZITY01. Next base: position 3,171 of record CAZITY010000023.1, on the reverse strand, counting down.
CACCGGGAGCATTGCGGTTTCTGTTTTACCCGTCCCAGTTGGTGCAATAACGAGCCCGTCGTCGCCAGCAACGAGCGGCGGGATTGCGCGTTGTTGTGGTTCGGTTGGTTCGTCAAACCCTCGCTCAGCTAACGCCGATCGAACGGGTGGAGCGAATACGTCAAAAACGGATTGCTCCGTAGCACTGTTTGACGAACCCATTACGGTAACAGTAGTTTCTGGGAGCGATTAAGCACAACGTTCGATTAAGGAACACGAAGTGTGGTCTGGGTGATTATTCGTCAGGTAGTCTGAGTTCTCCGTTGGTTTCAACAAAATACTCGTGTTCGATGAGCGAGTCAAGAATCTCTTGGCATTTACTGCGATCAATTTCGTACGCGTTTGAAGCGAGGAGTTCTATTTCATCACGGTTTGCGGGAAGTTCTCGATTTTGCAATAACCGAACGATTTTCCGCGTCTCTTTTGAGAACTTCACTTTGTCGCTCTTCTGTGATTTCGACGGTGTTTCAGCTCGCTCCGGTTGACTTTGTTCGACCTGTGTTTCCTCGGTGGATTCGTCTGGTGGTCTCTGGCGTCTTTCGTCTGTTTGGATATATTGAGTGAGTGGTTCGAAGACTTGATCGAGTTTCTCTCGGCAGGTCTCACACACCACGACCGTCCGTTGGGCCTCCCCACTCGGGTCTAGACGTTCGGGAATAAGCGGATACTCAGTGTTGCCCTCGAGAGAGCTACAAAAATAACACGACGAAATATCTGGCATGATCAATATAACAGAAGCAGAATCAAAGGCATTTCCTCCACTGTAACGTGAACCGTTGGAAGAACATTCCTACCCCCGGCGTGGTTATATCGGTTTGAGTTGGCCTTCTTCTGGTTCATAGCAGCGGCCGCTCATTAATGCGTCTTGAATCGCGTCCTCGATTGTTTCTTTATTGATATCGAAATCTGCTTGGATTGCGTCGATGATTTCCGCTCGGGTCGAACCCGTTTCATCGTCCAGTTCACGCATGACTTCAACGACGGTGTCTACAATGTCTTCTGGTGACCCATCTGGTTCCTCCATTGGTGTCGATTCGTCTTCGTCCCCTTCCGCTGTTTCTTCGGTGTCGTCGATTTCACTCATCTCCTCTGACTCAGTTGCTTGCTCTTCTATCTCGGTGCCAGTGCTGAAATCAGTGCCATATTCATCTTCGATCGCTTCTCGTTCCCCCTCATCAAACTCGTACAATTCATCCGTGTCAATGGGATCAGTCGGGGTTTTGTCCGTATCCTCGATATCCACCTCGGTCGCCTCACTCTCAGTACTTTCATCAATGCTGGAGTCAGTGTCTTCCACCGACTCATTTTCCCTCGTCGGCGCTGACGCCGGAATTGGCTCAACCGCTTGAGTCTCAGTTTCATCAGCAGCTATCGGGCGTAACGTTGTTTCGAACGGTTCAACGCTGTCACGCTCCCCAGCAATGACTTCTGTCGCCTGAATTACCCGTTCTTCTACCGCATCTAGATAGGATTCTGTCACGTCATAATGCTCAAGAATCAACGGGATACCAGCTGCAATCCCGGGTTCTACTCCTTGACCTCGAAGCACTGTTTCCAATTCCTCTCCTCGTTCCTCTTGAGACAGTGCTCGGCGTAGAGTAGCAATCCGATCAAGTGTGTGTTCCGTTGTTTGAATTACCCAGCGATCTCGCGTTACCCGATCCACTTCTGTAATTGATTCCGGCCGAACCGAGGTATACACCATCTCGGTATCGTCGGGGGAGAACGTCCGAGGTTTCCCGGTAACCGCCACGAATGAAGGCACAGCTGCCTGTTCTAATCTTGTTTGTGCTTCGGGTTGGTATTGGCCCGCGTAAATAACATACACTCCGGTTGGATCGGCGACACGGGCTCGTATCACGTTATCTCCTACCGACTCGACGGCAGTGAGGACGCCTACGAGGAAAACGCGATTCGCCCTAACGCCAGTCGGAAACAATACGTAATTTGGGGCCCGTTCCTCATCGCTCGCGGAATACGACACGGATCCCTCATTAAATTCAACGGCAAACAACCGGTACGCTACTTCCCGTCGATTTATCCCTGCGTCAGTTTCAGTACTACTCATTACCGCACCGCCTCCAATAATTCACTTGCCGCTTCAGTCGGATCTGTTTCGACCAGGGTGAACTCAGTCGCTGTCATAGTCGCCCCATATTCATCGACATTCACGTGCCCGCGAACCTCGAATTCTCGTCCCACAATCTCGTCTCGAATCGTAGCCGTCACAGCCTCTTGATCCATTAATTCCTCAGCCTCTGCCCGAGCTTCCGTTACATCACCGCCATAGATCGCTTCTGTTAACTCGGTATCGAGTATCACCGTAATAACACTCGTTCCATCATCGAGAATCGCCTTGGTCCGTAAATCATCGACCGCTTCGACCTCACCATGCTGGCGACACCGGCCCTTCTGCACCAGTCGACCGCAGTCGGGACATCGTTGAATGAGTCCCGAGCCATCACGGATCCCAACGACATGTCCTTGGACCGTAATGTCGTACGCCCCATTCGTGTCACGGGCTTCTCGGACCGAATACCGCTGAGAATCGGGTGATTCAAATTCTGTATCCACTATAGTGACCGTTGAGAATTCACTGAAATTAATCGATGGTGCACCACGGTATTCTTGGACGTACACATTTTCTACTCTGATCGTTTCACCTTGAGTAATTTCAGGATGGGGATCCCAATCAGTAAACGGTAACCGGGCCGTATCGTCGGCGACAACCCCACTGAGAATCGTTGTTTCCCCGTCACGCCCATCGATGATCCGTTCCTCAACTTCTTCTACGAGGGCGGTTATCGTTCGACCACGATCGCCCTGTTCTAGCTCGATTAATTTTGATTCACCCCCAATATCAACCGACACAGCAAGTGATTCAGTCGATTGGGAGACCGTTGTGGCGTCCCCGATATTTAACTCGGGTTTCCCTTCCCATTCTCGCACCGACGCATTCGAAATTCCAACTGTTTCCCCGGGTTCAGCAGGAAATTCGTTCCAAGCGGTAAACGAAATCGACCCGGTTTCATCTGCAACTGTTCCTTCCGAAATCACTCGTTCTTCTCCCTCATAAAATATCGATCGTTTCCCAACAGCCACCACAACCGCCGTAACTGACACATATTGTTT
>CAZITY010000022.1:0-39536 GCA_964542445.1 uncultured Halobacteriales archaeon | reverse complement strand
GGGAGCGTACAAAGGTTCGATTTCCGATGCAATCACTGCGTAGGCCACGCTCGAAACCGATCGGGAAGAGGCAGAACAAGCGGCGGCGGAATTCAACGAGATCCACAATTCCTACGGCCAAGACCCAATCAATTTCGAAGAACTCCATGAGGTCCAGGAATCGGGGCCATCTGATCCTGTCCCGGCGGATATCGGACACCCGTTCGAATGGAAACCATATGACTCATCAGATGAATTCCACCAATAACCAACCGATTAGATCGTTACATCCCTTTGTAATCCCCCCCCAATCTCAAAAAATGGCATGCTGATTACAGAGGTTGAACTCAGACATCAAAAAAGGAACCTGGGTAATGTAAGGTTCGGTATTACCTAACGAGTGATTGTCCACAGATGATTTGTAACATGCGTCGAGAGAATGTGAGGTTAATTATCCAACCCATCTAATATTTTACACTTTCTCTCTTGATTTTTAGGGAAAAGATTCAACTTTATTTGGTGTAATTACGGGCCATGTCTGTCCAGATTAACGACGCAAGCCTCGCAAATATCAGAACAAAAGTCAAAAATAATGAAGTCACACCGGGAGAATTCTTTGAGAAACTATGTGATCGAATTGATACATTCGATGATGAACTCCGCTCGTTCGTGGATGAATCAGATCGACGGACCAGACTCCGTACAGAAACTGATGAGTTAAAAAGTAGATTTCAGGATAGGAATGACCGACCGCCGTTGTTCGGTATTCCGGTTGGTGTCAAAGATATCATTCATGTGGATGGCTTCGAAACTCGTGCCGGTACCGCGGTTCCTCCGGAGTTATTCGCGGGTCCAGAAGCTTCGTGTGTATCTCGTTTACGTGATGCCGGGGCGATAGTTCTCGGGAAAACCGTTACAACCGAATTTGCGGGGGCGGCACCCGGGTTGACTAGGAACCCGCATAACCTTGATCATACCCCCGGTGGTTCTTCGAGCGGCTCGGCTGCGGCAGTGGCTGCTGGACTTTGTCCGCTCGCTCTAGGAACCCAAACTGGTGGTTCAGTGATTCGACCAGCGGCGTTTTGTGGGATCGTGGGAATGAAACCGAGTTTTAAACGCATCCCCCGCGACGGCGTGATTGAACGATCGGTCTCAGCCGATCATGTCGGAATGTATACCCAAGATGTACCAAGCATGCAAATCGCCGCCGCTGTCCTCTGTAACGATTGGGAAGAGACCGCCCCGATCGATGGTAAACTACCTACACTCGGCGTACCTGAGGGGAACTATCTCGGGAAAGCAACCGAGGAAGGACTCGACGCCTTTGAGCAACACTTGACACGACTCGAAAACGCGGGGTGTACGATTAGACGGGTCACGGTCCCAACGTTCGAAAAATTTGACTCGCTAGACGAGCGCCATCAACGACTCACAGACGCCGAACTCGCCATGGTCCACGAAGAGTGGTACGACGATTATAGAGCATTTTACCGGACGCCAATGGCAGAACATATTGAATCGGGTCGAGAAATCACCACTGGGCAACTAGCTAAGGGGAGGGCGAGTCGCTTAGAACTTCGTCACGAACTGGAGACGCTCCGGGATGATCATGATTTGGATCTATGGACGGCACCATCGGCCCGGGGGCCCGCTCCGGAAACGATCAGGTCAACCGGCAGCGCAATCATGAATCGACCATGGACCCACTCAGGATTGCCGGTGATTTCCCTCCCCATCGGTAAATCTGACAACGGGTTACCAATGGGAATAAAATACATTGGATCCTTTGATGGCGATGAAGAACTGTTGGCATGGGCTAACTTAATGAGTGAGCTAATCTAACAAGGAATGTCCCACAAATACAACATTTGTTCATAATTGATCTTCACGATTATAATAATTGATATCATCCACCTCTCTGGGAATTAAATTCATGAAGTCATTCATCAAATGCCGATAAAATTATACAAATAGGAAAATTCGCTTAATGAATTAAAAAACTGGTACAGAGTCTCGGTTGAAATCAACCAATGATCGCTATGTTACAGTGGGTATGGATGCCCACGAGCTTTCACGTCTTCAAGATTTGACAACAATTCGTCTTGGCTCATCTGCGCTTCGAATTCACCCTCGGAGTTGAGACATGGGTACTCGCTTGGATCTGGTAATTCTTCGGCTGGCCATCGCGGCGCAAGGTCCTTATCAGCTGGGTAGCGAAGGTTGCCGTTGTCGTCCCAACCCCAACCTTCGTCTTGAAGAACTTGTCGTCCGTGTTCAATATCGCCTGAGGCGTCAGGTGCTTGATCCGTTAAGAACGAATCATCCTCTGGATAGTTCGGGTGGTTCGGTGCTAGCACAAACCCTTTCATGAGTTCGGTTGAGTTGCCCCGCATCGCAACCTCGTTACATGTCGCCCGGTCGACCGACAGCTGAATTGCCCGTCGGAACTCCGGGAATTTCGCTGGTGCTCGTGGGTACTGCGGGTAGATGAGGAACGGCGTGAACCCGGGTGCAGCAGAACTCTCGATATCCGGATTTTGATTCTGCAGGTTTTCAATCGACCCAACGGAGGTTTCGAGGATTAAGTCAACCTCCCCACTGAGCATCGCTTCTGCTTGGGCAGTTTGATCTGTAATTATTTCGATGTTGAAACTATGATCAACGTCATAGAAGACGTGGTCCTCGAACGGTTCAAGAGAAATGAACTCGTCTAATGAGTAGTTGGAGATCTGGAATGGTCCCGCGCCAGGTACTTCGGTTGGGTCCGGCAAGAACCCTTCTGGATCCTCAGGAGCCCCACCATCTCTCCATGATTGCTCATGCATCACGCCCCATCGCGGGAATTCCCGACTGATGACCGGCGGGTATGGGACTTCGAAGTTGAATTCTACTTGTTTATCGCCGAGTACTTCAATTGAATCAATCGGCGGTGACGTACTTTGTGGATAGGCCCCAACGCCATGAATCCAGAGTTGTTCGAACGTGAATTTGACATCCTCTGCTGTCACATCGTCACCATTGTGGAACGTAGCCCCGTCTTTGATCGTGACCATGTAAGTTTGCCCGTTGTTCGAGGACTCGAAGCTCTCTCCTAATACACCTCGAAGTTCGTAGTTAACACCATATCCAAAGAGTGGTGAGGTGTAAAGGGTGTTCCAGAATGCGCTTGCGGACGAGGAGTCATGGATCGGATAATTGGTGGTCTCTATTACGCCGGTATAACCAACGACCGAATAATCGTAGTCATCTTCCACGGGCGTAGTGTGGATCATCCCGAATGGGTTTGTCCGGCTCAATCCCATACTCCCAATGGCTTCCTCTTGAGGCACATTGACCGTTTCTGGATTCCACGCACCATAGAACACTCGTGCCATAATTGGTTGTTGTACATAGTCTTGGGTTTGGACTGCCATTGCCCCTTCCACCAATGATTGTCGGGCTTCCTGATTCGTGGCTCTCGCTTGAGCCTCAGTATATTCGGAATACTCACAACTGGCATAATTAGGCGGACTATCTCGACCGGTCGCTCCAGCATGAGTAATTACAAACTGTCGGAGCATCTCATCAGGGTCAAGTCGAGAGGGGGTACTCGAATGCCACCATTGGGCAACATGATGGGTCCGCTTATCCTGCACAATATTATTGATTTGCGTCGTAAACTCAACTGGGACATACTCAACTGTTGTATCCAACAGTTCCTGGTAGTTTTCAATAATGACTGGTGCGAATGCTTCAACTGCAGCGGTCGCAGACGCATTAGACCAGTATTCGACGAGGAGTGGTTCGGGGAATCGTTCCCCGAGTTCCATGTCGGAATCTCCAGTGTCAGAATCACCCGTATCCGAATCACCAGTGTCTCCATTATCGCCTTGACACCCAGCTAGGCTGGCCGCTGAGGCGGCACCCATTGCTTGAATTACTCGACGACGACTTATGCCATTGTTTGACATACCCACGACGTGGGTTGGCCAGTTATTCATAACTATTGTTTATTGCAAATTCTGTCTTAGCTCAAAAAATGACATGGGACTCTCGTTATTCAATGCTCAGCCGGCACGATGAGATGTCGCCCAGATATACAGGCTTCGTTGCGCAAGGCCTCGTTATTTTCATGTTATCCATATGGTGGAATCCTACACTTGGACCATAACTATAGGGAGCCAGTAATGAAAATTAGTCCTCTTTTCAGCCAGACTACTGAAATCTACCACTGATTGTAGATCAACCATGCCGAAGAAACATCCTTCAGATGGCCTTCGAAGCAGTCCGTTGGAGAATGATTCAATTATGAGAATCAATATTAAAACCTCACAGCCTACCAGATTCAGTCATACCGGTAGTTTGTCATCGATGATCCCGTCATCATCACTAAAATGCGGCCTCGTGCGAGAAATTTGGTTGGTATCGATCTGTTCGTAGTCACCTGTTGACTTATTCTTAACAATACATCTTCGAACGCGTCGATCGACTTTGTCTTATTGGTGCTCCAGTCGGTCTCTCCCGGGATTTCCCGGTTATGATCCGCTTATTGAGTATCCAGGGACTCAATCGACTGTTACTATGGGTGATCAATCACGGCGATCCCGTTAAGAACGCACACCGGTGGATCGGGCTCTTTGTTGAAGACGATTCAACCATCCCGGATGCATACTTCAAATTGTACGCTGCCCGTAACGAACTCCCTGATCTCCAAAAAAGTCAGTTATCACTCATGGCTGAGCTCGGACGTTTTGGCCGGGTTCGATCGTTATTAGATTTACGTGAAGAAGTCGGTGAGATTGCGCAACCAACGAGTTTTATCTGGGGATCTGAGGATTACTATTGGGAACCCGAACTTGGACGATCGGTGGCCAATCAGATGCCGGATGCAACGTTCCATGAATTGGTGGATCACGGGCATACGCCATGGTTGGAACCAAGCGACGAGGCAGAGACGATAGTTCGGTCGTTCCTAGACGATAATTAGAATCGTCCCTGTAGTCATCACCAAGGCCGCATTCTAGGTGTGGATACCTGGCGGGGAGACAGGAAGTACGCTGATTATCGGACGGGGTTTTCTGGGCCTCGGCCGACGTATTCGGCGATGAATGCACGGACGGTTTCGGTATCGTACGTGTTCATGGAGAGTTTGTGGCGCCATGCGGTGAGGACGTAGGGAGCGGTTGGGTCTTCGACGGGTGTTGGGACGACGATGACGCTCTGCCAGGTTCCGGTATGAGTGGTGGCGTACCGCTCGAGATTTTCTCTTGCCTCCGGAGTGATTTGGGTTGGTTCATAGTAGATAATCACTGCGCCATGTTCGAGCGAATGAACGAGTTCACCGAGCGGTGGTCGGTCGGTGTAGAACCCGGCGCTTGCGGTTTGATCGTAATGCGGGCCGGATGTCGGCGGCATTGTGTTGTAGGTAATGTCTGTTCCGGCCGGAACATGTTCTCTGCCTTCTGAGGGGTACTGCTCGACGCCAGTCAAAAGTGATGTATTCCCCCGATCAGGGAGTGATTGTGAATCTACTGCCCCTCCAGGTGAGGATCCTGAGTCAGACAGGAATACTGTGTACACTACCACACTCCCAGCCACCACGAGGACAATCGCTATCGCTATGAGTCCGATTGGCACCGAGTCAGACTCCTCTGACGATTCATTGATGCGTCGCCGATCAATCGCGCCGAGTTCGCCTTCGTGTTCGTCACTGAGATGCTCAAGATAGGGTTCTTCCTCGTCAAATTCTTCGCCGCAGTACGTACACTTCATATACTTGATTGACGGTTACTCCGTCACGGCCGTCCCGGAGCGTTCGTCCCGGGTGGTCCTTTGAGTGACCGCATCTTTAGGACATTGGTATCCAACAACCACTTGATTGGCAGGTATTACTAAGCCGATACCGCGAATGACACTGTATATGCACGAAGTCGTCCCGGATGTCTACCGTCTCGATCTCCCCCGCCCCGATCTCCCCGCACATGTGCTGGCGTCTCCAGACGAACCAATCGGGTGCCACATTATTACTGGCGATCGCACAATACTATTCGGAACTGGGTACGCGTTGAGTACCGCGGAACTTCTCGGGGAACTCGAAAAGGTGGCGCCAATAGACATCGTGATCGTGGAACACGGAGACAGTGATCATTACGGCGCACTCCATGGTCTCCGTGACACCCATCCGGATGTGACGGTTGCGATACCGGAAGACGATCAGGTTCATTTACTCCGGATCAACGAGACCCCACCAGATGTTCTCCTCAATCACGGCGACGAACGCTGGGGACTAACTGCTATCACCGTCCGCGGCCACACCTATGGAAATATGGCGTTTATTGACCAATCCCGGGACATTCTCTTCGCAGGAGACACCCTTGTCCGGAGCACGAGTGATATCGCGCCAGATGAACCGTGGTCAGGCCCCCTCGCGCCACCAGCTGATCGATTCAACCAACACACCCAACACGCCAGAACGAACCTCATTACACTCGCGGATTACTCATTTGACTCGGTACTCTTGACACATGGCAACGACGTAATCGGGAACGCCCAATCCGCGTTCGGGAAACTGCTCTATGACCTTGACTTACACTGGGACCTCTAACTAGGATGGTTCCCTTATATTTCGACGGCTTATTACACGCTTACCAGAGTACTAGCACAACATGGCTATTGTTTCGTTTGACGACATCCAAGACGTGGCTGTTATCGGTGCCGGAGAAATGGGTCGGGACATCGCTGGTGTGATTGCTCTCGCTGGATACACTGTCACCGTTCAGGACATTGCTGAAGAACAACTAACGGACGCTGAAGACCACATTGAATGGAGCTACTCTCGTACCGTCGATCACGGATCGGCAACCCAGGACGAGGTCGACGCCGCGCTCGACAACTTATCATTCACAACCGAGATAGCGAACGCCGCCAACGACATCGATTTTGGAATCGAAGCGGTCGTTGAACAACAAGCAGTGAAAGAAGAAGTGTTCGAAACCCTCGATGACGCCGCCCCCCCACGGGCTCTTCTCGCTACTAACACCTCAGGGTTGAACATCACTCGAATCGCCGAAACCACCGACCGACCCGATCATGTCATCGGTATGCACTGGTTCAACCCCCCAATGCTGATGGACCTCGTCGAAGTCATCATGACCGAACACACCCCTGTATCCGTCGCTGACACCGGGGAAGCACTCGTTGAAAGCTTCGGGAAAACCCCCATTCGTTGTAAACGCGACATCCCGAATTTCATCGTGAACCGCTTGATGCGACCATACGGGGAAACCGCCTCATGGCTTGTGCATCTCGATCAAGCAACGATCGAAGCTGTCGATTCCGCCATGAAATACAAAGAAGGCTTCCCCATGGGCCCATTCGAACTCGCCGATTACACCGGTGGCATCCAACTCCGCGTTGAAGGCGCCCAAGACCACCTCGATGACGATCGACCCCTCTCGTACGACACCGACGTCTGTCCATTGCTCTATGACCTGTATGACCAAGGGAGGTACGGCCGAAAAACTGATCACGGGTATTATGATTATACGAACCAAGATGAACCAGATATCCCAGAAAGTGCCGGCGAGGATTTCGATCCTATGAATATCTGGGCGCCAATGATCAACGAAGCGGCGAAAATGATCCAACACGACGTCGCTAGCGCGAGTGATATCGATACGGGAGCTGAACTTGGAGGGAACTGGCCGATGGGCCCACTCGAAAAATCCGATACCGTTGGTGCGGAAACCGCTGCGAGAAAATGCGTTGCACTCGCAGAAACTCTGAATCAACACGCCGACGCTCAATACTTTAATAAAGTCGCTGAGCTCCTCCCGTGCGACTTACTAATCGAGAAAGCAAAAACAAACGATACCTTCTACTAGTTCGTCCTATTCAGCATCTCTTCGGGCGATTAAATTCGCGGTTTTATACGTCAACACCTCCGTATCGTCCTGCGTCACCGATCGCTTTTTAGTCTGTAATATCCCAACCGACGGATTACTCTCAGAGACCCGCTTCTCCAGCACTTCGAGTTCCGCCGTGATCGTATCCCCCGGCCTCACGGGCGCCGACCACGAAATGGAATCTGCGCCCAGTCCCCCCTGATTCGCAATCGTATTCAAAAATTCATCGACCACGAGTCGGTTCGTGATACTAATCGTATGCCACCCGCTTGCGATAATCCCGTTAAACGGTGAATCCTTGGCTGCGTCCGGATCAATATGGAATGGTTGTGGATCGTACTGTGTGGCAAACGAGATGATTTCTTCTCGTGATACGGTGTACGAGCCTAGATCGAACACATCACCGGCCGTAATATCTTCGTAATATAGCGTCGACATAGTGCACTGCGCCGCACGAACTCTATTAAAAACCCAGGACAACGACCGCGATCTTATCACAAATTAGCTGGACCAGCAACTTCCACCGTTCTCTCAACATCCGCAGGATCGAGGCCATCAGGAACATCTACTAGCACTGTATCGATCACGTCGACACTTGCCAACTCGCGTAACTGGTCCTGCACCGCTTCCCGTGTCCCTGCACACCCGAGATCAAACACCATCTCGTCCGTCACAGCTTCCCGCGCAACAGCATGATTGCCCTCCCGCCAGGCTTCCGCTATTTCCGATGCTTCATCCGGATACACCGCCCCAACCGCTCGCTCATACCCGGAACTTGCGCCGACATAATACGCGACAGTCCCCCGAACTGCATCCATCGCCACCGAGGGATCTTCAGACACCGCGACATGGATCCAGGGCGCAACCGATATGTCGCGAGGGTCACGCCCGTTTTCGATCGCCGCCTCTGCGATGACCTCGAATGCTGATTCGAGATTGGAAACTGGCACGTTATTTGGGAGCCACCCATCACAGTAGCGTCCAGTGACCTCGCGATTTGCCGGACCGAGCGCCGCATTAAAAATCGGAACCAGACAGTCCAACCCCGGGAAATCTCGGACGTCGAAAACGTCGCCCGAATATTCGACTCGCCCGGTTTCTGCGAGATATTTGGTTACGAGTTCAACTGTTTCAATCGTTCGTTTAATCGGTGTCGTGAATTCCTGTCCATGTAAATCCTCGATTGCCTTCGGCGTACTTACCCCTAGACCGAGGGAGAACCGGTCACCAGAAAGCCTCGCTATCGATGCGGCACCCATCGCGAGTACGGCTGGCGACCGAGAATACACATTCACAATCGCTGTTCCTAACGAAATGTCGTTGGTTCGCTCTGCGGCAGCGGCTAATTCGACAAATGCGTTTTCTCCCCATAGTTCACCCAGCCACACAGAATCGTAGTCGAGTGCTTCTGCTTTCACGGCAAATTCAGGAGCGCTCTTTGGATCCGACGGCATGACGAGCCCATAGTTCATACTCGAAATCTCGCCGCCACCGGTCTTGAGAGTGACGCACTGGTCCCTCCATCCGGAGGCCATGACTCTTTGTCGCCACTACAGAGAAGTCTATATATAGCCCCGGGTAATGGGACGGTGTGACACACCACTTCACACGTAAAGCGACAAAAGAAATCGATCTGGAGGTACCTTCTATCACCGATATTTCTCCAAATCGTCTCTACGGTATTTCCACCGGTTACAGAAAGCCATAGCCGAAGCTTTATATAGAATCGCAATCAACCTTCTGCTGATATGAGTCAACAGATGCAAGGGCAACCTATGATTATTCTCGGTGAGGATTCCCAACGAGTAAAAGACAAAGACGCACAGGCCCACAACATCCAGGCCGCCCGTGCCGTCGCCGATTCAGTTCGATCTACACTCGGCCCTAAAGGCATGGATAAAATGCTCGTTGACTCCCTCGGCTCCGTTACCATTACGAATGACGGCGTTACGATTCTGCAAGAAATGGATATCGATAATCCCACTGCAGAAATGATAATTGAAGTCGCCGAAACCCAAGAAGACGAAGCCGGAGACGGTACCACAACCGCTGTCGCCGTCACAGGCGAACTCTTGAAAAACGCCGAAGAACTCCTTGATCAGGACATCCACCCAACCGCGATTATCCGTGGATTCAACCTCGCAAGTGAACGCGCCAGAGAAGAAGTCGACGATATCTCTCTACGCGTTGACAAAGACGATGAAAATATTCTCACTCAAATCGCAGAAACCAGTATTACGGGAAAAGGCGCTGAAGTCAACAAAGACACTATCGCCCAACTGGTCGTCGACGCTGTAAACCGGGTAACCGTCGAAACTGACGACGGCGAAAATGTCGTTGACCTTGAATTCATCCGGATTGAAACCCAAACCGGCGGATCAGTCTCGGATTCTGAACTTCACCCTGGCATCGTTATCGATAAAGACCCAACGCACGACGATATGCCAACGGAATTCGATGACGCCCGAATTCTCCTGACGAATTCCCCAATTGAAGTAGAGGAAGCCGATGTCGACACTCAAATCAGCATCGACGACCCAAGCCAACTCCGCCGGTTCCTTGACCAAGAAGAATCCCAACTGAAAGAACTCGTAGATGGTATCGCAGAAACGGGCGCAAACGTTGTGTTCTGTCAGAAAGGAATTGACGACCTTGCCCAACACTACTTAGCGAAACACGGAATCCTTGCCGTCCGCCGTGTCAAGAAAAGCGATATCGCGTTCATGAAAGAAGTCTTCGACACCCAGATCGTTTCAGATCTCAGGAACGCGACTGCGGACGACCTTGGCCACGGATCCGTCGAACGTGCCGAAGACGACGAATTATTCTACGTGAACAGTGACTCCGCCGAATCACATGGCGTCACCATTGTACTCCGAGGATCAACCGACCACGTCGTTGATGAAATTGAACGCGGTGTCAACGATGCACTTGATGTTGTCAGTCAAACGGTATCCGATGGACGGGTTCTTGCTGGCGGCGGCGCTGTCGAAGTAGAACTCGCCGGCCGCCTCCGTGATTATGCAGATGGCGTAGAAGGAAGAGAGCAACTTGCTGTCGAAGCCTATGCTGACTCCCTCGAACTTATTCCCCGAGTACTCGCAGAGAACGCCGGGCTAGACCCGATTGATACACTCGTCGACCTCCGGGCCGCACACGAATCCGGTGACATTCGCGCCGGCCTCGATGTGTTCACCGGCGACGTCGTCGATACGTATGATTCAGGCGTGGTAGAACCAGCTCACGCGAAAGAACAAGCCCTCTCATCGGCTGCAGAAGCTGCAAACCTCGTCCTCAAAATCGATGATATCATCGCTGCAGGTGATCTTTCCGGTGACGATGAAGGCGGGGATCTACCTGACATGGGCGGCGGAATGGGCGGAATGGGCGGAATGGGTGGCATGGGCGGTATGGGCGGCGCGATGTAACCAATACCGACCAACTTCACCCAATCCACCTCCTGACTCTCTCTGTTTTCCTCGTTCCTATTGGAAACCGTTTTCTTTCGTAGTTCCCCCGAGTAGCAATTGGCATGGAAACACTCGTGTTAAATACGGAGCAGGTCGCGGAAACGACACCATTCTCTGCGGTCATAGATCATGTCCGGACCGCGTTCGCGGCGTTTGCCACTGGGAACGCGGTGATGCCCGCGAAATCATATATCGATTTACCTCACTACGAGGGAGATTTCCGATCTATGCCCTCATATGTGTCTACCCCGGATTGGGATGCTGCTGGAGTGAAGTGGGTTAATTCCCACCCCAATAACCCCCGTAATCACGATCTCCCAACAGTGATGGGAGTGTTCATCTATTCCGATCCTAAAACCGCCCGGCCGCTGGCGATAATGGACGGAACTGAGTTAACCCGAAAACGCACCGGAGCTGCGGCGGCAATCGCGACAGATGTCCTCGCAATTTCAGAGGCCACAAGTCTCGGCATTGTGGGAGCGGGTGCCCAGTCGTATGACCAAGTAGAGGCTATCGGCACGGTTCGACAACTTGAGACGATCGTTATTGTTGATAACAACCCGGATCGAATTTCCGAGTTCATCGACACATTTGGCGGCACGTACGATGTAAGAGAAGGTACGTATGCCGAGGCTGCCTCTTGTGACATTCTCTCTACTGTAACTCCCGTTCGCGAACCGATTATTTCTCAAGACATGGTTGGAGATCACACCCACATCAATGCGATGGGGGCGGATGCAGCAGGAAAACAAGAACTTGATTCTTCGATTCTGCAGGATGCCAAACTCGTGATCGATAATTACGAACAATGTACTCATTCAGGCGAAATCAACGTCCCTTGGGCCAACGGAGAACTCACCGATGATGATCTCCACGGCGAACTTGGCGCTGTACTCATCAATGAACTTCCCGGTCGAACTACTGCAGACGGGGTCACCGTATTCGATAGCACCGGACTCTCCATCCAAGATGTCGCGGCGGCGAACGTCGCCTATCAACACGCGAAGGAACGCGATATCGGGACTGTTTTATCACTCATTTCCGCTACGTAACCCCAAAACTGCCGTTCTTTACACTTGAATGCTGTTCGCGATCTTGCCAAGCAGCCAAATAATCACGAGTAACGGCAGTAACGGGATGAGAATCAAGAGGAGACCAGCGCCATAGGCAATCCCAATGAGATTCATTTCGGCGTCCCGTCGACTCCGATATGGTTTCGTTACCGTGTGCAACGGTCCATTGGATTCTTCCTCACTCATGCCACTACCATTACATGGCAAGTGTATTACCGTAGAGGTTTCGATGCGGCCACTGGGTTTATTGATGTTTAAGCAGTTCCAGATGAACATCGGGTAGCATGGAAACAAATTTCGCGGGAAGCGCTGGTGTGTTACCGCTCCAGGGTATCACCGTGATCGATTTAACACAAGTTTTAGCGGGTCAATTTGCGACTATGACTCTTGGTGACCTCGGAGCGAACGTCATTAAAATCGAGGCGAAAAGCAGGGGTGATCGCAGCCGCGACATTGAGCCGTATCCTGAGTACTTCGATACCGTAAATCGCAACAAACACAGCATCACGCTCGACTTGAAATCAACCACCGGGCAAGCAGTCGCAACGTCACTTATCCGCGACGCTGATGTATTTATTGAAAGCACCAAACCTGGCCGGATCGATGATTATGGACTCGGCTATGAAACCTTACGAGAAGAAAACCCCGACCTAATTTATTGTTCAATATCCGGCTTCGGACAGAACACGCCATACGAAAACGTTGCCGCGTGGGATATGCTGATTCAAGCAATGAGCGGTATCATGAGCATAACCGGGACACCGGATGGCCCACCCTTGTGGTCCGGACTGGCAAGCGGAGACCTCATTGCGGGATCATATGCCGTCCAAAGCATCCTCACGGCATTGTTTGCACGCGAGCGGGATTTACTCGAAACTGAATGGATTGAAGTCCCCATGTTAGATGCCGCTATCTCATGGTTGACAGTTCGCGCCGGCTATACTTTCGGAACCGACGAACCATTTCCGCGATTCGGGACACATCACCCTCAAATCACGCCATTTGGTGTGTTCGATTGCGCCGACTCGAAAATCGTGATTGCTGCCGGTACAGACAGCTTATGGGAAGATCTCTGTCGAGCGCTCGACATCACTGATACCGGTTCCGAACCCAGATTCGATAGTATCGCGAATCGCGTCGAACACCGAGACGAATTACGTGAACTTCTAGAAGCGATTCTCGAAGAGAAACCCGCCAGCGAGTGGATTAACATATTTAATGATTACGGTATCCCGGCCGGACCAATCCACGATACCAGATCCATCTGGGACGATCCGCATGTCAAGAATCACGAATTAAAACGCGTTATGGAACGACCAGAACGGGAGAATGCAACGGTCATCGATCACCCAATCCACTATCAAACACTGACCCGCACACTATCGCAGCCACCAGAAGAACTCGGCGAAAGCACCGATAGCGTGCTCTCCGAATTTGGGTATTCACAGACTGATATTGAGCAATTACGCGAGCAAGAAATCATTGATTAACCAGCAGTTCCCTAGTCACGAACTTACTCATCCGTGCACCGAGCCGCCAGGATTCTCGATTCTATCAGCGACTTAGGACCACTGGACGATGACGTCGCCTTGACCAAACTCCTGAGTCATCTCGATCACAATATCATCCTCACCAATACCACTAGGAATTGAATACGCTACATACCCAGATGCAACGGTACCAGCCGCTAATTGTTCTGATTCGTACCACTCAGATTCAGTTCCTTGATTGTAATCAGGCCCAAATGACTCGCCACCAGCTAATAACATGAAATACTCTGCATATGGAATTAACCGTTCTTGTTGGGACTGATTTTCCACGGTAATGTTAGCAAACGCAACTTGATCGTCTCCATCCGATTCTAGCGTTACGGAATCAACACTAACGACGAGATTATTCCACATACTAAACGATCCACCAATGGACCGACTCGCTGATGTTGCTGTCACTTCTGTAGAAATGTCTGTCCCATCAACCCGGTATGTCTCCGTCGAAATTATCGGAATCGTAATATCCTCCACCGTTGCCGTACTCGTATCGTTCGGATTAACCTCGATTTGGATTTGGGCGAGCGTCCGTTCTTCCCCATTTTCAGGGGTCACCATGATTCCTCCGCTATAGTTGCCTGTTTCTCCACCAGTATTTTCCACTGTCACTTCCAAATTGAAAGACTCACTCACCTCAACCTCCGAGGGAGCAGAAATACCTTGCACCGACAAATTCGCTGGCGACGGTGTTCCATTTTCCCCAGTATCACTATCGCCTGGGGGAACGGTTGTTTGTGGCGAAGATGGCCCCGTATCAGTTGATTGTTCTGTTGATAAATAGGATTCTAATCGGCCTATGCACCCACTGAGCAAACCCGTACTAGCGGTTACGAGGAGGGCACGGCGACGCATATGGACGCTCACCCCTCAATCTGAATAACAGTTGCGACATAACCCGCGGACTCCAACACACTCTCTTGTCTAGTCGAGGAATAACGCCGGCCTAAACGGAACGGCATCTGTTGCTTTCTCTTGAGTCGCTTCTTCTTCCGATACGACTTGAACTTTAGCGTCGAATTCTGCTTCGAGAAATCCCACCGCATCCCGATATGCAGCGGTTTCATTAACCCGAACAAGTATCCCCTCATCATCCTCCGGAAACTCACGTATATACTCAATGAGCGTTTGCACGAGTGCATTCACTTCATTCCCCCGCTCCCGTAACGACTCGTCCTCCATCACGGCAGACATCACGGCTCCTACATCCGGGCCGTGATCCACAACTGCTGCTAAGACATCCTGCTTCCACTCTGCCGCAGTGAACACCACAATTGAATCTGGATCTTCACCCGTTACCTCAATGACTTCCCGAATATCCGCCACTAATTCTCGAATAATCTCCTCTTCGAACTCAACTTGCGAATCCACAAACTCCTCCGTAACCGTTGGCCACGTTGCATCTTCAGCTGGCATTCCCGTCAATTGTTCGTATAACTCATTCGTCATAAACGGAATAAACGGCTCAAGCATCACCAGCCGAGTCCGAAGCACCTCCCGCAACGTCCACCGCGCACCATCCCGATCCAGATCAGCCCGACGATTATACCACCGAATGTCCTCAGCTAAATCATAAAACACCACTTGACTCGCCGTCCGAGTTTCGAACCGTTCGAGCCCTTCTGCCGCATCCCGAATCACGTGCTGTAACTTCGACAACAACCACCGATCAATCCGTTGTAACTCCTCCGCCCCTTCTTCCCCAGTAATCACGTCCTGCGCCCGGTTCCAAAACCGCTCTAGTTGATTCCGCGTCGTACGCAATTCACCGGACCGCCAATCATAATCCTGCCACGGTTCCGCACTATTCAACAAAAAGAACCGAACCGTATCCGCTCCATACGTCTCAATCGCCTCATCCGGTAACACCACATGCCCTTTGGACGAACTCATCTTCTCCCCCTCAAGTAACCCCATCCCCATGATCGTGATACCTGCAGGCCACTCCTCAGGCGCAAATAACTCTGCGTGATGAAACAAAAAGAACGTCAAATGATTCGAAATTAAATCATTTGCTGAACATCGATAATCAACGGGATACCAATACTGCCACTCTTCTCGAAGCGCTAACGCTCGATCATCAGGCTCAGAAACCGCGTCAGGCCCATAAAACAACGCATCAAAGAACTCCCGATCTAGGGCATCAACCGGAATGTCCTGTAATCGATGAGCTATGGTATAATACGCCATGTAAATTGTTGAGTCGGATAGCGGTTCTATAACGAAATCCTGATCCCACGGTAATCGGGTGCCTAGACCATAATTCCTGATACACGGCCACTCATTTAACCAATCAATAGTGTGGTGGTATTCGCTCCTCGTATTCTCTGGAATTGCATCAATCCCGTCAGCCGCGTTATGCGTCTTTTCTTTCCAGTCATCATCGTTATATCGCAAAAACCACGTTTCTTGCGTTGCCACCTCAACAGCCCCACCACACCGACACACTACATCATCAGTGAATTCATGCATCGACCCAAACACTCCCTCCGATTGATAGCGCTCTCGGTATCGATCACGTACGTCTTCGATTATTTCTCCAGCAAATTCACCATACTCCTCGTTCAACTTACCCCGGTGAAATTCTTGATTATATAACTCCTGGGTCGCGTCCTCCAACTTGGGGTCATCTTGACTCGTGATCCCATACTCAGAGACAATATCCTCCGCTGGAAATTCACCATACCCCTCAATCTCCAAAATCGCTCGGGGCTCGATTTTCGCTACTTCCTCTGGCTCAAGCCCATATTCCTCCAGGCGACTCGGGTCATCTTTGATTTCCATCAGCGCCACCCAGTCATCCGGACTGTGCCCCGGCACAGACATCACTACTCCCGTCGCATTATCTGCGTTCACAAACGACGCGGGCAGCACAAGAATCGCTTCTCCTGTCACCGGATTCTCGACCCAGGACCCCACGAGTTCCGTCCCCTGGACAGATTCTTCAACACTCACCGAATGACCCTGTAACCCGAATTTCCTCGCCGCTGAGCGCGAAATGAACCACGTCTCGTCGTCCACTGTCGCGTATACATACTCCGCATCAGGATCAATAAACGCATTTGTCACCCCCCGGATCGTTTCCGGCCGCAACGTCGCCATCGGCACGACAACCCCATCCGCCTCGAACTTGATCAACGTGTACTCTTGGAATTCTGAATCCTCCCCCTCCAAAAGATCATGTGTCGTTACTGGCTGTTCCTCATTCGTACAAAACTTAACAGGATGCATCCCTTGCTCCAGCAACCCACGATCGAATAAGGTCTCATATTGCCACGAAATAAACTTCGAATACCGATCATCGTTCGTCGTAAATTCCCGTCGCCAATCAATTGATAACCCGAGTTGCTGCATCCCCTGCTTGTAATGATTCTCAATAAAATATTCCGCGAACCCCATCGGAGTCTCCAAATCTGCTAACTGCGATTCTGGGACATTAAACGTATCACGCAACACTGAAAGTTGCTCCTCATCACCACTCAATAACCGCTCAACAGCCCCCACAATAGGCGTCCCCGTGACATGCCACGCAATTGGAAACAGTACTGTCTCACCACACAACCGCCGAAATCGTGCATACGCATCGGGGACAGTATACGTCCTCGCATGCCCAATATGCATACCCCCACTCGGATACGGATACGGGACAGTAACGAACTCCTTCTCATCACCCGACGGCTCAGCCTCATACCGACCGTTCTCGTCCCAACGATTCCGCCACGACTCCTCGATGTCCCGTGGCTCGTAATCCATACGCTACCGGTAACACTCGGGTCGTAAAAGAACTACCATCAACAATAATCGAACAACCTGATCGCCATGTTACCAAGATACATCCACAATCCCAGCTTCAATCATGTCTGATAACACAGACCGAGCATGCCCGTCCGGCCGCACACTTGTATACACCAACTTAATTTCATCATCGACAATCACAAACGTCACCCGATCGGCCCGTCCGCCATCTACCGCCACATCGAATTGATCAGCAATCTCCCCCTCTGAATCCGCCAACAAATCGAACGCAATCTCATGGTCTTCCGCAAATGACGCATGCGACGAGACATCATCAGTCGATACACCAATCACCCGAACCCCCGCATCCCGATACGTCTCTAGCTCTTCATTGAACTGATTCGCTTCGGTCGTACACCCAGGCGTGTTATCCCGTGGATAAAAATACAGCACCGTCGGCTCTTCGAACGAAACTTCAACCGTTTCACCAGCCTGATTATCAGCCTGCACGGAATCAACTTTACTCCCTACATCTAATGGCATCCCTCTTTCACCTCACTCGATTTCAATCCGATGACCCGACTCATCCGTCGATCGTTTAGGGAGCGTCACTCGTAACACCCCATCTGAAAGCCCCGCAGCAATACCGTCCTTATCAACCGGATTCGGTATCCGAACCGAACGAGACACCGACCGATTCCGCCTCTCCCGCCGCACAAACTCTCCCTCTTCATCCTCGATTTCAACCGATGAATCGGCCTGAATCCGAAGCGTACCATCCACAAATGATACATCAATATCATCATTCTCAAACCCAGGGACATCAGCGACCACTTCGTACTCTTCTCCCAAATCAATTACATCAACTCTGATTCCGGACGACACAGGCAAATCAGCCCCAAACTCCCGACTCATCCGATCGAATAACTCCTCTAAATCGTCAAATGGTGATCCTTTGAATGGCATCATTTCCCCTAAGCGCCAAATCTATAAAAAACCGCTCAACACAGTACCACCCACGTCATTTATTCCCCTAAGTCAAACGACATGTTCAATATCATACGAACCCAACCGACGAATCCATCCGTTTTCCGCAATAATCCCCTCCACTTCATCGAGCGCTTCTTCCGTCCGATCCTCATATAACCCCGCGACAAAATCAATATGGAACAAATAATCACCGAGACGCGTCCCGGACGGACGAGATTCGATTCGAGACAAATTAATATCTCGACTCGCAAACGCCTCAAGTAACTCGAGTAACAATCCGGCGTAATCCGTATTTGGATAAATAATCACTGACGTCTTCCCGCCGCCGTCCTTCCGGGCCGATATCGGCCCGATTACAAAAAACCGCGTCGCGTTCGAACTCCGATCCTGAATATCCTCAGCTAACAACTCTAAGCCATTTGCCGCGTTATCCGGATGACCAATCGCTGCAACGGACGGATCATCACGCGCCCGTTCAACGCCCCGAGCAGTACTCGCGACCGCTTCGAGAGACACCTCCGGATATTCTGATTCCAAGAACTCACGACACTGCGCGAGCGCCTGAGAATGACTTGCGACAGTATCGAACTCGGACGATTGTGCGAGGAGCGCATGCCGAATCGGCGTCACAATCTCTCGAACTACCGAGATATCGTATTCAACAAGTGCATCAAGACTCTCTGTGACGCTCCCCTCTATGCTGTTTTCAACCGGAATGACACCCCGATCAAAATCTCCACCATGAACCGCTTCAACGATCCCCGTAACTGACTCTCGGAACGAAATATCATCCGATACCTGCTTGGCAGCTCGATGGGAATACGTGCCCGCCGGTCCCAACGTCACAGCTCTCATACCCAATAACTCGTGATTCACCAGTAAAAGAACGTCGAGTCCCTAATAAACCAATTCAATGCCGTTACTTTTCAAAACAAATTTTCCGACATTGCACTAGGATTCTCACCTATCGATTTAACGTATGCACTGCTTCTCCCATCGCGTTTTTCGCTGCTTCCATTACTGCTTCAGAAAGCGTTGGATGTGTGTGGATCGTTGAGCCGAGATCTACTAACGTCGCGCCCATCTCGATAGCTACCCCCAGTTCGCCAATCAACTCCGAAGCCTCTCCGCCGACAATATGGCCCCCTAGGATAAATCCCGTGTCGGCATCTGCAACCACCCGGACGAATCCTTCTGTGTGACCTGTCGTTAATGCTCGGCCACTCGCCCGAAAAGGAAACTCACCAACTACCGGTTCAAACCCCGCTGATCGGGCTTTTTCCGGCGTTAACCCTACCGTCGCAATTTCAGGATCCGTAAACACCACCGCTGGAATCGCTTGCTGATCGAGCCCTACCGACTGTCCTGCGATCACTTCAGCGGCTACTTCTCCTTCCGCCGACCCCTTATGCGCTAACATTGGCTCACCCGCCACATCTCCCACAGCGAAGACATTCGATACCTCAGTTCGCGCTTGGTCATCGGTCTCAATAAACCCATTCTCATTTGGAGTAAGCCCAACACCAGATAAGTTCACAGTGTCCGTCACTGGCTCTCGCCCGACCGCCACCAACACCGCATCCGCTTCAAACGCATTCGAACCTGATTCTCCTTCTGTCTGAACAACTATCCCGTCAGCGTGCTGCTCCCAGCCATTAGCCTGTTCGCCCAGATGGAACGTTACACCCAGCGATTCTGCCCGCTTACGAACAGGCTGCACAAGCTCCTCGTCGTATCCGGGAAGCATCGAATCCAACATTTCAACAACCTGGACCTCCGTCCCCATCTTCGCAAACATCGTCGACACTTCCATCCCAATATACCCCGCGCCAATCACAACCAACCGATCCGGGATCTCCCGAAGCGACAACACCGCAGCAGAATCAAGAATAGGCTCATCATCGAACGGGAACCCCGGGATCTCGATCGGTCGGCTTCCCGTCGCAATGACCGCGTGCTCGAATTCAATCGACTCTGCTCCTTGCCCCTCTCCGCTATGTAACACTCGCGCCGAATTTTGTCCAGTGAATTCAGCGCGCCCATCGATCAGCGTCACTCCATTTGCCTTACACAGTTTCTCAACCCCGGAACTCAACTGATCGACAATCCCATCCTTCCACTCAACCATCGCCTCATAATCAACGGATGGATCCGCACTAATCCCCATCTCCTCCGCATGCCCGGCTTGATACGCTAAATCGCTACTCGACAACAGCGCTTTTGACGGAATACACCCTCGATTCAAACATGCACCCCCCATCGCCTCATCCTCAACCAACGTCACATCTATCCCGAGTTGTCCGCCACGTATCGCTGCCGTATACCCACCAGGTCCCCCTCCAATCACAAGCACCTCCGTACCAGAGGTAATGTCACCAACAACCATTACGTGCCTATCAGACGCCCTACTTGTTCAATCTATCCACACTCCGCTAACGATCCCCAGATCAATAACTAGCACAAAATCAGTGGTGTCAAAATTCAATAGTTTCTCGGATCCCCGCTTCAATTCTCGTCGATTCCGGTAAATAATAATCCTCTAATGCATACAACGGAAATGGCGTGTCGAACCCGGTCACTCGCTTTATCGGTGCTTCCTGATACAACAACGCCTGTTCTTGGAGTATCGCCGTTAATTCTCCGGCCAATCCACCAGTTCTCGGTGCTTCATGGACTATAACCCCCCGGCCTGTCTTCTCAAACGACGAAACAATTGTCTCTTCATCGAACGGACTTACTGTCCGCAAATCAACAACTTCACACTCAATTTCACCCGCCAAAGCTTCGGCAGCAGCTAACGTCGGCTGCATCATTGCTCCCCACGAGTACACTGTCACATCCGTTCCTTTGCGCCGCACAGTTGCATCACCGATTGGCACCGTATATTCACCACTCGGCACTGATTCACGAAACGCCCGATAAATTCGTTTCGGCTCCAGAAAAATCACGGGATCCGGATCGTCAATCGCACTCAACAAGAGTCCTTTCGCATCAGCTGGGGTACTCGGTATTACAACTTTGAGCCCCGGATGATGCGAGAAAAACTCCTCAGTCGACTCAGAATGATGCTCAGGTGCCCGAATCCCCCCGCCATACGGTGCACGAACAACCAACGGACACGTAAATCGACCGCGAGATCGGGTTCGTAACCGCGCTGCGTGACTCACAATCTGATCGAACGCTGGGTAAATAAACCCCATAAATTGGATCTCAGCTACCGGCCGTAACCCATATGCCGCCATCCCAATTGCGGTGCCAACGATCCCTGACTCAGCTAAGGGGGTGTCTATTACTCGATCCTCACCAAACTCCTCGATCAACCCCTCCGTCGCTCTAAACACACCCCCGTTCACCCCGACATCCTCACCCATCACGAGGACATCTTCATTGCCACGTAACGCGGTTGCTAACCCATCTCGAACTGCTTCAACTAATGTGAGCTTCTCAGAATTTGCTGTGGTACTCATCGTTAGTCCTCCAGTAACCCTTGATCACCGTATTGCTCCCGTAACTCCGCTAGCCAGTCATACTGCTGTTTGAGTTTCTCCGGGGGTGAATCGTAAACATACCGAAACATATCTGCCGGAACCGGCCGCGGCGTGAGTTCCGCGGCTTCAATCCCTGAAGCAACTCTATTAGTGACTTTCGTCGATATTTCCTCGATCAGTTCAGCATCCAATACCCCGTTGTCTTTTAAGAAAGTTTCAAAGCGAACGATCGGATCTCGTTTACGCCAATATTCCACTTCGGATTCAGGCCGATACCTCGATGGATCATCAGCAGTCGTATGCGCACCGAACCGATATTGCACTGCTTCTATCATTGTTGGCCTCCGACCCTCATCGGCATTCTTGGCGTTCAACAACGCATCCCTGGTAGCAACAAACATCGCAAGCGGATCCATCCCATCAACCTGTACCCCTGTGAACCCATACGCATCTGCTTTTTGTGCGAGGGTGGTGCTTGCTGTTTGCTTCCTGCGCGGTACCGAGATCGCGTACTGGTTGTTATTACACATGAATACGCACGGCACATCAAATACCCCCGCGAAATTCAAGCCTTCATGAAAATCACCCTCCGACGTCGCCCCATCCCCGAAATACACCATCACTGCGTTCGGATCATTTTGCTGTTTCATCGCCCACGCCAGCCCAACAGCATGCGGTATTTGTGTCGCAATAGGGACCGCAACCGGGAGCATATTCACATCAGGAGGGATCTTATTCCCCTGTTCATCTCCCATCCAAGACTGAAGAATTTGTTCTATGGGTATCCCACGCATAATCGCAACAGCATGTTCTCGATAGCTCGGTACCACCCAGTCCGATTCCGATAACGCCATGGCACTCCCAACCTGCGCCGCCTCCTGCCCTGACACCGGTGGATACGTCCCCATTCGGCCTTGACGCTGGAGGTTGACTGCTCGTTCATCAAACACCCGCGTCATTTTCATCCCTTCATATATCTCGAGGAGATCCTCATCAGCCAACTCCGGGAGTAACTCTTCATTTGTTACCTGACCGTTTTCATCAATGATCTGGAACATCTCGTCTCGCTCCCGGTCACTAGTGTTCACAGAACACCCCCCGACATAGCAATAGTATATTGCGGTCCATGTATTAGGAGTTTCGTCACCCACAACTGAAAAATCAGCCCCCCTGTACGATTGAGAAAATACAAGCCGGTGTGTTAATCAGAACGAGCTCTCGCACTTGACCGGGCTGTTTCTACTGATGTCGCTTCATTGAGTATCTCCTCAACAAAGAATTCCCCCGCTCTGTACGACGATCGCACCATCGGACCGCTTGCACAATACATAAACCCTAATTCCTCCTCCGCGACACGTTGCCAGATCCCGAATTTACTCGGATGCACATACGATTCGACGCCGAGATGCTGCTGAGAGGGTTGTAAATACTGTCCTAACGTCACGATATCTACGTCAGATTCACGTAAATCACGTAACGTCTGATACACTTCATGATCGTACTCTCCCACACCTAGCATGATCGACGATTTAGTGAACACACCTGATTTATCACTAACATATTGAAGAACTGACATCGATTGTTCATACCCAGCCCGTCGATCACGAACCGGCCACTGCAATCGTTGCACTGTCTCTACGTTATGCGCTATTACATCAGGCCCCGCGTCAATGATTTTCCCAAGTAACTCTCGATCCCCCTGAAAATCAGGGATCAACACTTCCACAAGAATCGATGGATCCCGTTCCTTGATTGCCTCGATTGTTTCGGCAAAATGGGCCGCTCCTTGGTCCGCCAGATCATCCCGATCAACCGAGGTGACAACCACATAATCAAGCCCGATCGCCTCCACAGCTTCTGCGACGTTCACTGGTTCTTCAGGATCAAGTGGTTCCATACCACCCGTCTCGACATCACAAAAATTACATCCCCGGGAGCACCGATCACCCAGTATCATAAACGTCGCTGTCCCTGGTCCGTCTGTTCCCGACCAGCACTCCCCCAGATTTGGGCAATTCGCTTCTTCGCAAACCGTATGTAAATTGTGTTCACGAAGCGTACTTTTTATCTCCGTGAACTGAGCCCCAGCAGGCGTACGGATTTTCAACCAATCCGGTTTTCGTACCCGCTCAGAACTCATCGATCAATTTGATGGACTACTAACCCAAAAGAATGTCCTTCCATCCGACTAGTTGTCAGTGATGAAATAGAAATATCTTTTTTAATTGATAGAGATTCTCACATAGATGCAGGTAACTGAGGTCCTCCCTAATTTCGCTGATGCCTTCCCCTTTACTGAATTCAACCAAATGCAGCAAGAAGCGTTACCAGCGGTGTTACATTCGTCTGCTAATGTAGTGGTTAGCGCACCCACAGCAAGTGGGAAGACAGCACTTGCAGAACTCGCAATCTGTAAAACACTGAATCAAGGCGGGAGGGTAGTGTTTCTTGCCCCGCTTCGTGCGTTGACGAACGAAATGGAACAGGAATGGGAGCGGTTTGAGTCCCTCGGTTATTCAGTTTATGTCGTAACCGGAGAACGAGACCTGAACCCAGCACGAGCCATCAACGCTGATGTGTTAGTAATGACGCCGGAGAAACTGGATTCGGCCACTCGAACTAAGGACTCCCCACGGTATGATTTTGTCAACGACATAGATTGCTGCGTTATTGACGAAGTGCAATTACTTGATTCCGACCGACGGGGGAGTGTACTGGAAGTAACGATTTCTCGGTTACGACGGATCTGTGATCCGCGGATGGTCGCGCTATCTGCGACGATGAAGAATGCTGATGAAGTCGCCGAGTGGTTAGATGCGCCGCCTGAGAACACGTTTTCGTTTGGTGAGGAATACCGCCCGGTCCCGCTCCATGCTGCTGTTAAAACTTACTCGCATGGTGAGAATGCGTTTGCTGATAAATATCGACGGCTCTATCGGGCAATCGACATCATGGAACCGCATTTGACTGACGACGGACAGGGGTTGGTGTTTGTGTCGTCCCGGCAGGATACCGTACAGGCCGCGAAGAAGGCGCGGGAAGTTATTTCCGATCGCGGAATATCGATTGGTAACCGTGGTGATTTTTCGTTCCATGAGTCGACGCAGGCCCTTTCGAACACGTCGTTGCGTGAGGTCGTGATTGATGGAATTGCGTTTCATCACGCGGGGTTGTCTCGGGAGGATAAATCGTTAGTGGAGCGATGGTTCCGGGAAGGGTATCTCGACTTGTTGTTTTCGACATCGACCCTCGCATGGGGAGTCAATTTGCCGGCTCGATGTGTCGTTATTCGGGATACGAAACTACACGATCCGTTGGAAGGGGAGGTCGACATGAGCCCGATTGATGTTCTGCAGATGTTAGGTCGGGCGGGTCGTCCGTCGTTTGATTCAGTGGGGTACGGGTGGATCATTGCGGATCAATCTGACGCCGATAAGTATCGCCGATTGCTGAATGACGGGAAGGCAATCGAATCGCGTCTTGCAGAGGAGTTAGGTTCGCATTTGGTTGCTGAGATTGCACTTGGTATGTTGAGTGATACGCAGGAGGTGATGGAGTGGTTGGAGACGACGTTTTATGCGGTTCGAGCGAAGAATCAGTCGGCGGGCTACGGGATCACTGAATTGCGGGATCAAGTTTCAGAATCATTGACTGATCTGGTCCGTCGGGGTTTCATTGCTGATGATGATGGGCGTCTTTCGGGGAGTTCGCTTGGCCGGTTAACATCGAAGTATTACTTGCGGCTTCGGACGGCTGAGCAATTTCGGGAATTAGCGGATGAGGAATCGGTATCTGATGAGGAGATTATTGCGTGTGTGGCGCGTGCTGAAGAGTTTGATAGCGTGAGAGCCCGTCGGGATGAGATGAGGGCGATTGACTCGATTATATCAGGGGTGTACCCCGCCTTGTCCGATGGCCAGGAGAAAGTAATGGCTATTTTGTTAGCGAGTATGAATAATAATGTCCCCGATGCGTTAGCAAGTGACGCGTGGGTGATTAAGCAGAATTCATTCCGGTTGATTTCAGCGTTGCGAGCGTTTTGTGAGGAATTCGGGGTTCCATGGTTGAGTCATCGGATTCGGTGTGTTGAGGCGCGAGTTGAGCATGGGGTCGATCAGGAGGCAATCGGGTTGACGGCGATTCAGGGTGTTGGTACCCGGCGGGCGGACTTATTACAAGAAGTCGGTATTTCGACGCCGGCGGGTGTGCGGGAGGCCGGTAAAGAAGGCTTGTGTCAGGCGGGATTGAGTGAAGGGGTGGCGGTGGAATTACTGAGGCAAGCTGAGGAACTCCCTGAGCTTGCCCTTGAATGGAGTGATTTTCCGTCATCGGTTGGGGTAAATGAAAGTACGATGGCCGAAGTTACCGTTCGGGCGGTAACAGGGGCGGCGAAAGTCGGTATTCGGGTGCTTGTGAATGGGGTTGAAATGTCGTCAAAAGTGACGTATCTAACGGAGGAAATCTCTATTCCAGTCGGTGTGTTTGGTGCTGAGGATCCGTTGCGGTTTGAAGTTGATGTGACGTTTCCGCGGTTACCGGTACCGGGGGTCCATGCGGAGCATGAAGTACGGGTTCTGTGACAGTGGCTGAGTGTTTATGACAGATAAGGTTCGCATGGTGGGGTGATGTCTCAGAGTCCAAGTAAAGTCATCGCAGGGGATTGTTCGATTGTGTTCACGAACGAGGATGCAACGCATCGAAAACGTGGGTCTGTGCTGGTCGTGGTGAAACCTGACAACACTGTGTTGGTCCATGACAAGGCTGGGTATCGTCCGGCAGCGTGGTTGACGCGAGCTGAGACGGTTGAATGGACGAATAGTGTTGAGGGACGGATTTTAGAGGCGAGTCAGGGAGAAAAAGAGTTACGGGTGACGTGTCATGCGGAGTTTGGGAATACGCAATATTCGGTGTCAGCGGCGGGCGAGCCGGTGGGGAATTGCCCGGGATGTACGGGTCCGTTGATTTATGGGCGAAATGAAGTGACGTGCCTTGGGTGTGATGCGTTTTATTCTGTGCCTAGGGATGCGACGGTTTCTGGGAGTGTGAGTGAGCGGTGTCCTGATTGTGAGTTACCAACGATGCGTGTGGTTCGGGGGGAGGAGTTTACGGTGTGTATTGATCGAGATTGCGAGCCATTGGATGAAGCGGTTCGGGCGTCGTTTGATAAAGCATGGTCGTGTCCATCGTGTGGCGGTGCGTTACGGATTCTTCGGCGGGGCGGGTTGATTGCTGGGTGTTCGAATTATCCGGAGTGTGAGACTGGGTTTGCACTACCAGTTGGGACGATACGGGGAGCGTGTGATTCGTGCTCGTTACCAATGTTTGATACGGCGTCGGGGGTGCGGTGTCTGGATAGTTCGTGTGCTTTTGCGTAGTGACTGGGGGTGTGGTGGTATCGGAGGGGCTTTTTGGGTCGGGGACGCTTCCGTGGGTATGGATGGGACGTGGTCTGATGGTCGGGTGGTAGTCGGGGGTACTGCCCGGCAACAGTTCTATGATTCCCGTGGGTATGGGGAGCCGGTGTCGGGGAATTCGATAGCATTGAGTCCGACGGAGGCGGCGTATTTGTTGTATCGGGGTGATTTGGATTCGGTTGATGGTGATGGGTTTGTGGGGTTTTTTTCGTTTCTGAGTGAGCGGATTGATAATGCTGTGGCGCGGTTTGTAACGTATTGTGATTTGCGGGAACGCGGGTTTTATTTGTCACCGGATGCGCCGGAGAGCGATCGGGATTTTGTTGTGTTTGAGCGAGGTTCGTCGCCACATGATGAGATAGTGGATTTTTCGGTGCGTGTAGTTGGGGAGAGCGATTCGATTCAACTCGGTGAACTTCGTGAAGGGGTATTAGCGGTGGTTGATGGTGAGGGTGAAGTGTCGTATTTTCAGGTGTCAGATTTTTCCCTAGAGGACCGGGGTTCTGTGGGGGAGGTTTCGTGTTCTGGGTTATTACTTACTGATCGGGTTGTAATTTGGGAGGCTCCGTCTGCATTGTATGATTCGTACTTTTATGGCCATCCATTCGGGCAAGACAGCGGTGTTTCAGATGTGCTGGTGTCGTTAGTGGAGGCTGCGTATCTCGTAGATTCGGGCCAGTTGGCTGTCCGAAACGCGTCTGAAAATGAAGTTGTGGATCGTGGACGGTCATTAGAAGGGTCAAGGTTTGATCGTCGGGTTGCGGTGTATTCGTCGTTACGTGACCATGGGTATACGCCGAAAACAGGGTTTAAATTCGGTGCTGATTTTCGGGTATATGAGTCGGTCGATTCCGTTGATGATCTCGGGCATTCTGCGTATCTGGTGCAAGTCTTGGAGTCGCCAGAGGAACCAACGACTCGGGAACTTGCGTTAGAGGTTCGGTTGGCGCATGGGGTGCGAAAACGAACGATTTTTGCGGTAACCGACGGTACGGACGTGGTGAATTGGCTCGCGGTGAGTCGGTTGACTCCATGACTCGAGATTATGACGCAGAATCGGCGGATGAGGGTGTCTGTCGAGACAACGGTTCAAGTACTGTTGGTGATGGTGATGCGGGAGTGCGGACGGATGGTGGTGAGTCTTCGCCGGATGATCTCGTGCTTGACCCGTGGGGGTCATCGACGATTGATGATTATGAGGGATTGTTTTCGGAATTCGGGATTGAGGAGTTCGAAGAGGTGTTACCAGATGTGGAGTTACCGCATTATTTGATGCGGCGTGGGATTATTTTTGGGCATCGGGATTACCGGGCGGTCAACGACGCATTGGTGGCTGGTGGCGAGGTTGCGGCGTTGTCTGGGTTTATGCCTACGGGGGATCCGCATATTGGGCATAAGCTTGTGTTTGATGAGTTGATTTGGCACCAGAACCAGGGGGCTGATACGTATGGGTTGATTGCGGATCTTGAAGCGCATGCGGCGCGGGGGTTGTCGTGGGAGGAGATTGATGAGCATGCGCGTAATTATTTGTTGTCGTTGTTGGCGTTTGGGTTTGATCCGGAGGAGGGGACGTTGTATCGGCAGTCGACCAATCGGGAAGTACAGGATTTGGCGTTTGAATTGGGGATTGAGGCGAATTTTTCAGAGATGCAGTCGATTTATGGGTTTGGGGGGGAGACTGATGTGTCTCATTTACAGAGTGTGATTACGCAGGCAGCTGATATTTTGTATCCGCAGTTGTCGGGACCGAAACCGACGGTTATTCCCGTTGGTCCGGATCAGGATCCGCATGTGCGGTTGACGCGGGATTTAGCGAGTCGAATGCGGTATTTTGGGGTGACGGAGGCGTATGCGAGTTTTGAGATGTCAGCTGCGGAACGGGAACTATTGAGCGAAGTGTATGAGCAGTTGCGTGGGGAGGGAGTTTCGGAGCCACGGTGTGAAGATGCCGAAAAACGGTTGGGTGATCGGAGTGGGGAGATCGTAGAGGGGTTGCGGTCGAAGTTATCGGAGAGTGGTCGTGAACCGCTTCGACCGCGGGTTCGGTTTTTAGATCGGAATGCAACTGATGAGGCGTTTTCGGCGTTGATTGAGGCGGTTGAGGGCGAGAAGCGGGTGTTTGATGCGCATATTGATGCGTTTGAGATGGATGTGGCGACGGCGGAGTCGTTGGCGCGGTCCGTGGAGAAAGAGCATGGGGGGTATGGTTTCTTTTTGCCGTCGTCGATTTATCATCGTTTTATGACGGGATTGACGGGCGGGAAGATGTCGTCATCCGTTCCAGCATCTCATATCTCGTTATTAGATCCGCCTGAGGAAGGGTATGCGAAAGTGAAGGACGCGAAGACAGGTGGGAGAGAGACGGCGGCGTTGCAACGGGAGCTTGGTGGAGAAGCGGATAAGTGCCCGGTGTATGAGTTATACGCGTATTTATTGGCGGGGGATGATGATGGGTTTGCGACGCGGGTGTATGAGGAGTGTGTCGGTGGTGAGCGGTTGTGCGGTGAGTGTAAGGAGGAGGCGGCGCAGTTGATGCGGGAGTTTTTGGCTGAGCATCAAGCTGATCGGGAGGATGTGAAGTCTGTGTTAGCCGAGTTGGATGTTGGTGTTGATTTTGAGGATTCGTCGTGATGGTTTGTTTCGATGGGTTTCTCTGTTCTAGGGGTACTATTGAGACGTAAAGAATCCATGGTGTCTATGTGTGTAGTATCTCACGGTGATTGGTGTGGTACAAATAGGGTTGATTTCGTTAGAATGAGTATACTATGAAACTCCCGGAATCTCAGGCTCGTGTACTTGAGACGGTTAGTTCGTCGGAGTCGAAATCGATAGCGGAGCTTTCTGCGGAGACTGGGTTAGATCAGGATGTGGTGAGTGGGGCGGTGTTTTCATTGGAAGATGCAGGATTTGTTTCGATTACTGAATCAGTCCGCGAGTCGTTTCATTTGACTGACGAAGGAACGTCGTATGTAACTGAAGGGCTTCCTGAAGCTCGATTGTACGCGGTAGCGATGGAACTCGGTGCGGATGAATCTCCGGTGTCGTTCGGTCAGGCAGTAGATGAAGCGGAATTAGAGGGGGAGGAGGTTGATATCGCGATTTCGAATTTTGCGCGGAAGGAGTATGGCTCGGTCGCGGCGGGTGATATTGAGGTCGATGCATCAGTGTCGCCGGCAGATGATCCGGAACAACTAGCTCTCGAATCGATTGCGGCAGATGGTGGCGATGGGGTTGGTGATGAGGTAGTGTCAGTGCTGGAGCGGCGGAACCTCGTTGAGCGTGAGGAAGATGTGACGCGATCGGTTGTTCTCACTGAGGCCGGTGTCACGGCGTTGATGGATGGGATTGAGGCGGTTTCGCAGGTGGATCGGTTGACGCCGGAGCATTTGACGAGTGGTGAGTGGGAATCTAATGAGTATGCGCCATATAACGTTGAAGCAGATGCCTCCCGAGCTTTCGATGGGAACGTTCATATTTTGCGGCAGGCGTCCGAGCACGTGAAGGATGTCTTAGTTGGGATGGGGTTCAAGGAGATGGAAGGCCCCCATGCGGATTCGCAATTCTGGATTAATGATTGTTTATTTATGCCACAGGATCACCCGGCTCGGACGCATTGGGATCAATTCGAGTTGGATTTACCTCCCGGTGATGACATTCCGGAAGATTTGATGGAACGCGTGAAGTCGGTCCATCTTGAGGGTGTTGGGCCGGATGGGGATGGGTATCATTCGCCGTGGGATGAATCAGTGGCTCGCCAGGTTGATTTGCGGGGGCACACGACGTCGTTGTCGATGCGGTATCTTGCGGGGTATCAAATTGGTGAGTTGGAGCCGCCTGAACGGTATTTTAGCGTTGAGAAGGTATATCGGAACGATACGTTGGATCCGACGCATTTATTGGAGTTTTTCCAGATTGAGGGCTGGGTGATGGCAGAGGAGTTATCGGTTCGCGATTTAATGGGGACGTTCACGGAGTTTTATTCGCATTTTGGAATTACTGATATTGAGTTTAAACCCCATTATAATCCGTATACTGAGCCGAGTTTCGAGTTGTTTGGTCGACATCCGGAGACGGGTGAGTTAATAGAGATAGGGAATTCGGGGATGTTCCGTGATGAGGTGCTTCGGCCGTTAGGCGTGGATTGTGATGTGATGGCATGGGGGTTGGCGTTGGAGCGGTTATTGATGTTGATGTATGGGTTTGATGATATTCGGGATGTCCATGGGACGTTGTGTGATTTGGCGTTGTTGCGTGATGTGGAGGTGATTTCGTAATGCCGATTGTGGATGTTGATCCGGATGAGTTGCGGCGGTTAGTGAGTGAGCCTGATAAGTCGGATGATGCGTTGAAATCGGATTTGTTCGGGTTAGGACTTGAGTTTGAGGGGTTGTCTGAGGATGGTGATTTTGTGTTAGAGTTCGCGCCGGATCGTCTAGACCGGTTGTCTGTTGAGGGGGTCGCTCGATCGCTTCGGTACCAGTATGGTCATGATCGAGGAGTGTACGTGCCGAGTACGAATAACCCGGATTGGACGATTGTCGTTGAGGATGTTCCCAAGGAACGCCCGTTCGTCACAGGTGCGGTTATTCGCGGTGTCAATCTGGACGAACAGATTTTGGAGTCTCTCATTCAGTTACAAGAAAAATTACACGCGACGATCGGTCGCGATCGGGCGAAGGGAGCGATCGGAATCCATGATTTGACGATGTTGAAGGGGGGTTCACCTGGTGAGGAATCAAACGAAATCGTATATACGGGGATCGATCCAGATGGTGATACGTTTGTTCCGCTGGATGCGGATGCGGAAATGACGCCGGCGGATGTCCTTCGGGATCATCCAATTGGCCCGGAGTACGGACCGTTACTGGATTCATATGGTCGGTATCCGGCGATTTATGACGCTATTGGGTTGTTCTCTTTTCCGCCAGTGATCAATGGGAGGCGAACAGAAGTGACGGCGGAGTCCCGTGATTTACTGATTGAAATGACGGGGACGGATCAGTGGACCATTGATCGGATGCTTGCTATTGTGTGTTATGCGCTTGATGCTCGCGGGGGGACAGTTGAGGAGGTTAAGGTGGCGTATGCGGATGAAACGCTCCGGCGACCCGATTTCACTGTGGAGGAGAAGACGGTCTCCCACGATCGTATCGAACAAATACTCGGAATTGATCTAGGGACTGATGAAGTTACTGAATTACTGGAACGATCTGGACTGGGGGCCGAGTCAATCGGGTTGGGTGATGATGAACCGGCGTACACGGTTGAAATCCCGCCGTATCGAGTGGATGTCTTACATCCGCTTGATATAATTGATGATATCGGTCGGGCATACGGGTTCAATGATTTACTCCCGCGGTATCCGGATGTGTCGACGGTGGGGAGTCGGCATGATCGGGCGGAGGCTGAGCGATCAGCGAGGAACGTACTCGTTGGTCTCGGGTACCAGGATTTGTTGAATTTCCATTTGATTAGTGAAACAGATAATTTCGATCGGTTACAGGTCACACCAGACTATTCGGGTGTTGGCGGCGGGCATCCAGTCCGGATCGAAGAGCCATACAGTGCGGAGTATGCGATGGTTCGAACGTGGGCATTACCGTCGTTACTCATGGTGTTGGAGAACAACACGCATCGTGCATACCCGCAACATTTGAGCGAAATCGGATTAGCGGCGAGGATGGATGACACCCAATCGACGGGTGTGTCGGAATGGCGCACTGTCGCTGGGGTATGTGCGAGTACTGAGGCGGGGTTTGATGTCGTGAAATCCCATGTACAAACTATCGCGACGCGATTTGGTGTCTCGGTCTCGACGCCAGCTACGTCGCATCCTGCCTTCCTTGAGGGCCGTGTTGCCGATGTTGTGTTCGAGGGTGACTCGGTTGGTGTGATTGGTGAGGTCAATCCTGCGGTCCTCGTTGAGCATGACCTTGAAGTGCCAGTTGCCGCATTCGAGTTCGATTTGAGTGCACTCCGGTAACTCAAGATAGGGCTCCGGGCACGGTACGATTTCGACATTAATGACGGTTTGAACCGTCCCTGATCGACTCGGTCTAGTCGTGAGCCGTTCCAATTGCGTCGCTGAGTGTGTCGAGGCCGTCCTTCTCGAGAAACTTCACTAGCCCTTGATTGATGGATTTCGCGATCCCCGGACCTTGGTATACGAGTCCGGTGTAGAGTTGAACGAGTGACGCGCCGGCGGTGATTTTCTCATAGGCATCTTCAGCAGTGAATACCCCACCGACTCCGATGATTGGTCGGTCGGTGTGTTGTGCGAGATAGGTGATTAGTTCGGTTGCTCGTTCTTCGAGTGGTTTGCCAGATAATCCGCCGGTTTCGGTTTTGTGCTTATCTCGTAATGATTCGGGCCGAGAAACCGTTGTGTTCGTCGCAATGATCCCGTCAAGGTTGAACTCCTCGATGAGATCAATTGTTTCATCAATGGCTGGGGTTGCTAGATCAGGGGATATTTTCACGAGTAATGGTTCCGCTCCGGCGGTTTGTAGCCCTGAAATGATTTCTGCAAGGGGTTCTTTTTGTTGGAGACTCCGCAATCCAGGCGTGTTTGGGCTTGAGACGTTGATTACAAAATAATCACCGTGCGAGGCGAGTTGGTTGTATGTGTACGTGTAGTCGCTGGGTGCATCTTCAAGGGGCGTTTGTTTTGATTTCCCGATGTTGATTCCTATCGGGATGGATGGAAGCGCTGTGTTATCGAGCCGTTCTCCAATCCGGTCTGCGCCGTGATTATTGAATCCCATTCGATTAATGATGCCGCGGTCGGTCGGTAACCGGAATAATCGTGGTCGGTCGTTACCGGGTTGGGCAGCGGCCGTAACACCACCGATTTCTACGTGTCCAAACCCGAGGCCTGCGAGTGCGCGGGGGATTTGGGCGTTTTTATCAAATCCGGCGGCAACCCCCACGGGATTCGGGAAGTGGATCCCGAATTCCTGAACCGATAATCGTGGATTACTAACGGTGTACAGTTGGTTGAGCGCATGAATGAGGGGTGTTTGTTGGATGCCGCTGAGAATCGTTGTCGCGAGTGAATGTGAGGTTTCGGCGGGTAAGTTGAACAACAGCGGTCTAAGCGCCCGATATAACACCATGTAGTCAAGGTAGAATCATGGGTGTCGGTTAAAAATCGTGTTCGACGTCGTCTTGGTCTGCTTTCTGGATGATGATTTTGTCTTCGCGTACGCGGACGAAGACTTCGTCCCCGATTGCCATCCCGGCAACTGCGAGTTCGTCTTCGTGGAGATTGATGTGGGCGTTGTGGTAATCCCCGTCTTCTCCTTTTGCCCCACTTGGGCTGAGCTTCTTTTTCCGAACCATTGGGGTGGTCTACTGTGGGTTCACCGGACGATATACTTAAACATTCTCACCCGTGCGTTCGGTGGTGTCGGCAGGAACGTATCACTTGTATACCTGTAAAATTGACTGTAATCTGTCCCTGGAAAACATCCAGAGAGCGAAGACTGGTATAAATATCTTGTGGTTCGATAAGGGTCATTTGGACGATATATTTATAAGATGTCCTGTTCACGATTCACATGGAGTTCCAAAAGTATGACACGAGAGGATGGTAAGCGGAATTTTGCGTTACGGGAAAATGAAGAAGAATCCAGCGTGTTTAGTGGGAACACCCCAAGACAAGCGGCGCTTAAAGCCGCCCGTCGTCTTGAGGACGCGAAACGAAGTGAAGCACGAGCTGAGTCAGACGCCGATGAAATTCGGCTTCGAGAAAAAGGGACGGATAAAGTCCATATTTATGACGCCTGGGCCTGGGAAACCGAAGCGCCAGACGACAGTCCGGACTGGATGCCAAACGAAATTACAGAAGCGAACGTCTCAAAGAAAGGTATCAACCACTTGGAAGAATAAGCAACCACGTATTTTCTGATAGAGTCATAAGGGCTTAGACTCCCGTCACGCAATTTCTGCATACGCGGGATATCACTCGGCCGTACCAAACGTACGAGCGTGGGATGACTGGTCGTCCTCCACCCGCGTAACACTCTAACCACAACACAGGATTACCTAGGGGCTACTCTGGTCATAGGGATGATGTAGTAGTTAGGAAGGAATCCCGAGTTCGCGTCCGAGAATCAGATGCTGAATCTCACTCGTTCCCTCACCGATTTCCATTAATTTCGCGTCACGATAATATCGCTGCACCGGGAAATCCGACACGTAGCCGGAACCACCGTAGACTTGCACGGCATCTTCAGCGACTTCCCGAGCTGATTCTGACGCTTCGAGCTTTGCGAGCGAACTGGCTTTCGTTACTGGTTTCCCAGCGTCCGCTCGACATGCTGCTCGATACGTTAACCATCGGGACCGCTCGATTTTCCGGTACATATCTACTAGGGTGTCTCTGATCGCATCGAACGAACCAATTGCCTTCCCGAATTGTTCTCGTTCACCCGCGTATTCTCGTGCCGCGTCAAATGCGCCCTGGGCAAGACCGACGGACAATGCAGCGATTGATATCCGCCCGCCATCAAGGGTTTGCTTTGTTTGATCCCATCCCGCCCCTCGTTCGCCGAGCAAACGGTCGCCGGGGATTCGCACGTCAGTAAATTGTAATTCACACGTCGGTGACGCGTTCAATCCCATTTTATCCCACACGTTCGTCACCTCGACCCCATCGTCTAGTGTCACAATGAACGTACTAATGCCGTCTACACCTTTATCTGGTTCAGTCACGGCTTTTACGAGAATCGACCCGGCAACACTCGCGTTCGTAATGAATTGCTTCGTCCCATTTACGACCCATTCGTCACCGTCCCTGACGGCGTGGGTCTCCATATTACTCGCGTTACTCCCCGAACCAGGTTCCGTTAACGCCCACGCACCGAGATGTTCTCCCGTCGCTAACGGCCGTAACCATTGTTCTTTTTGCGCATCCGTTCCGTATCGCTCGATTGGTTTTGCACCGAGGCTCGTATGCGCCGCAAACGATAACCCGATACTACCAGACACACGACCGAGTTCCTCGATTACTAACGCGTACAACAACGTATCCCCGCCTAACCCCCCGAAGGTTTCCGTAATCGGGATTCCCATAACGTCTAACTCGGCCAACGACTCAAACACTTCTGCAGGGAATCGATGCTCGTCTTCGATTTCCTGTGCGATCGGTTCGATTTCCTCGGTACAAAACTCCCGAACTGTCTTACGCATCACCTGATGCTCGTCGGGAATCTCGAAATCCATATCCCTCTTAACGAACCGGTGACCAATAACCCTCTCCCCACCAACTCGGGAACTAAACCGCCCCGGAATTACTATACTCTATGATCCCGTGAGTTTGAATGCATGGGCGTCCGGAAGTTGTTTCGGGGGCACGTCGAGTGGGCCCGCCTTGAGACGGTCGCGATCGAGTTCGCCCGCCGGTACAATGAGCCGACCGTCCACGTTAGCTTCATTAACACTGATAACTGGCTATCGACGCCCTGTGTTATTAACGATACGTGGTTCGTGAAAATCATCACACGACGAAACTCAATCGTCCACTCATTATTCACTGGTGCCCGGAACCTCGGGGCATTTTCAAGCGGCACCGAAGGGTTCTTTGAACATTTCGAGACGCCGTATGAAATGGCCCAACACGACCTCGAAACGACCGAAAAGATGCGGCAACTCGGAGTAAATGTCCCGGAACCCATCGAAGCATTTGAAGTCGACGGATTAGGCGTCATCGTCATGGAGTACCTCCCAGACTATCGATCGCTCAGCGACCTCGACGAACACGAAGTTCTCGAGTTCGCTCCAGTGTTTTATCAATCACTCTCGACAATGCACAACAACGGTGTCGTTCACGGTGATCTTCGAGCGGATA
This sequence comes from uncultured Halobacteriales archaeon, assembly GCA_964542445.1. Classification (GTDB taxonomy): domain Archaea; phylum Halobacteriota; class Halobacteria; order Halobacteriales; family Hikarchaeaceae; genus CAZITY01. Next base: position 2,110 of record CAZITY010000022.1, on the reverse strand, counting down.
ACGTGTTGATCCATAACGATTCGTTGTATTTTATCGATGCAACGAACATTCGGAATGATCTCATCACGAACGCTCGATCCTATGATCTCGCGTGTGCCATAGCTGTTCTCACGCCATTGATCGGGGCGCATCCAGCAGTCCAAGCAGCGACAGAGTATTACTCACCCGACGAATTGCTCGCAGCTCGAGAATTCCTTGATTTCGTGAATATCCGACCCGATCACGATTTTGATGCGGCGAGAGTTAAGGGCGAAGTCGAAAAACGCGCCGTCCAATAACAACAACGACTGCACTGCGCCTCTCGGCACAAACCCGACGAGTATTGAGGTTCAGGACTAACCGCCGTTGTTATTATGACTCATAACAATATTAATAGGCATTCGTCATGACCGAGATATCTACCACCCGTTCCGCCCAGTATATCAATGGAAACTGGGTGCAACGAACGGAATCAACGTTCTCGACGCAGAACCCAGCTACCGGAAAACCACTCGGTGAATTTCCCGAAGGGACCGAAGCCGACGTCGAGCAAGCTGTAACTGCTGCAGCAGACGCATTTGAAGACTGGCGAGCGTTATCCTACATTGATCGAGCCGACTATTTATGGAATATTTATCATGAACTTCGTGACCGGACTGACGAACTCGGTGAAATCGTGACGATGGAGTGCGGGAAGGAACTCAGCGAAGGCCGAGCGGATGTAACTGAAGCCTACCACATGGTTGAATGGGCTGCCGGCAATGCCCGCCACCCCCATGGCGATGTCATTCCCTCGGAAATAGCCGCAAAAGACTCATACATGCGTCGGAAACCACGCGGGGTTGTCGGGTGTATTACGCCATGGAATTTCCCAGTCGCTATCCCCTTCTGGCACATGGCCGTTTCACTCGTCGAAGGAAATACGGTCGTCTGGAAACCAGCTGAACAAACTCCGTGGTGCGGGCAAATCATCGCGGAAATGATTGAGGACGCTGGCTTCCCAGATGGTGTGTTCAATCTCGTGCACGGCTTCGGTGAAACTGGGTCGGCCATCGTTAACCACGACGATATATCCACGATTTTATTCACAGGCTCTGCCGAGGTCGGCCATCAGATTTCAGAAACAATCGGGGGCAAACCAGGGAAAATCGCTGCCTGTGAAATGGGCGGGAAAAACGGTATTGTTATCACAGCCAACGCGGACCTCGATATCGCCATCCACAGCGCGATTATGTCTAGTTTCAAAACCACCGGGCAACGATGCGTCTCATCAGAACGGTTAATCATTCACGAAGACATTTATGACGAATTCAAAGACCGATTTGTCACCCTTGCTAAACAGATCACAATCGGCGATCCATTATCTCAAGAGACGTTTATGGGCCCAGTTATTGATGAAAATCAAATCGAGAAATTCTCCCAATATAACGAACTCGCCCGAACAGAAGGGGCCCATGTGCTCGTCGACCGAGAAACTCTAACCGAGGAAGAAATCCCGAAAGACATGACTGATGGCTACTGGGTCGGGCCATTCGTGTATGAAATTGAGTACGACCCAGAACTCCGCTGTATCCACGAAGAAGTGTTCGGACCGCACGTCGCCCTCATTAAATATAGTGGAGGGATGGATGAAGCAATGCGGATCCACAATGATTCTCTTTACGGACTAACCGGTGCAATTATTTCCGAGGATTACCGCGAGATAAATACCTTCCGTGACACCGCTGAAGTCGGTCTTGCCTACGGCAATCTTCCATGTATTGGTGCCGAAGTCCAATTACCTTTCGGCGGGGTGAAAAAATCCGGGAATGGGTATCCGAGTGCCCGCGAAGTCATCGAGGCTGTTACAGAACGCACCGCCTGGACACTCAATAACTCGAAGGACATTGAAATGGCGCAAGGGTTATCTGCCGAGATCAAAACGGAAAACAACTAACACTCAGGGCCTACTGATTCATAGCTACTTGTAGCCTAGGTAAAGTGTGAGAGGAGAGGAGAGGGATGGGTTTGCTGGGCGGGCGTTTGGGGGAGGGGGTTGGTATATTTACCGACAGAGAAAAGCTGTCGGCATCCAGATTTTTGGTTTGCGATTACAAAATTCCACCGCTTTCGTTCACGGCTCTGTTAACTC
>CAZITY010000021.1:40162-41709 GCA_964542445.1 uncultured Halobacteriales archaeon | reverse complement strand
AAGCAGAGGACGTACCGAGCCTGAAACGCCCGTTCGCTCCGGTTATTGTCGTTGAAATCAATGGGGAAGATCCGGTTGATTCCGACCGGCCAGCCGACTACCCACGGGCCAACCGGCCAGAAATGGAGTATCAGTTCCCGGACGAGCTTGCACCGGGCGCTACCGTCACCGTGAACGGCCGAGATTTCCTCAGAGCGCTCCGACCTGCCGAGCAAATCGACACGCTAACCTTCCTGGGAGCGACCGATTCTGCGTTCATCATTAGTAGCGAGGGGGACCACGATACAGTCTGGGCAAATCCGGATGCGTCGGTCGAGGGCAGCCAATCCGCCGGATTCTACTCCACTGAATACCTCCGGTCGCTCCGGTTGTCGCTCGATAGACCGGCCTCTACGGACCTCGAAATCACGATCCCGACGGTTGGCGAGGAGGATAACCCGCACGTCCTGGTATCGGAGTTCGAGATCTCGAAATCAGGCGAGGGAACCGCCAGCGTCACGCATTACTTAGCACCCCGGATCCGCAGCGAGAATAATGACGACTGGGAAACCGAAAAAGCCGCTTTAGACCGACTCAAACCCGAGAAATACAGCGCATTAAAAGCCAACAAACTCCGAGCAGAGACGACTGGTGAAAAGTTCAAAAACTGGTTTGGGATCTTGACGGCGAAGGCGGATGAGGCGAAAATCACTATCAGCGAGAACGAACTGTACTCAAAACTCGTGGACCCAGCGAATGTAATTTTGAAGGAAATGACGATTCACCGCGAAGACTTTGACAGCTATCGGTATCGTTCTCCCGGTGGTCGTTTAGGCGACCAGGAAGGCGTCCTTGGCACCCCGACCGGGAAGATCCTGGAGTACGCCAAACGCTTCCGAAAAGCTGAGGAAGTGACGTTTGCGGTTGATAATGACGCCCGGATCCTTCTCGCTGGTGAGGATTTCCAGGTCTCGTTCCCTTCCATCGATCCGGATAGCATCCGACACGAACCGGATCTCCCCGGATTAGAACTCTCGGGGCGCTCCGTGGTCGATTCGACCGCGTGGACCGACGCCATCGACCGCATGAACGACCTGACCACTCACGTTCATTTCGGGATTTACGACGGTAACGCACTCCTCTACGGCGAGAATGACATGGACGAACAACTCATCGAGGTCGAAACCGTCGAGGGGGAGGGGTTCGCGCACTCGATCTTCTCGCTCGACTACCTCTATGACTACTATAATGCGTATCCAGAGGACAACGGCAACTCCATCGAGATCTATAACGGACGGGAATTCCCGATGGGAACGCACCACGAAGTCCACGGCGCAACATTCACGATGATGCTTGCCCCCGGATCTCCGATGACGGAACCAGGGGGTTCAAATCCGCGATTGATGAAGCCGGGATGGAGTACGACCGGATCCAGAACGCAGAACCACTGCACGAATGGAACCCGGACGACTCCGATACCGTCCAGACCGACGAGGTAGACGTGGATGAGTCACCGGAAGAAGTGGCCGAGCGCGTCGAGGAAGAGATCGAGGACGAAGCCGAGGAAC
>CAZITY010000021.1:18824-40152 GCA_964542445.1 uncultured Halobacteriales archaeon | reverse complement strand
GTCCCTGGAGCCGGTGAGAAACCGTATGATCCCTCTGATGAATGGAACCCCGAAGCAATTGCCGACCGGATCCAGGAACGCAACCAGGCTCACCGCGCTGAACTGTCATCGAGGTCGCCGGTGATTCCGGAGGATCTCGAAGAGACCTTTGGGACCACTAAACTGGCGAGCGGGGAGACGATTGCGAGGGCCGACGCGGTGAACCCCGACGAGGAGGAACGCTTCGAGGAGGTCATGGGCGAGGTCTACGACCCATCCCGCGAATTCCAGACCACTGAAACCGGCGAGGACACGCTGCCGAATGCTGGGGGTGTCGGTGGGCATCGACGCCGAACACTCGAAGCTATCGAGCAAAAAGACCGGTTAGGAGCAATCTCGGACGTCGAATCGTTGCACGATATCACCGAAGCAGTCCGGGAGATCCAACTCGATAGTCCCCGGTACATGACGCCGCAGGAGGGTGTCATCGAAATCCTCCTCAATATTCATGGTCGGTTGCCGGAGGACGCCCAGCCGCATTACGTCCAGGACTCGATTATTCTGCGGCGAATCAACGCGGCCAGGAATCAGTTTAACGACTGGCTGGGCCGGTTGAAACGCGAGAAAGAAATCCCCTCGCCGGTCGAAGCGGGACCCGCGAATTACCCGGTGAAGAAAGCAAAGGATACATCGCGGTATGAGCGGGAAGCCAAAGAGGAGTTGAACGAGAAGATCGACAAGATAGCGGCTGGCGCTCGGGGTGATATGCAGCGAGCGTTAGAAGCCATCGGGAGTAGTGTTGCGGAATTCAACGAGCAGGAATCCACGGAGCAGGCTGCCGAAATGCGGGACCGCCTGGCAGTGGGCGATATCGTTCAATACCGAGATCCGAACCTCCACATTGGCGGGGTGGTTCGGGTGAATCAGAAATCCGTCCGGGTGTCGAGACCGAACGAGTTTTATCCAGGGACGAAACCGATGAGTGACGAACCGGAACCCGAATTTAGAGAAAGCCGGATCGCTCTCGACAGCGGTTTCCTCGAAAAGATCCCGCCGGAGGAGTTACCCGAATTCGAGGACTTTCCGGATACGCTCGAAGCCGCCCAGATGGAAACGATGGGCAGAGTCGTCAACGGCCAGGATCAGGACGCTCCGGACACCCCAGATACGCAACCAATCACCGAATCGATGGTCTCCGAGGAGGTCGCTGGGTGGTCGCTCTTGGAGATCGAGGACGACAAAGCCACTTGGTCCCGACCGGACGAGGGACCGAACGAGGAGATCGAGGAACAACGGATGAACGTCCGACGCTTCCCCCGACAGGGCGAGGGAGGCGGCTATCATTACGAAGTATCCACATCGTTGTATGGCTTCGACAAAATAAATCAGGAAGAGGGATTTGTGTCGAAAACAACGCACAAAGAGGGCGGCTTCGGTGGGGATCCGGAAGCGGCTATTGAGTATGCGGAAGACCGGATGCTGGATAACTCAGCGCCAGCCCCCGACACAGGACAGTCCCAGGATTCGGATATCGAGGAACTAAATATCTTCCTGGAAAACCAGGACGTTCCGATTGGAGCCGCATTGAATCTCCAGCAGCACTACGATGGGATCGAGGATCTCCACCAAGCCTGGACCGCAGCAGAGGATCCGACCGACATTAAGGGGATTGGGGAGGATTCAGCGGCGGCTGCTGGGGCGGCGCTCGATGAGATCTTCGATGAACCGGCTCCTGACGTCGATCTCGATGCCGACCAACACGATCTCAAGCCCGTCTTTGATCCGGTGGAAGGGTGGTCGCTCGAAGTGGATGACAGTGACCGAGTGGTGTGGTCTGGGGAGAATCCGCCGGGCGCTCCGGCAATCATCCCACGGGATGAAAAAGTCGAAGCCGAGGTCGAGGCCACGGAATCAAATGGGGAGTGGTCGGCCCGAGTGATTTGGGCGGGGCATGGCCCGGTGGGAATCACGGACGGCGTATTGGACGTGGACACCCTCGAAGAACAATCCTCGAAGGAGGTGGCGGTCGGTCGAGCGGTCGAATTCATGCTCAGCCACCCGGTTGGGAAGCGCGAATTAATGGACCGGGACAAAGACCCCGAAGAACTCCCATGGTACGCCAGAAAATACCTCAGCGGAGCGTGGGGCCAGTACAAAGGCTCGATCTCCGACGCTATCACCGCGAAAGACACGCTCGAAACCGAGCGAGACGAGGCTGAGCAAGCGGCGGCAGAAATCAACGAAATCCGCGACTCATATGGCCAGGAACCAATCGATTTCGAGGGCTTAGCGGAGGTCCAGGAATCGGGGCCGTCGGATCCGGTTCCGGCGGATATCGACCACTCATTTGAGTGGAAACCGTATGACCCGTCGGAGGAACTAAAAGTATAAGATCAACAGCACAGGATCACTTGATCAATCATTACAAGTAACTTTTCTTATATTTAAATACCCAGGATAAACGGCTATTCACGTTGACGAATCTGCACAGCCAGAATCCCCCCTTTCGATTGATTTACAGGTCTTGGGCTTGCCACTTATTATCCAGATGAGCGAGGCCAGCGCTGACAACGGCGATTCCGGGAGACTAACCACCGAGCTGTCCCGGGATATGAGTTTCATAGACATCACGTTCATCGGCGTCGGCGCAATGATAGGTGCTGGAGTCTTCGCACTGACTGGATTTGCGGCTGGTATGGCCGGTCCCGCCCTCTGACCGATATTGCTCAGGCCGATAATGAGTGGGGGGTTGAATTTGATATTGATGTCCTTAGGGACACGATGAACGCCGAACAGACCGCCGTCGTGGAAATTAGTGTCATGAATACTGGCACCAAGACACTGTTTATCGAAGCAGGGAACCGTCCAGTGTTTTCCCGTCGAGCAAGTGATGAGGAAACACCGGGTCTAATGCTCTATACAGAAGCCGAACGCGAAGTTGCCACCATCGACAAAGACGGGTGCTGGATGGTCAATGTCCCGGTGGATGAAATACCTGAACCATACACTCTGGAACTCACCCCAAATCAAGAAGAACGGCTTCGGCTCGAAGTGCTCGGTGACGCAGCATACATTGATGAAACATGCCCCGCACCCGGTGACTATAGATACACCCAACGGTATCGAGTTAGTGAAGATCCATCAATAATAATGGATACACCTATACAGACATGGGGATTCACGCTCACACTTACCGAACCACACAACGATTAATCACACCCGAGTCTTCACCACCGGGCACATCCCAAGCACCTCGTAGAATTGTAACCGACTTTTTTGTTTCCTTGCTGGCTGTGGCTATGATATATTTTCTATTTTGTTTGTATCGGTTGTCCGTTTACTTTCAATGTGGTCGGTTGGCGAACATCTTATAACCCATCGTGGGTTGTCTACGTGCTCATGAGACAAACTAAGTATGTGATACCTGGATGAGTCATCGAGTGGATCCCTTAGATAGGGAGTTTATTCCTGATGAACTCTATCACCGCGATGGTCATATCCAAGAACTCCGCCGCGCACTTGACAATATTCCTGATCAACGTCGGGATGACCTCGTGGCGATCTATGGGCCAAGCGGCTCCGGGAAAACAACGATTGCAAAGTATGTGACAACCCGGTATGACGAGGAGTACGGTGATCTAGCTGTCGTATATGTTGATTGTGCGGCGGCAAGCACCTCGACTAGTATTCTCCATGAAGTTCTCTCCCAATTACACCGATTACCAACTAGATTACAGGGCGTGTCGAATCGGTATGACTACATTGCCGAACTCCGCGAAATAGAGCAACCCGTGCTGGTGGTGTTGGATGAGTTGGATTTCCTCGACGACCACTCCATCATCCACACCTTATTTGGCACCCGCGGTGTGTGGGGTGTTCTGATTGGGGTGTATGAGAATGCATTGTTGTCGAATATGCATCAAGGCATCCGAAACCGGTTACAAACGGCTAGAACAATCCGGCTTGACCGGTATTCAACCAGGCAACTCGCCGAGATTCTCTGGGGTCGTATCGAACTCGTCATGCCTCCATCTCGATGCACGGACGAAGCGGTGCTTACAATGGCGGACGCCGCGAGCGGGGATGCGCATAAAGCCCTCGCGTTACTCCGCGGCGCCATCGAAACTTTCCGATCAAGTGACTCCCGGAAAATCACTGCTGAATTAGTACAGGGTATTCAAAGCGGTGTGGAAGATCGATTGATTGATCGGTACGTCCAGCGCCTCCCAACCCATCCACGATTGCTGTATGATATCATTGAGAGTGCTGGATCGATTAACGCCGGACAATTGAAACGCGAATACGTGAGTCGAGCCGTGGAGCCAAAGAGTGACCGGATGCGTCGGAAATACCTCGGGGCGCTCGAACGCTACAGCTTAATCAAAACGACTGGAAGCACCCGTGACAGACGGTATCATATTACCGGTCGCGAGTTGTTATAGAAAAGTGGCTTTGGCAAATCGGGTGCCATGTATGCTTATCAAACACCTGCGGATATACTCATTGAATTACTTGGCATAAAGACTGGGTAGTGCTGAACGTATACCGTCGATTCAGCAAGCCACCACTATCCAAATAATTGTCTAATTGACAGATAACCGATAAAGAGGTGACGAGAGTGGTTATATCGCAGGCTAAAATTCGACTTCCTGCTCATCTCGGGCGACAAACGTGTCATCGAAATATCCATCCCCAGAGACCTCCACTTCATAGTCGACAAGCAACGGTGGGGGTCCCCCCTCGTTCTGCACAGCACCGTGTACCAGTATCTCGATACCGGTTGTCACTCTTCGATCATCCTCGAAGTCACCCGCAACAATTACCCACCCATTCTCGCGGTAGGTCCTGAACGCCGCAGCATCGTGCACTGGTGGCGACCGGACATAGATGGAAGCCGCAGTGTCAGGCACGTCCATTTGCAGCCCTTCCTCAGCCGACCCTGGCTTGAACCGGAAACGATAGCTCTTAAGAACCGTATTTCCCGGTTGTTCAATATACGCGCGGGCCCGCTGAACCGCAGGGCCTTCCGATTCTGTATTAAACGAAACTCGTAGAATCTCATTGTTCTCGTGCGCATACCGATAATACACTGATTGACCGTCAGGCTGCGGGGTGGGCGGCCCAAGGACCGTTGGATTGTTGATCGCTGTACAACCAGCGATCGCAGTCCCAGCTATCCCCCCGACAGCACCCAGATACTTTCGTCGATTCACTCATTAACACACTTGCTGAATAGTTAGTAAAGTTACGAAGACTAAAGTCAAAATTGTAGTATGGATTAACATTACCGTGGGGTCTAGTGTATGCTGTGATTGAAGTACCCATTAGATACACGAAGAGAAAATTCGCTGGATAACGATTGAACAATTCACGAACCGACCAACAGTAGTTTTTGGGATCATTCGGAACTATTCGGCACTATTCGGAACCAGCAATAGAAGTCTTCTCAGTCAGAAAAATTGGGTCGAGAGACGATATTGGGGGTTATTCGGAAATCTCCGCGAGAAACATTAAACCACTCACCCCTGACACAGCGGTATGTGTCTCAGAAACCAACCCACCCAATCGAATCCTAACCGCCAGTTAGAACGGCAAAATTTACACTCGGAGTGTCACATTCCGGTGGGTGAATTCCGAGTCGTCGTTGCCGAGGCCGTCGAACTCATTGAGGAGTACGAGATGGATTCGTTTGAGGCCGCTGATTGTGTCGCTACGAAACGAAATCTACCGGATTTCGAAAGCTACCTCGCGGCAGTCCGATCAACCGTGACCGCAAGGGCCAACGCCCAATGAGTACGAGCATAAAAGAGCTTGATGAGTTGGATGAAGAGGAGTTACTGCGGGTGCTCAAGCAATCCGGGAATGCCTATGCCAGAGCCTGCGCCTGGGTTCTCTTAGATCACATCCTCGACGAACCCGATATCGAAGATCTCGAAGCCGAATTACAAGCGCTCCGAGAGCGGCGTGAGACCTATCAGTGATTAGGAGTTGGTAGCTTTGATGTACTGGCTGACTTCGCGTTGGAGCTCCGGGTTATCCTCTAAAAAGGTCATCATGGCTTCGCGTTCCTGGACCTCATCAAGGATCTCCGGGTGCTGTTTTCCGAACCTTAAAATCGCCCGATGGGTTTCTCGCTCCCCCTGTTTCAACTTATTGACCGCCTCCTGGTCAAGCGCCTGTTCACACCACACACAAAACTCCTCAGTTCGCGGAGTCTCTCTGTCACATCGCGGACACACCACTGGGCCAATCGGATCGGTTTCCTCATCGGCAACATCGAGTCCGTGGATCCGAGCGAGTTCATTCTCCGCCGCATCACCAAAAATCGCGATATACCTTGACGCCGCACTGCTACCACGAGTCCAGCCATGATGCTCCTCCAGATGCGCCTGACTCATCCCTTTCGACGCGAGGTAAGAGGCGCTGGATTTCCGGAAATTCGTCAACGTGACCGACCGAGTAACACCAGCGGATTCAGCCGCCGACTCCAACAGTTTCTTGTACATCCTGAAACTGAGCGGTGCGGATTCATGGAGTTTCGACCACAAAGGAGCTTCACTGTTCTCCCGAGCTGGATGATCCTGGAGCCATCGAGTCAAATAAGGCACCGACGGGATCAGCGTGACCGTTCTCTGACCCGTTTTCCCATCAACCGTAATCTGCATCCCATGGCGATGATCAGAAACATCACCAACTGTCAACGCTCGAAGTTCCCCCGATCGAGCCCCAGCATCGAAGGCGACTGCCATTATCGCTGCATCACGATTATTGTGGGTTGCTTCAATCATGGGCAGGACATCCGCTTCCCACCGAAGCATATCGCCAGGCCGGGGTTGGGGGTTGTAGCTTCTGGACGTACCAGAATACACCCAATCAATACTATCCGGAGGGGCCCCCTCACTTTTTTCATCCATATGCCTTCCAAAAACTCGAAGGGCAATCCGATAATCCCGGTTGGTTTCCTCGTTGTCGTAGTTCTTATTAATCCATTTCACAATGGCTTCGGCACTATCTCGGTCTTCAAGGGACGAAGCAAGGCCACCGACATGCTCGGCCATTCGGGTACAATGCCGCAAGAGTTTTTCGTGGCGGTGGACAGAATATTCCGTTTTCCGGAGATAGAGTTCATCAGAGAAGTCAAGCAACACGTCACGATCTTCAGTAGAGAGTTTGGAGCCTTTTCCATTATTTTTGATACGTTCTCTGAGAGTGTCAAGCGACTGTTGTCTTTTCGCTCGATCCGCCTTCGTCATAAGATCGATAATGCGCCCACTTTATATAATTTAAACGGATCAGCGTTGAACCTGAAGTTCAACTCCCGTCTCGGGATTCGAAGTGGACCGTGGACAGATCAGTGAAGTCGTTACGGAGACTGGCCAGCAGTATTCAGTCAATGAGGGTGTGCTCCTGGCCTCGAATTATGGAACGGTGGAACTGCTTGAATCCGGATTCGGTACGTCCTTACCGGTGTACAAACGATACCCCCAGGTCATCGCGACCGAACCCGTGACTGATTATTCGGTGTCACACCTCATCGGGCACGACCACCGACGGTTATCGGTGAAAATGATCCCAGAGGAACGCGTCATGGTATCCGGTGGGTGGTCGGGGAGAGAAAATAACGGGAACGGCGAAACCGTCCAGGAACAAGTCGAGGGGAACATGCAGGCCGCCCGCGCGGTATTCCCATGGCTAAAAGAGGTAGCCGTATCAGATGCTGATGCCAGTCGACCTGAAACGATTGCCGTCGATAAGATTCCGATCATCGACCGCCACCCAACAGCCAAGAATCTATTATATGCCACTGGGTGGAGTGGGCACGGGTTTGCGATATCACTCGCGATCACGGAGCTCCTAACGGCTTGGCTACTTTCGGGCGACCGCCCGTCCCTGCTGTCTCCCTTCCGGCGTGATCGATTCGCCTCAAACACCGAGAACCCTAATTATTGATTCGACTGCCAAAAGGGATTAGCGGAGACCATCCGATACCTCTCTATATGGCATCGAACACTCCGCAAGAACATGCAGTGAAGACCATCTCGTTTGATTTATATGATACGTTACTGGATCGCGAATCGGTCCTCGTGCCCGCAATCAATCGACTGCTAGCCAATGAAGAGACGTCCTTAGATCCGGGCGTGTTTTGTCGTCGCTACCTAGCGATGCACTTCCGTGATTCACTCATCGATTCATTGATTCCCGGTGACCACACGCCTTTTAAAGAAATCAGTCACAGAGCACTTCGATACCGCCTAGAGGAAGCCGGTGTTGACTATTCTATCGACGATATCAACCGTGTCATTCAAGGCTGGAATGAGTTAGCGCCCTATCCAGATGTCGACGATACCCTCGCTACGTTACAAGAGTCCTATTCGCTTGTCGGGTTGTCTAATGGCGATCCAGATATGCTCGCTGCCGTCCGGTCTTCGTTCGATGTCGATCTAGATGGCGTTATTTCCGTCGCTGAAGCAGGAGCGTACAAACCCCACCCAGCCCCCTACCACGAACTCCTAGACCAATATGACTGTAACCCCGAGGAAGTTGTGTTCGTCAGCGCTCATACATTCGATATCGTTGGTGCGAAAGCCGTCGGGATGCGTGGTTGTTACGTGAACCAGCATGAGAAACCCTATGGATACTGGCCACAGGCACCGGATTTCAGGATTACGAGTATTACTGAGTTACCTGCGAGTCTCTGATCACTTCCTGTGGTGACGGAAGTTCAGCGGGAACAATGAGTGATAAGACCATCACTGCTCCGCGGAACTTCCCAACCGCTGAGAACTAATACTGGGATTATTCCTCCTCACTCTAATTAAAACCAACATGGGTACCCAACTACACCACTCCGAAGACGGAAACAAAACATCAGTCGATTGTTGTCCCGAAAAAGAGGAGTTCATTGAGTAAATATGCCCGACCTCTCGTCATTGTTTACTCCCAAGCGAGTGGCCGTTATCGGTGCTACTGATCGAGAACGATCAGTCGGTCGAGCCCTCCTCGAAAACCTATCGACATTTCAAGGCGACGTTATTCCCGTCAACCCAAACCGAACAGCGGTATTAGGGAAGCCGTGTTATCACGAAATCGCGGACATTCCAGGAGTGGAAACGATTGATCTAGCTATCGTCGCCGTTCCTGCAACCGTCGCCGTTGATACCGTTCAACAAGCAGGTGAAGCAGGCATTCGGAACATCGTAGTTATCACCGCAGGATTCAGCGAATCCGGGAAACAAGGCGAACAACGAGAACAAGACCTGATTGCCATTGCAGAAGAATACGACCTGACACTAATCGGGCCAAATTGTGTCGGGATCATCAGTACTCCGATTGGATTGAACGCAACCTTTGCCAGAGGTAAACCGCCGGACGGATCGATATCACTCGTCAGTCAATCAGGCGCGTTTATCACTGCTGTAATCGCATCAGCACACCGGCATGGAATTGGGTTCAAAGACATCGTCTCGCTTGGAAATGAAGCGGTCGTTGATGAAGTAGATGTGATCGCTGAATGGGGTGACGATCCCGGTACGGATGTTATTTTAGCGTATCTAGAGGACATTGAGAACGGCCAGCAATTCATTGAAACGGCACGGGAAGTAACGAAACACACCCCGGTCGTCGTGATTAAATCCGGTCGGACGAAAGCTGGAGCCAAAGCGGCCGCGTCGCATACCGGGTCGCTTGCTGGGAGTGATCAAGCGTACCAAGCGGGATTCACCCAGGGCGGTGCGTTGCGAGCGACGAATATCCAAGAAATTTTTGACTTCGGGCAGGTACTTGCGGGACAACCGTTACCCGAACGAGATGGAGTTGCGGTCGTCACGAATGGCGGTGGACCCGGTATTATCGCAATCGATGCCGTCGGCGAAACGCAGCTAACAATCGCCGATTTCGAGAAAAACACGGTTGCTGAACTCACGGAGGTACTTCCTGATGAAACCGAGGTGACGAACCCGCTCGATTTAATCGGTGATGCGGATAATACCCGATTCGAACAATCGCTTGATACTGTCCTTAGAGCTGATAGTGTTGGCTGTGTTGTCGTTCTTGCCTTTCCCACAGCGTTACTCGACTTGGAAGAGTTGGCAGCAAGTATTGGGGACCTCCAGAATAGATATGGAAAACCCGTGGTAACCTGCCTAATGGGTGGTGATGAGGCTGACCGAGCTACTACCATACTCAAATCCTATGGCATCCCGAATTATTTTGACCCCGCACGGGCCGTAACCGCGCTAGAATCGCTCCGCAGGTATCGGGAGGTAACAGAACGGAATTATCAATCGTCTACTGAATTCACCGTGAATCACGAAAAGGCTCGGGGAGTATTGGCTAACGCCGAAAAACGGGAGGTGGATCATCTCGGTGTCGAAGCAATGGATCTGCTAGAGGCCTATGGAATTCCAACGCCAGCAGGAGAAATCGTTGGAAGTGCAGAACGAGCGACGGAGGTCGCAAACGAGATCGATGGCCCGGTCGTAATGAAGATCGTTAGCCCGGATGTCATCCATAAATCCGATATTGGGGGCGTTGAAGTAGGAGTTAAGACCGCTGATGTGCACGAGAGCTACGAGTCCATACTCCAACGCGTAATTGACCACAATCCTGATGCGACGATTGTCGGCGTACAAATCCAAGAGCAGGTTGAACTTCGGGAAAGTACGGAAACAATCGTTGGGGTCAATCGAGACCCACAGTTCGGGCATCTCCTGATGTTCGGCCTAGGGGGGATATTCGTACAGATTTTCGAGGATACGTCGTTCCGGATTGCTCCCGTCAGTTATCGAGACGCCCTGGAGATGACTGAAGAAATACAAGCCGCACCAATGCTTCGCGGGGCCCGCGGACGGACACCAGCTGACATTGACGGTGTCATAGACGTAATTCAACGGGTGTCACAACTGGTGATCGATTTCCCAGCGATCACCGAGTTAGACATCAACCCGCTGATTGTCTCACCCGATGGGGTTTCTGCTATTGATTTCAGACTCTCAATTAAACGAGAAGAGCTATCAATTGAAGAATAATGACTCAGACTGGAGGTTAATTAGAGTCGCGAGGGAGGAGTAATGGCGAACCACAAGTAGCTTTCTCACTGGTACTAAGAACAAGTCCCACCGAGAAGGAACATATCGTCATTACTTGGAGGGCAGTAGGATTAAGCACAGAGTCTGTCTGATACACATGTATGGTTCCAATTGTCCGAAACGACGAGTGTATCGGGTCGATGTATTCCTCGCGATTCGGCTGGGATGTACTCGAAGACCTCACTGAAATCGGGGCGCGTCTAGGGGCGAGTGATGGTGAACGAACCGGTCATGAACGGGTGAAAGGTGCGTTCGAAGAATTAGGAGCAAGAGACTGTTCGTTCGAGGAATTTTCGATGCCGCACTGGGAACGTGGAACAGCAACAATACACCTCACGGTACCCCGGGAGCGTTCGTTCGATTGTATAGCATTACCAGGTAGCCCTGCCGGCACTGAGACTGCAGAACTCGTTCATCTCAAGTACGGACTTCCACAAGATTTCGAAGCACACAACCTCGAGGGGAAAATCGCTATTGCGCGGTCAGATGTACCAGATGAATATGACCGATGGATGCATCGCCGAGAGAAGTACTTCCGTGCGTATCATGAGGGCGCAATCGGATTTATTTATCAAAACCACGTCCCCGGGTGCTTACCACCAACCGGGTCACTTGGTGGCGGTAGTGATGTCCTCGGACCGATTCCCGCTATCGGCGTAAGTAAAGAAGTCGGTAATCGACTCGCGAACTACGCTTCACAATCCAAAATTGAAGGAAGACTATCAGTCGATGTGACGATTACCGATGGATCATCACAAAATGTAGTCGGCACACTCGGTCCTGACACAGAAGATGAAGTTCTCATCGGTGCGCATGTCGATGGTCACGATATTTCTGAGGGTGCGATCGATAATGCATCGGGCGTCGCAGTGTTATGTGAGGTCGCCCGGGCACTCGCAACCATCGAAGACGAACTCGAAACGAAAATCCGATTAATCGGGTTCGGATCAGAAGAATTTGGCTTGATCGGTTCTCAGCACTATGCAGCCGAGAACGATCTAGACCGCGTCAAAGTCCTGTTAAATTGCGATGGCGGCCTTGGGGTCGAGAGAGAAATCCTCGTGTATACATGTGGGTTCGACGGCCTACGGGATGCCGTCGAGACTGTGGGGAATGAATTACAACAACCAGTGAGAACTGATCCTGATCTCAGTCCGCATAGCGACCATTGGCCGTTCGTATGGCGAGGAATCCCTGGTGCCCAGATCCGTGCGGACACCGGTGACTCTCGCGGTTGGGGCCATACCCACGCAGATACCATAGATAAAGTCGATATTCGTGCGATTCGATACCACGCGATATTCACCAGCCTCCTGGCACAACACCTAGCTAGTCCGTCTGTAACGATTGCTCGACGGACAGAAGAGTCAATCCAAGACGAGTTGATCAGCGATCAGTTAGATATCCCGATGAAAACCGCTGGTGATTGGCCATACGAGGACGGATAATTCTCGGAGGAAAAAGGAGAAACACATTAACCGGGTGAACTGGTCAGTCAACGAAGAAGCGAATGGGTCAGACGTCAGAAACTGAACAATTAACCCGTGGATATAAAGGCCGGATATTCATCTGGGTAACGATTGGGTGGGCGCTAGCGGGATTCGGGCGGAAACTCCTCCCGCCCTTGCTTCCGGCAATAATTACAGATCTCGGAATCACGCCATTCGAAGCAGGCGTTGCCCTCACAACGCTCTGGTTGGTTCGCGCAAGCAACCAATACCCAGGTGGTCGACTCGCTGACGAACTCTCCCGGAAAACCGTCCTTGTCACCAGTATCCTCATTGTTGCCTTCGGGTTCATTTTATTGAGCGGTGCCACGTGGTATGGCATCTTCGTCCTTGCGCTTGCCATAATTGGATTCGGCGACGGGGCATTCTCCGTCTCATTGCGAACAACCGTTGCTGATTTATTCGTCGAAAAACGCGGGAAAGCCTTCGGGATCCAAGGCTCGTTCACTGGTGCTGCTGGTGTCGGCGCCGCTGGTGGCGCCATCCTGATTCTCGCCATCGCGTCCTGGCGACACGCCTTCCTCCCACTCGCGATTACCCTAATTGGCATCGCGATCGGGGTACATGTGTGGCATCGGGGTGATTATGTCTTCAAAAAACCCAGCATTGGAATCGTCGAAACGATCCGCCGGCTCGTTGGTAATACCTCAGTCCGACGCGTAATTCTCGCCTATGTGTTTTTTAGTTTTGCCTGGCAAGGCATGATTGGATTTCTACCCGCATTTTTACAAGCCGAAAAAAACCTCGGGACCACTGGCGCGAGTATCGGGTTTGGCCTTGTGTATCTTGTTGGAATCGCCGCCGCCCCACTTGCCGGTGCTATTGGTGATCAGTCCGGGAAGCTACGAACAGTCATCGGCGTTCTTCTCTCTGCCATAATCGGGTTAGGCCTCCTGCTTGTTGCTAATTCGATTCTCACCATTGGCGCAAGTATTATCATCCTCGCTATCGGGTTTCGGTCGTTTTTCGACCTCACGCAAGCGCTACTCATGGATGCATTCAGCGATAGCACAATGGCAGGAGATCTCGGGGGCGCCAAGACAATCTGGAGCGGACTTGGGAGCCTCGGTCCGGCCTACGTCGGGTGGGTTGCTGGATGGGGGACGTATCGGTATGCGTTCCTTGGCTTAATCGGGTGTGTTATTGTAAGTATCATCCTCCTTATTCTTGTCGACCGGGGGAATTCCTAGAATCGCACTATTTCCTAGAGAAGACGAATTCCGGGAGGTTCACTAATTAGTTGAGTGTATCGAAAAATTGCATCATATCAGATACATTGGGAAGATCCCGGACGAGCATAATGACGTCATCGCGCACAGAGTCCCCTAAACTGCCCTCGGTTCCCATCTCAAACTTCTCAACGATCTCTGCGTTTGACACTGGATTTTCGTAATGTCCCTTTGGGTACTTTACCTCATGATCCACGGTTTCATTCGACGTATGCACCACCATTCGGTGCGCGAAATCATCACCATACGATTCTGTGAACGTTGGATTTTCGGTTACTTCAATGCGATCCATGAGGTTTCGTACTCGTTGACTCGTGATTTTCTCCTTCTGGAATTGCGCTAGGGTCATCTCTCCGTCTAGAAATGCTCGGGCAATGCAATACGGCAGTGAATGGTCAGCGGTTTCTCTGGTTGTTGGTCGCCATTTTTCCGCTTCATCAGCAGTGATACTCAAACTAGCTTCGCTTGTTTCGTTTTCAATCCGAACTATTTCATCAGCCGTGATTCCGTGTTCTTCCATAATCGCGAACACGCAATTCACTGGTGCCTGCGCGTGATATTCCACTGGGTAATACTTCACGAGTGTCTCGTGGATCTTGAACGGAGCTGACGCCCACGACGTTATATCAAGATCGAATGACCCGGATGCTTGCGTGAAGAATCCAAACTTCCCTTCGAAAATCGGTGCCGGTCCAGTAATACCTTCTTGCGCGAGCTCTGCAGCAACGACCGCATTCCGAGCGACATTACCAAACGCCATTCCCTTCCACGGTGATAATTCACCAGCGCGCGCTTGGCGAAGCGCAATGTGGCCATTCAGCGCGATATTTATCGCCTGCGTCATAGCTTCCTTCGATAATTCAAGTAGTTTCCCGACACCGGCGGTTGCCGATATGAGACCGTAATTTACGTGATCGAATCCCTGTTGGCGTAAGGAAGCGGCATCGCATAATCGACACTGTAATTCATACGCCAACACCGCCGCGAGAATCAGTTCTTTCCCCGAGTTACCATTAGCACCTGCCATGGGGAGCAGAACTCCAAAATTATCCGACGGATGACCTGGCTCAAGTGACAAATACGTATCATTCCAGTCGAGATACCGAATGAGCGTACCATTCGCCAACGCAGCGGCATCTGTCGACGACATTTCCCCAGTAATGAGGGGGGGGGCACGTGGCGTCCCGTTTTTCTTTGCCGCCCATGCACACATTGCCGACACCGGTGGTGTATCCCGGGCAGCAAACGCGCACGCAAGCGAATCAATCACCCGGTTTTCTACGAGCGCAACAGTCTTCTCATCCAAATCCTTGTATTCGAGTTCGACCGCAAAAGTAGCAAGTCGACTGGCGAGCTGATCAGGCATACCTATCTGGTTGCTGAGCCACTGAGTAAAACCCACCCACCAAATAATCCTTATCCTGCGTCACCAGAATCGACTGGTTGATTTGGAATGACCGTTCGCATTGTCACGTCTGGATCGGGTTCTCGACCAATCGTTAACGCTCGTTCCGTCCACGTGAGTTCCTCATGAACTGGACTCGGTTTATCCATCTCCTTGTATTCGACAGATATTTCGTCAGCAGTAGTCGCGATTCGGACGACGAAAATCTGGTACGACGGATAAAACACAGGGGGGAGTATACCTGTAATCCCGTCTCGGCGATGTAAATGCTTGAGCCAGGTTCCAGTATTTACAAGAAGTCGATTATCCATCCGGCGAATTCTCGGTCGATGCGTATGTCCGTAACAATAAATCGCGGTATCCGGATTCGATTCGAATTCCTGTTTCGCCGCAGTTCGATACGGATGCTCGACATCCACTGTGAGATCTGTTTCGAATATCCCAAACCGATCGATGGTCTGTTTGATATCTCGCTGTATGAAAAACAACGGGACTCCCACGAGCAATAATAATCCCACGACGGATACGTTAATGGCGAGAATAACATACGCAACCGTTCCCGCTGTCCCAAACCGACGGAGAAACGCAATCGTGGTTTCTACGGGAAACGACCAGATCCCTGCAATATCAAGCCCTGCAAGGACAGCGAGTACCACGCTGATATTAAATAAGAGTAAAAACGGGACCGCGGCATACCGTAACAACGGATTCATTTCCCGATAAAAATACTTCGACATCAACCACACCGGTAACCGTTCGGTAGGCGTCACCGCCTGGACATCTTTTAACCAATTGAATCGGCCCCGGTCAGAGAGTTGCCCAGCCCGACTCGTCACGAGGGTATTGTAGTAATACCCGAGAGGGCGGGCGTGCGGATTCCCGAAGTCACTGATTTTGTTATTCGGGTCTTGTTGGTGGCCGTGCTCGAAATGGATGGTTCTTGAACCAATCGGTCGCGTAAAAGAAACAGCCGTTACGAGATCAATATTATAGGCCGCCAATCGGTCTTCATATTCATCGTACGCAGCAAGTTCATGATCATGATTCCCGGGTAACAACGTGATGGGGATATTTGACCCTGTTTTCTCGAACTGGTCAAATAGTTCCGGGTATGTTTCGGTCAATAAATCAAATTTATCAATACCAGTGACAGTCGTGATTTCCCATAACCCAAACGCATCCCCGTTGATGATTAATTCTGCATTCTCATCTGTGGTCTCAAGGTCTTCCAAGAAGGATAATAGCTCATCGAGAAATTCAATTTGCTCTAGTTGTTCATCACCTCCGATATGTAGATCACTAATGACATAGTAAACGCGGTCACCAGTGGAGTCAGGCATTACAGAGATAATTGAGACCCTGGTACTAGAACCTGTCCCGATAACTTTGAAATTACTCTTTGGGCCGTTTCGTTGCTCCACAAGTACCGGTCCGAAGAATCGATCGCTAACATGATCTGACCCCATTCCAAACACGTACGTAATAACCGACGTCGTCGACTCTCCGAGGACTACCACACTATAGTCACGTGCAGCGTAATGGATACGATTACCCGAGTTAACTCCGCTCTATTTGGGTATCAATTATCTCTGAATCAATCCCATTATCGAGTAATTGTGATCGAATACCATCAATGAGAATCACAGCATCCTTCCCGCTCTTCTCATCACTCGAACTATGAAACAAAGTAATATCCACGTCCAATCAAGCGATCAACCCAGAGACAACCTGCACCAGTCGATCCGCACCGGGACAAATACTTCCTCAACGGTGCCGATGCTCACCACCACTAGGACCGCAAGAACTTCTCACTAACTGATCCGGTGGGTATCAGAGATATTCACGTCAGAGTCACAGACATCAAGCAATACTGTGGATAATTAGATTGGGATCCCGAACCCAAGACCTTATTCATGTCACTCGTTTGCGATATCGATGAGGCTTCCCGCTATGATCGCGCCGATATCGATGACTTGATCCAAATCAACGCTTTCATCAATACCATGCTGGTTTGATTCGCTATCGCCTGGACCGTAATGGACTGTTTTCATCCCGGCATTTGCGAAAAATCTTGCATCGGTAAACCCACGGGAGCCAGCAATGGGTACTGACCGATCGAGCACTGCTTCGGCATTGGACTGGACAGCTTTAACATACGGGCTTTCGGGATCCGACAAAGAGGAGTCAGCACGAAGATCCACATTGATTGTCACGTCAGTTCCGGGGAGTAATTGGACGGATTCAACCCGGTTCCGGAACTCTGCTTCGAGGTCGTTAGCGTTAAAATCCGGCGGAATGCGTTGATCGACCGTAAATGAACACCGATCCGGCACAACGTTTGTTTTTATCCCCCCCGTGATTGTCGCGGGCGTACACGTGGGGGAACCAATCCCCGTGATATCGCTTTCGCGGGAGCGTAATTCGGTTCCATATGCTTCGAGTTCGGTGATGATCCGCGCCGCGCTAAGGAGCGCGTTAGCACCCTCATCCAATCGGCTACCTGCATGGGACGATTTGCCGGTTACAGTGACGGTGTAATGAATGACGCCCGCGGCAGCGTGTTTGACTTGGCCACCACTACCTTCCACGATGACGTAATCGGCATCAATTAGATCCGCATCAACTACGTACCCAGGTCCGGCTTCACCACCGGTTTCTTCATCGGCCGTAATTGCGAGCATAATCGTCGCATCTGGAAAGAGGTCATTCTGTTCGAGGATTTTCGCGGCGAGGGTGTAGGCCGCGATTCGGCTTTTACAATCAGTTGCTCCGCGCCCGTAGAGTCGATTGTTATCAATTTCGGCACCGAATGGATCGTACGACCAGGTGTCCGGATCAGCAGGGACGGTATCGAGGTGTGCGTCAAGCGCTATTGTCGGGCCGTTTCCAGTCGTGACAGTGGCTAGAATGTTGGCTCGCGGATACGCTTCCGGGATGCCAAGTTCCCGTAATCGTTCCGCAGGGGTCCATATTGTCTCGCAAGACCAGCCCTGCTCCTCAAACTTCCCTCGGACTATATCATGGATAGCTTCATATTCCCCAGGGGGATTTTCGCTTGGAGTTCGAACCATCTCCTTAAGGAACGAAATCGTCTCAGACTCGAGATCATCGGCGGAATTACGGATGATATCGAACGTTGCTTCTGAAACCATGCGGTTATTCGGTCCGGGTTCCCTCTAAAATGTACTGATTATTCAGTTCACTTACGGTCTGACGGTTGAAATGAGGATAAGAAAGGAGATTAGGTAGTGAATTGTGACTCGTCTCGTTCAGCGAGTACCCATTCGAGTTCTTCCATCGCCCTGAGGATTGCTACTTCTTTTTCTTCTTCCATGCTTGAGGCTGGCGGATCGTGGGCGTCGTATTCGTCTTCGAGTTGTTTCAGTCGATGTTTGATTTCTTCTTCCGTTCGCATTTCTCCTCACCAAGTAGGGATGGCGTCGTTGAAACGGTGGTTGTTCAATGAGTGGTCCGTGGGTATTTTTGTTTAGTGCTAATCGGAATTAAAGATATGGAAATATTTGGGATTTCGAGTCATTTTATTATCTATTCATTATACGAGAAGGTGAATCAGTATTAGGCGGCTTGTGATGACTTAGTATCGATGGATAACAGGCGGTACAAGAGAACAGCGATAGCGGTGCCGACTGCATTCATGCCAATATCAATGTAACTAAAGTGTCGGTACGGGAGTCGAAGTTGTATCAGTTCTAAGAAGAATCCAAAACCGACTGCGATGCCAAATACCCCTAATGCGATCTGAGTGTTGGAATAAGGAGCGTCAGAAAACACTGCGGCGAGACTTCCGCCGAATCCAGCATACGCTATGAAATGCAGATACGATCGAATCGGAAGTAAACCGAATGGGCCGAAATGAAATAGCGTGCGTGGAAGCGGGATGATCGAGTACACGATGATAAGTGTCACAATGAGAAATAGGATTGCGACTCGGAGTCTCCACGGGAGCTGTGGTACTTGTACCACGCGGTTGTCATTGTTGTACCAATCAGAAAATCATTCTAAAAATTCAGCACTGGTATCGCCTAGCAGCATTGGATTTGGAGTATCGTTCGTTACTGCTAATGAGAGGATTGACTCCAATCAATCCAATCGTGTTCCCACCCGCCTCGCCGTTCCGCCGCTCGCATGGCTCGTTCCTGATCTTCACGGTGCGTTCGATTCCGCTCTAATCCACCGGCTTGTTCTCCCTTTATCAACAACGGCTTGAATTTGACTTGACCGTGGGAAGTCCGCATTCCATCTTTACGAATCGCGTGTAGTTCTTGATCATGCACCCCGACTGGCATCACTAACTGACCGTTCTCAGTTAATTGGGCAAGTAATCGATCCGGTGGATTCAAAGCGGCGGCTTCGACTAGAATTCGATCGAACGGGGCGTATTCAGGAAGCCCGTTTGCGCCGTCGCGGCAATCAACAAACACGCTACTGTACCCTGTTTCCCGGAGATTCCGGCGGGCTTCAAGGACTAACGGTCGAGACAAATCAACGGCGTTTACGTGTTTAGCCCCGGCTATCTCGGCGAGCACTGCAGTGGTGTATCCAGTTCCAGCGCCAACGACGAGAACCGAGTTCTCGGGTTTGGGTTGGAGCGCTTCGAGAAGCACGGCTACCATACTGGGCGACAAAATCGTGGTATTGTGATGAGTGAAGGACCGATCTTCGTACGCAAGTTCCGGTCGTTCTGTCTCGATAAATTCGTGACGTGGAACGGTCTGGAGAGCAGCACTCACTTGTGATGATTCTAATACACCTTTCGATGCATGGGTTAGGCCATCCACCATGTCGTCCCTAAGCACCGAAAGGTCCATGATTTGGTATTAGGCCTCCGATGCTATGGCCTTAATGGATTGTTGAATGGTTAATCACGGAGCGTTGTCCCTTCTCCTGATCGCATGGGGACGAACCGGACCTGCATTAATGTCGATTTCTCCATTGAACCGTCCGCTTGTTTTTCAGCGCTAACGAGAGATTGTGATTCCGTACCGATCGGGGCTAATACTTGTCCACCGGGCTTGACTTGCGAAAGGAGAGGATCGGGAAGAGAAGTCGGTGCGCAGGTAACGTAGATTGCATCGTATGGTGCGTTTTCCGGCCACCCTTCTCGTCCGTCAGTCACGGCTATTGAAATGTCTGAATACCCGCAGTTAGCGAGTCGTTGTCGCGCGTTGGTTGCGAGTTCGTCGTCGACTTCCGCCGAGTATACGCAATCAGCTCCAACGATTTCAGCGGTGACTGCCGCATGATATCCGCAGCCAGTCCCAATCTCGAGGACGGTGTCACCAGGCGTGACAGTAAGGTAGTCAGTCATAATACCGACCATGTGGGGTGCACTGATGGTTTGGTTATTCTCAATTGGTAATGGTCGGTCTTCATAGGCATGGTCCCGTTGGTGTTCTGGAACGAATTCGTGACGGGGGACCGCTCGCAAGGCAGCGAGGGTTTTGGGGTCATCAATGCGGTGTTCGAGTCCCGACACCATGGTTTCGCGTGCGCGTTCGTAGTCATCTGGTTGATTTGTGGATGATCGGTTACCGAAAATCATCGTTACCAGGCCGACCACGCTGTCGATCGGGTGTCTTTCGCGTAGATCCGTTTGATATCTTTTGCAGGGGCCGTGTCACCGCGATGGTCAAGTTTAGTAGCGGGGTAGTCAATAGCGTCATCCCGAATAACGAGTCCGTTTATTTCCATGGAAATATCACCGTGAGATTCACGCGATCCGACTTCAAATTCGTAATCTCCAGGGACACCTATTTCGATGCTTTTTGATTCGTGGCGTTTGCCGTCTGCTGGGTGAACCGTGACGTTGACGTAGACGTTATCGACAGCGCGCGTCCAAAAGGTAGATACCTCTTCGATGGCTGCTTCAGTCGCTCGTTGTTCTGGCCCGAGTTCGAGATCAGTTATCCGGACGGCAAGGAGGACATCATCGTTGTCGATGATGAATTCTTCGCCGACTTGAACTGGTTCATTAGGTGGAGCTTCAATGTATGTGGAAAACGAGTCACCCTCGTGTGACACGATGACATCTCGTTTGACAGATTTGGAGGAAGGCGCGGTTGTTTTGTGAGTGTGTCCGCATGCAGAACACGTAACGGT
>CAZITY010000021.1:1637-18814 GCA_964542445.1 uncultured Halobacteriales archaeon | reverse complement strand
TTACCTGATCACCTCGTTGTTTGACGATTTCGTGGATTACTTCGCCCGTTGCCGTACATGATGGCGACGGGCAAGGAGTGACGACACGGGATTCCTGTTCGCTCATTATAGATTTATTGGGGATTGAACTGTAAAAACTCGTTCACGCCGGTTTACTCGTAGATGAGTCTAGAAATACGGGAAACTGGTTGATTCTCGTTATGCGGGAAGCGTTAGTTCTTTTCCATCAACGTACACACTGGGTTCAGTCAGTATGCCGTCAAGATGGATGGGTGCTTCAGTTTCGCCGCCGAATCCAGCGTCATCCCCGATGGCGATATGCACGGTGCCTGCGGCTTTCTCGTCGAGTAGCACGGAACCAACTAATTCGGTTACCCCGAGGTTTGTTCCGATGCCCAGTTCAGCGAGGTTATATGCCGCGTTCTCAACTTCGTCGGCCGCGGTTTCGATTTGTTCCCGAATGGTGTCATCGCTAATGGACGTTACATAGCCGTCTTCCACCGTGAATTCAAGGAGCCGTCCGTCGAGTTTCCCATAGGGCCGCATCGTCCCATCGATGATATACGTCCCGTTCGCGGTTCGAGGGCTAACGAAGACTTCGCCAGCTGGGAGGTTCGAGAAATCACCTGGTTCGTGATTGATTCCAGTATCGCTCCGCCAAGTACGGTTTCTTACGTCGAAGGTAATATCAGTCCCATGAGGGGCGGTCACTGTTATTTCTTCAGCGGCATCGATTTTTTCCCGTAATTTGTCACACGTCGATTTGATTTCTGCATAATCGGCATCGAGTCCAGCAACCATCACGCCTTCCGCAATACCAGGCATCGTGGCGATCCGGGCGCCTGCATCGCAGGCATGTTGCCGAGCGCGAGTGTGAGAGAGGCTTTTCGTGGTCGGTGCGATTACGACATCAGCGTGCTTCATCGCGCCGGATACGGGAGCCGGTGGTTCAGCGCCATGTTGGGATCCGGGTTGCGTTTTCGCGAAAACGCACTCATCTGTCACGGATGCGGCGACTTCATAGAGAATGTGCCCGATGTCCTGCAGTGTGGTGTCCGTGACAATAAGACAGGATTCGTCGTCCTGTAAATTCATGCATTGATGGATTACTGTTTCAGCCGCGGCCCTAAGTCCCATGGCGGTAGGAAGAGCATTGTCCCTCAATTTTGTTTCTATTCACTGAATTCGATTGCGAGAAGAAATCTCGATAGCTCGAAACGGTTTTACTTGTTCGTAGTGGAATCAGCGTATGCTAAGCGTCGCCGTCAACGGGTATGGAACGATCGGGAAACGCGTCGCTGATGCGGTAACGAAACAACCCGATATGGCGGTTCTAGGGGTGGCGAAAACCCGGCCGAATTTTGAAGCGAGGCAAGCAGTCGAGAACGGGTTTGATTTATATGCGGCGGTGTCGGAGCGGGTCGATCAGTTTGCGGCGGCAGGGATAGAGATCGCAGGAGAAGTTGAATCGTTGATTGAAGCCGCTGATATCGTTGTCGATGCAACCCCGAGCGGGATTGGTGCGGAGAACGCCTCGATCTACGATGAATATGGTACGCCAGCGTTGTTTCAGGGTGGTGAATCAGCCGATTTTGTGGACATGAGTTTTAATGCGAGGTCGAATTTTCAGAATGCGGCTGGGGTAGATCGAGTTCGGGTTGTCTCGTGTAATACGACTGGGCTATCGCGGATTATTGCGCCGTTACGAGAAGAATATGGGGTTGAGAAGGTGCGGGCGACATTGATTCGTCGAGGGGGGGATCCGAGTCAAAGTTCACGAGGACCGATTAACGCGATCCTTCCAAATCCCGTGACACTACCGTCGCATCATGGTCCTGACGTGAACACGATTTTTCCCGAGTTGGCAATCGATACGTTGGGCGTAAAGGTACCGACGACACTGATGCATTTTCATAGTTTGAATTTTGAACTTGCGGAAGAACCGTCAGCGGCGGAGGTACGTCGATTGTTCGGGAATGAATCGCGGTTGTTTGTAATAGAGGAAACACTCGATATCGATGGGACGGGGACATTGAAAGAGTATGCACTAGACCGAGGCCGGTTGCGAGGGGACTTATGGGAGAATGGGGTGTGGGGTGAATCGATTAGTATGGTGGGGAATGAGTTGTATGTGTTCCAAGCGATCCATCAAGAATCGAATGTAGTACCGGAGAATATCGATGCGATTCGGGCAGTGATGGAGACTGAATCACGAGTTGATAGTATGGCGATGACGAATTCCGCGCTTGGATTGGTGTAGCGCAGTTATTTCCCGGTCTAGGGAGTAAGTTGGTGGTAGTAGAGTTGGTGGGTGGTGGTTCCGAACGCTTTTCCATCCACCCTTTGTACTGATTGGGTATGAAACGAAATCCGGACGATCCGTTCGATGATATTTTTCGGGAAATTGAGCGTATGATGGAAGACATGATGGGTGTCTCCCGTGGGGCAGGGATCGCGGATGAATCTGGGGATACTTTTCATGTTGACATTCACGAGTACGATGAGACGGTGACGGTAATAGCGGATGTTCCGGGGTTGTCAAAGGAAGATATTGACCTCCAGTGTGATGGTCGGTTCTTATCGATTCAGGCATCGACTGAATCAAGAGAGTACAATGAACGAATCCAGTTACCAGCGACGGTCGATGAGCATTCGGCAGAAGCGACGTACAATAATGGCGTGTTGGAAGTGTCGTTCGATCGGACGGACGATTCCGCGGAAATCGATCTCGAATAATCAAACCTCCTTTTCGCGCTTTTTAATCAGGGCTGCGAGTTTTTCATAGAAACCCGATTCGTATTTTGATTCTGCATCGATCGTTGGTCGAGCGTTTGTTTCCATCACATAGGTCCCGGTTGGGGTCACGGCAAGGTCGACGCCGAGATAATCGATGTCAAGGATATTGGCCACCTGTTCAGCGAGTGAGCGATATTCGGGATCGAGGTCGACGCTGGTCGCCGTACTGCCGCGGTGGACGTTGTGCTTCCATCGTTCGGGGGTGTCTGTTGGGAGGGATCGTTCGACAGCGCCGACGTATGATTGGTCGATGAGCATGACGCGGTAGTCAGTCGTGATGTTGAGTTCTTCTTGGACGAGGAACATGCGGTCATTAGATGCGGGGAACGAGTGGATGGCGTCAAGGTAATCAAGAATTCCGAGGAATGAATCGATATCAGATGCTTTCGTTATCCCAAGGCCGCGAGTTGCTGAGTTGGGCTTGATTACCACAGGAGGCGAGAATTCTTCGAAGACAGATTCAAGTGTGGAAGAGTCGACCGGGTTCGATACCGCAATGGTTTCTGGCACACTAATTCCGTGAGTATCGAGTGTTGCGATTACGCCAGCTTTGTTGCGCGATGTCAGTATAGCTTCTCGGTCGTTCACCCAACGCAATGACGTGAATGCGTCAATAACACCCCCTTCCATCGGGCGCGACGGGTACACAAACCCCACGTCAAACGAGGCATAATGGTCCGAGGGTGTGGTTAGATCATGAGTGGTTTCATCGACTTGAAGAAAATTAGCGTCAATACCATAGTCACGTAACGGCCCTCCCATCCGAGTAAACGTTTCAGCACGAGTGGTAACCGCGAGTGTAATCATACCAAAGGATCCGTATCGTACTCACCGGGGGAATTGGTTTATCGTTTTGTAGTCGATACGAACAACCGTCTAAGCGGTCGAATTGAAAGAGATTAATATTTCGATAATGGAACGAGGATCAGGAGTGGAGATAGCTGGCTTCATTACGCACTCTCTCCTAGACGTGGGTATGAACGAATCGGGTCCGTGGGAAGGCTTCTTTTTTGATGTCGGGGGGGTCCTCCTCGATTCTTCTTCCATTCAACGAGGTCACCGTCAATTTATCGAGTCACTCGTCGAGGAATATTTGCCTGGAGTCACCGTCGAAACCGCAATCAACCAATGGCAATCCGGCGTGAATGAATACATCCGATCAGTGGGTGCTGCGGAGCACCAAACAGCAAGGGATGCCTATGCGCGTGGCGTGTCAGCGTTAATTGATGATCCAATTGAACCGGGCGATTGGTGGCCGATGTACGAAGACGCCATTCAGGAACACGCTGAACCAATGCCGAACGTCCACGAAACTCTCCAAGCACTCGATGAGTCACCACTTCACCTCGGCGTCATAAGTAATCTCGATGCCAATGAAGCCGAGCGATACCTCGGACTCCTCAATATCCGGTCATTTTTCGATTCAGTAACGACCGCAGAGCAAGTCAATAACGCAAAACCCCATCCCGCGATTTTCCGACGAGCAATCCACACAGCTAGCGTTGATGCCGCGTGCTCCCTAATGATCGGGGACCGCTATGAAGAAGATATGCGTGGCGCGAAAAACATCGAAATGTATACCGCCACGCTTGGGGATATGCCCGTGACGCGCGATAAAAATGATCCGTTTATCGATTACGTCCTCAATAGTATCGACGAACTCCTAGGTATTTTGGACGAAACAAATCGACCTGAGTAACCAGAAATACACGCCTACTGAAACCCACCCGACCAGACGATATCGACCTGGGGTCTCAAGTTCGGCGTAACTACTCACTCAGCGAGGGAGTGCGGATCTAATCCTGGATCATCAACGCCCGGCGCCCCGATCGCCAATAGGACTCCTTCATCCTCACCGACATACCGATGGCCATGCCCGATTTCCGGTCGAGCTGCATAGAAATCCCCCGGGCCAACCTTCACGTATTCCTCCTCACCAGACCGCCCGAGTTTCAATGAAAACTCCCCACGGATCACATAATAAATCTCTTCTTGCTCGCTATGCGCGTGATACTGGATTTCCTCTCCCGGTTCAAAATACCACAGTTTCATTCGAGCCTCCTCCAACCCCAACGCCGACCCAATATCTCTGATATTCAAATCTGGCGGGACCGCATCGTTGGTTGATAAATCAGTGACTGATACATCCTCAGTCCGTGCAACAGCGTACTCAGACATGTAACCACGCCTTTCGCGAGCCACGCAGTAAAACCCCACCGTCGGAACCTAGTTACTTACTCGAACCTCCGTAAATCCACAAGTATTCCTATCCCCTCCTCCAGTCTCATGGTATGACCCGAGAGCCAGACGACGAGTATTTCTCGCGGCTCGTCGATACTGAGGCTCTCCGAACATACCTCGAAGAACACCTCGGACCAGTCACCGAATACAACATCACCCGCCACCAAGCCGGTCACTCGAACGAAACCCTCTTCATCACTTGGGATGACGAGACCTACGTTCTCCGACGCCCACCGCCTGGCGACACCGCAGAAGGGGCGCACGACGTTATTCGAGAATATGCCATAATTAACGCACTCCAGAAAAACGATGTTCGCGTACCCCCAACGGTCCTCAAATGCGAGAATCACGCAGTCATCGGCTCTGACTTCTATCTCATGAAGTACGTCCCCGGTGAAGTCATCAGAACCACCGAACCAACCCAGTTCCAAACCCCCGATCACCGAGAACGCATTGGAACAGAACTCATCGACGGCCTCATTGAAATCAACACCGTCGACTACAACGCCGCCGGCCTCGGTGACCTCGGCAGCCCAAACGAATACCTCGACCGCCAAGTCACAATCTGGAATCAACAATTCGAATGGGCGTTCGACGTAACCACCCGCGAACGAACCGTTCCGCGGATCGAAACAATCGGTGAGTGGCTGACACACAACACCCCCAAACTCACAACTCCAGCGCTCGTCCACGGCGACTACAAACTCGATAACGTTCTCTTCACTTCCCAAACCCCACCCTCACTCATCAGTATCTTCGACTGGGAATTAAGCACCATCGGGGACCCCCGGGCAGACCTCGGATATTTACTCGTTTTCTGGCAAGACCAAGGCGACCCTGACCCAATCCTCGACGAACTCATTCCCCGATTCACCCGCAACCACGGCTATCCAACGCGGACCGACCTCGTAACACACTGGGAAACAGCAACCGGCATTGAATTCACGAACGATACATTTTTCAGAACACTCGGTGCCTACAAACTCACCGCATTCTGCGAAATGTTCTACCGACGGCACCTTGAAGACAACGCCGACAACGATCTCTATCCAAAAATGGAAACAGCAGTCCCGCAACTCGCCGAACACACCTATCAAATCATGACCGGAGACCACCCCCTCTAGCTCACCAAACAAACACGCAACACCCATGACCACACCACAACAACCAACCGTCGTCTACCGCAACCAAGTCAGATTCCAAG
Source organism: uncultured Halobacteriales archaeon (assembly GCA_964542445.1). Taxonomy (GTDB): domain Archaea; phylum Halobacteriota; class Halobacteria; order Halobacteriales; family Hikarchaeaceae; genus CAZITY01. Next base: position 12,573 of record CAZITY010000021.1, on the reverse strand, counting down.
AAACCGACCGTCAAGGAATCGTCTTCTATGGCAATTTTTTCACCTACCAAGACGAAGCCGTTAACAACTACCTCCGCGAAATCGGATATCCCTATCAGACACTCGAAGAGAACGGATGGACAACCCACACCGTCCATGCTGACCTCGATTATTTCGCTCCGGCAAAATTCGGCGATTACATCCTCAACCGCTTACGAATCGCCGCAATACGAAATAGTAGTATCACTGCCGAATACTCCGCCGAACGCGAAACAGACAACGAAAAACTCGCAGAGGGAACGGTTGTTCACGTCGCCGTCGACCACGGCACTACCGAACCAATCCGAATCCCCTCTGATTTCAGAACCGCCGTCACCGAATACCAACACACCCCACCTGACCCCGTCTAACCCTACCGAGTGTAACGATAGCGTTATCATAAACGGAAAACCAACGCCGATATACCAACTGATGCGGCTCGGGATTATTGCAGATACCCACGATCGAACTACCGCAATAAAACGTGCAGTACGCGTATTCGAACAATACGACGTTACCGTCATAATTCATTGTGGAGACATCAATAAGCCCGAGATGATTGACTACTTCACGCCATTCGAATTCCACGCTGTCCTCGGTAACAACGATCAACCATACCGCGACGAACTCGCAGCAACAATCGACGACATCGGGCCAAAGAGCGCTCTCCATGGAACCTTCGCCGAACTCGAATTCGACGGCATCAAACTCGCCGTCACCCACGGCGTCGTAGAGGACCGAACCCACGAATACGCCGAAACCGGTAACTACGATTACGTTCTTCACGGTCATTTCCACGAAACCGAAGAAACCCACGTTGGTGACACAACCATCATTAATCCCGGCGCACACCGCAGCGTGGTCATCCTCGATACCGAAGAAAACACACCGAAATTCATCGCGCTCCAAGAAGCCGATACTCACCAGTAACCTAACGCTACCCGGTCGCGATACTCCGAAATCCCTACAGGTACCCGCTCCTGCCTAGGAAATCAACAACTCTTCGCCACGCTCAACCTGTACCGAACACGGCGGGGATAATTTGTTATACGCACGCCGCAACGAATCCTTCGCCACATCCGCTTGTGACACATCACACCATATCGTGAAAATCCGTTCGTGCTTATTTACCCTCGCAGCTGTCCCTACTGGCTTCCCGAACGCCTGACGCATGCCATCAGACACCCGATCCGCACCCGCCCCGGTCGCTTGTTTGTTTTCCCGGAGCACATGATGGGGGAATTTCCGTAGAATCATCTTATAATTCCCCTCACCAAATGATTTAATCAAGTATCGATTCGCACTCAACCGCGCCGATTCCAACGCATCATGCCGGAGCTGGCATTCCTCATTGACTCGTAAACTAATTTGTACTGGGTATTCATCAGGATCAGCATGAATATCACCCATTTTGTGTTGCGCGATTTTCGAGCCAGGAATCCCCGTGATGTATTCCTTTCGCGTATACGGCGGCTTACTGATTTCACGATACATACTCGCCGGCTTATCGGTCATCGTACGAATTATTCAATGGCAGTGGATAGATAAGCCCATCGAAACACCGACTCTCAAGACCCATCAGTATAACCCGACAGGTCAGTGAAGAAGGACCGTTACTTAGTAACCTGATACATCCCCCACAGAGTTCAGGAGTTACGAAACCCGGAGACAAACCACGAATCCACTACATCTAACTGATCCGCAATCGAACTGGATGACAAGCGTCTGACGAAAATTTATTACGAGCCCCTTGAAACCACAGAGTGTTCCCGCTGACCGTACAGCGGCCCCTCCAACCATGCCAACCTGCCAAAATTGCAACAGTCACGTGACCGCAGCATACGCCCGCGTATTCACGCCAGATGACGCAGAAAACCCCCGAGTTTGTCCACAGTGCGAAGACAAACTCCGGCGCGGCGCAGAAATTCGAAAAGCCCGCGCACCGCGGCATCAGTCCTAACCACTACCCCAATCCCGCTGCGTCTCGCCCACGACCCCGCTTACTCGCTATCAACTCCGTAGCATTTCTCTATTAATTAAAAACTAATAACACCGTTAGATTTAATCCAATTCTTCCGGTTGCGTGCCAACACCATCAATCCACCCGGGCGGTTTATTCTCTGTTGGTTCTGCATGATCTCGGCGTAACACCATCCCGGTTCGTTCTAAAGAAAGCACAAGCTCATTGTCCTGATTAAACGCTCGTAACTCCGTGGTTACAATCCCGACATGATCACGCGATTCGCTCTCGCGTTTCGACAGTACTTCGCTCTCAGCGAAAATCGTATCCCCATGAAACACTGGTGCATGATGCCGAATATCATCATACCCAAGATTCGCAATCGCATTCATAGAGACATCGATCACACTCATTCCAACAGCGAGTGCGATCACGACTAGACCGTTAACAAGCCGTTCGCCGAATTCTGTCTCCGCTGCATACGCCTCGTTAAAATGCATCGGGTTGAGGTTCAACGTAACGTTCGTGATCCACACATCATCAGTTTCCGTGATGGTTCGACCATACGGATGTTTGTAAATATCCCCGACTGTGAAGTCCTCAAAGTACCGGCCGTGCCACCCGCGGACTAATTGTTTCTCGCTATCCGACATGCATTATTCGTCTGTCGGTTACTATACAAACGTTTACATCCAAACCTCGCCATTACGCAATCCCAGTGTAGTAGTGAAAGTTTAGTAGGGCCCCGCCCGTCGCTCCGTACATGCGAGATGCGTATGTCATTGGTGGGGGACAGTCCCCGTATGGATCTTTCCCCGACGAAACCTACTTATCGTTATTTGAGACCGCGTTCACTAACGCACTGGAGAGTACGGATAACGCGCTAGATCCAGTCGATATCGAGGAAGCATTTGTCGGGACCCTCGGCGTGGGTGGCCGGCAAATCGGGCTGAGTGGACCGGCGGTAACCGAATACGTCGGGCTTCATGGAATTCCGACTACCCGAGTTGAAAACGCCTGTGCGGCGAGTGGATATGCGTTTCGGCAAGCGGTCCGTGCAGTCCAAGCCGGAACGGTCGATGTGGCACTCGCCGGCGGATATGAAGTCATGACCGACACGAGCGGCGATAACACACGATGGTGGTTAGGCGTGAGTGGGGAAACGCCATGGGAACGGATGGCTGGAACGACATTTGCTGGCGTGTACGCCCAAATGGCGGCAGCGCATATGAACGAGTATGGGACGACAAAAGAGGATTTAGCGCGTGTTGCCGTCAAGAATCACGGGAATGGCGCACAGAATCCGAATGCCCAGTTGAGTTTCGAATGTTCACTCGAGGATGCGATGAACGCCCCGACTGTGGCGGAACCATTGAATTTGTATCACTGTTGTCCAACCACCGATGGGGCGAGTGTCATGCTCATCGGGTCAGAAAAGATTGCTCGGGAAGTGAATGAAATCCCAGTACGAGTGATTGGGTCTGGTGCAGCGAGTGGGAGAATCGGGTTGTTTCAGCGAGAGACATTTTCGGGTATCCCCGCGAGCAAGAAAGCCGCGAGACGCGCATTTGACGAGGCAGGCATTTCCCCTGAAGAGCTTGATGTTGCAGAGGTACATGATTGTTTCTCGATAGCCGAAATTATGGCGTACGAGGACATCGGCATCTGTGAGCGAGGTGAAGGTGGACAATTATTGCGGGACGGCGTTACTGATCCAGATGGCGAACTTCCCGTCAACACGAGTGGCGGGTTGAAATCAAAAGGACACCCGATCGGTGCGACGGGAACCGGACAATTACTAGAGATATATGAACAGCTACGGGAGGAGGCGCATGTCCAAGTCGATGCCCCACGAGTTGGGTTGACACATAACGTCGGTGGGAGTGGCGGTGGCGTGGCGGTTCATATCCTTGAGCGGCTGGAGGGAGGTGGATCATGAGGGGAATCGATTCGGCCGGTGTGTATGTGCCGCGGTTCCGCGTTGATATCGATGCAGTTGATGCGGCGTGGGGTTCAGCGAATGCAAGCGGCGTTTCGGCCAAAGCAGTTCCTGCGGCGGATGAGGATGCCGTTACCATGGCAGTGGAGGCTAGCGAAAATGCGCTCGATTCCGCATCCTTGGACCCTGCAGATATTGGGTTCGTTGGGTTGGCTACAACCACACCCCCACTCGAAGAAGAAATGTTAATCCCGCGGATTACGAGGATGCTTGATCTGTCATCGACTGTTGCTTCACAAACAGCGACCCAAAGTACACTGGGGTTCGCTGAAGTCTTCTCAACCGCGCTGGATACCGACAAGTCATCACTGATTATAGCAGCCGATAGTCCAGAGGGAATCCCAGCGGACACGGATCATCCTCTAGGGGCCGGTGCGGCCGCCTTTGTCGTTACGAGTGATCCGCTAGTGGCTGTACGTGATCGGTCGTGGTATTTGGACGAACAACCAGGGATCCGGTTTCGGGAGCGAGGCGAAAAACAAATCGATACCCTAGACATCACTACGTATCAACGCTCTGCCATCCGCGAGAGTATCGCGAACGCTATTGACGGGCTAGAGCGATCGGCTGATGAATACGTTGCAGCAGCATTATACCAGCCTGATGGCGGAATCCCGTACCGGGTGACCCGAGGCCTCGGGTTCGATAACGAGGTCACTGAGCGCGGGATGATCGCTAATGAAATCGGGGACGCCGGCGCAGCCGGCGTGCCAATTGGCCTAGTCCGCGCGCTTAACGCGGCGGATACCGGTGATCATACAGTGGCAGGGTTCTTCGGAAGCGGTGGGGGTGCCGCTGCATTCCTCCTCGAGGGTGGATTCGACACTCCCGTATCTCTGGGTGAGACTGAGGAGTCAGTGAGTTACGCCGAGTATTTACGGAAACGAGGCTACGTGGTTTCCGGGAGTGTGGCTGGTGGTGGCGCGCACGTTAGTTTGCCATCGTGGCTCCAATCACTGGAGCAGCGTTACCGATTGAAAGCCGGCGAGTGTCCGAACTGCGGTTCGCTGGCGTTTCCTCCGGAAGGCGCGTGTCCGGATTGCCACGAAATAGTGTCATTCGAACCCGTGGAAATGCCGAGAACAGGAACGGTTGCCGCGGTAACCACGATCGGTCAAGGTGGAGCGCCACCAGAGTTTGCAGAGCAACAACAACGCGATGGGGCGTTCGGTATTGCGATTGTCGAATTATCCAATGATGCTGGGTCGGTGACGTTACCTTGCCAGTTAACGGACGGGGATGCTGAGTCACTCACAATCGGTGATAAAGTGGAAGCCGTCGTTCGGAAAATTTACGTGCAAGAAGGAATCCCGCGATATGGCGTGAAATTCAGGACAAAATGACCCAAGATAGGGCGAATTCGGTACGAACGTTTATATAGTCAACTCGGAAACGACACACCAATGAGTGGGACGGTTATTGCAGTCGCAAGTGGCAAAGGGGGTGTTGGGAAGACAACCACCGTCGTGAATGTCGGGGACTGGTTACACGCTGAGGGAGAATCAGTGATTATCGTTGACGGTGATTTGGGGATGCCAAACCTCGCGACGCTCCTCACCGTAGCCCCAGAAGTAACGATCCATGAGTTGCTAACCGGCGAGTCAGAGATTCGTGACGCAGAAACAACGACGCCGGACGGTCTTGCTGTACTCGGTGGGGAAGGATCAATCGATGCCTATGCCGATGCGGACCCCAGTGAATTCGGTCGCGTGTTATCGGCACTTGCTGATCAATATGATTACGTGATTGTCGACACGGGGGCCGGGTTGAGTTATGAATCGTTACTCCCGCTCGGATTAGTAGACGAGGTTGTCCTCGTATCATCACCTGACGAGTCTGCGGTTCATGACACGAAACGAACCGCTGAATTCGCACGGACGGTTGACGCCGATATTCGGGGGGTGATTGTAACCCGAGTTCGTGAAACAACAAACCCCGTGGAAATCGGGGAAACGCTGGGAACTGAAGTTCTTGGGGTGATTCCAGAAGACCCAGTGGTTGCAGAGAGTACTGCTGCGGGCAAGCCCCTCAGGGAATTCTCACCAGACTCACCGGCCACAAATTCGTATCATCACCTGAGCAAGGTCTTGATCCGTGAAGCAACTCCTGAGCTGCCGGCCGAATTACTCGAAACCGAATCAACCGACGGCACACAAGAAACAAAAACCGCCTTATCGGAAGACACCAACGAAGAAGAAGCGGAAGAATCACCACCAGAACCGACAGAGAATCCCGATACAGACGAGGAAACAGGTGAGGAAGCAGAACCTGAATCAAAAGGATTTGTTGATCGATTATTCAGCCGATTTCGATAACTTCGTTACGCGGGTTACTCGTCCATAGATTCGCCAAAGGCAGACGCTAACCGATCGCGGAACGCCGCCATTTCATCAAGTTGGGACTCAACTGACTCAACGGACGATTCTAACTGCTCGACACGACTACGAAGTGCCTCTAGATCACTAACGGTGTCCTGAACCATTTGAACATCCGATTCAATCGATTCCACTGACCCTTCAACTGCTGAAACCGACTCGTTCGTCGAGTCAATTGCGGATTCAAGGTCGGAAACCGTGGATTCGAGGGACTCCGTTCGAGAATCGACTTCTTCAAGAAGCTGTTGGCCGCTACCGTGATCATCGATGAATGCCTCGAGCGCATCAGTGTAGGCCCTGAGGTCACTCACTTCTGATTGCAGATGAGAGATACGAGCGTCAGTGCTTTCCTCACCCGCGAGTTCTTCTTTAATCGCTCGCCGATCACCTGGATCAACGTTTCCTTCTCTGAGTTCCTTGGCAAGCACCCGTGCCACGCCACCCGTCATTGGGACGGTAATTTCGTCATCTTCTTTCTCACCAGCAGGTGGTTCAGCCGGTTCGGGTTGTTCTTCGTCCGGTTCATCCAGCTGAGAATCCTCCGCAAATTCCTCGTGCACTGCAGCTTCAATGTCATCGGTGGCCGGTTCTGGTTTCTCGTCGGATGCTTCGGTCGGTTCTGGCTCTTCTGCTGGGTCATCCTCGCTGAACGGATCGACTTCAGGCATACCAATTTCCTCCTCATTGGATTCTGGTTCTCCCAACAACGGTGCTTCTTCCCCTGTCGCTTCCATTCCAGGAAGCGAATCTCGATCACCAGCAATAACCTCTCGTACCATTTCACTGTCCTTTTCGGACACAACATCATCCATATTTGGTCCAGATTCCTCATCTGTCTCATCAATGATCTCAATTTCCGGATCGGCGTAAAACGGTTCGAGGTCATCAGCACCGTAATCACGAACCCCGAATACCGTGGTAAATTCCTCAACCGGATTGAACTCTCGTTCGAACACCACAGTATCATCAACGACATCCCAGAATTCCGCGCCGTAGTCTGGATGGAATCCAACATCATCTATGGAAACTTCGTCTGGCAGTTTATCTGTGACCCGCAACCACACAGTGTCCTCTCGATCCGAGGTGATATCATACACGACAGCGAGTGTTTCGAATTGTTCTGTATCGGGAGTCTTCCGAATAGTGATTCCGTCGGTAGAGGCAGTCACCTTATCCCCTTCGGCTTCGCTCATGTTTCTTATCAACCGCCTGAATGGTATAAATCTAGCCAGCTTGTTATCAATGTGGATACTGCCAAAGACAGCCTATATGGCGCTTTCTGGATTGATTAACCACGGATTAAAGCCTAGGGAATGGTAAGAGCGTTAAGATCAATGGTCCGGTACGCATTAGGAACTAGATGTTATTATTACGAACAACGAGGTACCTAGCGAAACTCGATCCATGGCAAATAACGATCCACCACGACCCGCGAATCTACCACCGGGATATGACGAGGAAGATCCGTATGCCGGCGAAGATTTATCTGAATACCCGGATTGGTGGCGGCGGAACATCGAAGAATTCCGCGCGCACGATATGCGACCATATCGACCGCCACGGTTCACAGACGGCGAATACACCCCTGAGCTCATCATGTCTCTCGAAGACGAACTCGATATCGAGATACAGTTACGTGGCGTGAACCCACAGTCAGGGAGTGACTGGGAAATCCGGGTGGATGGAGAAACAATCTCAACTGTCGGGCGTCGACGAGAAGGCGAAGGGTACACGTTATATGAAATGACATCGAACTCGTTTGAGTCAGCTGTTCGGGAAGCAGTTCTCGGGTGAACTGTTCCTCCTCACTCGCCATATTCCGATAGTTCGACGAGTGATCGGTTGGTAATCGGTGGCACAGTGCGAGAACGACAAAGCTAGAGCATAATGCCTATATGAAATCCCATCTGGTTCGGTAGTATGCCAGCAGAAATTCCGGTCGAAGAAGAATACAATTACGACGTAGTGGTCGTCGGATGCGGGATGGCAGGTCTCGCAGCGGGTTTGGCCGCAGCAGAAAACGATGCGGATGTTGCGGTGTTAGAGAAGTCGCCCAAAGAGCACCGCGGTGGACATACGCAGTTCACCGAATCGTTCCGGGTGCCGACTGCTGAACTCGATCTAGACGGCTACGAGTTCCATATCCCGGATTACTCACCATCAGATTATTACCAAGATTTCATGCGGTTGTCGAACGCGCGGGCTGATGAGGATCTGCTTGACGTTATGACGTCGCAGGCCGCGCCAACCCTTGAATGGTTGACGAGAGGAGATATTGAGTGGGAAACTTCCCCGCCCCATTCGGGGTACACGGCAGGCCGAGTATGGCTCGATGGCGAGCAGTTCGTGAGTCAACTCGTCGATATCGTGACCGACGCCGGCGCCGACGTGTATTATGATGCGCAAGCGAAAGATTTGATTCAGAATTCAAACGAACGAGTCACAGGGATCATAGCGTCGCTCGATGGACAGCGGGTACGATTCAATGGTGGGGCGGTCGTCCTCGCTGCCGGTGGGTATGAATCGAGTACGGAGAAACGAACGCGGTACTATGGGACCGGATACGAACTCATGAAAGTCCGGGGGAGCCGATACAACACTGGAGAAGTCATCGAGATGGCGCTCGATATCGGCGCGAAACCCGAAGGCGAATGGAGTGGCGCACATATGGCGATTATCGACGCAGGATCCCCGGATGTCGAGGGAGGGATTACCCGGATCGATGGGTATCAGTATGGATTGATTATTAATCACGACGGTGAACGGTTCGTTAACGAAGGTGAAGATGCTAGAGCGCACACGTATGCAAAGTTCGGTCGGAGGATTTTCGAACAACCCTATCATGAAGCGTTCATCATCGTCGATTCAAAAACCGAAGAATACGTAGCACACATGGGGCCCTCGCGCGAAATTACGGGCGGAAGTATTGAAGAACTCGCCAATCGGTTGGGGATCGAGGATGTAGAACAAACCGTTGAAACCGTCGAAGATTTCAATGCGGGATGTGACCCGGGCCAATTCGATCCTGAAGTCCTCGACGGGAATGAAACAACGGATGTGACGCCACCGAAGTCGAACTGGGCTGTCCCCCTCGATGAACCCCCGTACACGGGTTACCCTGTGACGGGCGGGATTACGTTCGCGTATGGTGGTCTCGGTATAACGGTTGATGCAGAAGTGCTCGATACGCGGGATAACGTTATCAATGGGTTGTATGCCGCGGGGAACACGACCGGTGGCCTGTTCTATAATAACTATCCTGGTGGGTCTGGGTTGACGAACGCTGCAGTGTACGGGAAAATCGCGGGTGAAAACGCAGAGGAATTCGCTTCGCACACATAGCTTTTCGTGCTAGGTTTCGTAGCTAGTACTATGGATCACGAAGCGGAAGTGAACGGCGTCGGAGTCAGCGTCGGTGAGGAGGGCCGGAGTGCTCCAGTGGTTGTGTTAACGGCCCGCGGTGAATTTATGCCGATTTATATTAGTCCTGATCAGGCGCAGTCGATGCAGTTGGCTATCGAAAATGAACCGTCAGATCGCCCATTGACGCACGATTTATTGATTGATATGGTGACTGAATTCGGTGGTGCAATAGATAAAGTCCGAATTGATGCGTTATCGGACGGGACGTTTTATGCGAAAATCGATGCGGAATGGTATCACAAAGGGGAGCGAGATCAGTGCGTGTTCGACGCGAGACCGAGTGATGGGATAGCGTTAGCCCTCCGGGTTGATTGCCCCATCATGATTGAAGGCGCGGTATTAGATCAAGCGGGACAAACGCCGGACGAGTTTGATTTACAGGAATTCGGGAACGATGCGTGAATCCGATGATACGATTTCTCCGGGTTTTAGGTAACTGATGACGTTTTTCGTTCCATTTGACGGGTCGAACCTCGCCAAGGCTGCTGTGGCGAAAGCAAATCGGTTTGCTGGAGCGCTGGATGAAGAACTCATTATAGTTTGTGTGATGCCGGAAAATCGACGGTATGCTCAATCGAAAGGTTGGATCGAACTAGGGGACCCCTTCGAACCACGAGTGATTATTGGGCAATTGCACAGGCAGGCATTAGCTATCGCACCGAGTGCATCGTGGGAATCCATTCGGGTGGACGGGACGACAACGAGTGGAGGAATTGCAAAGCGACTGCGAGAACGGGCAGTGGAGCGAGATGCTTCGGTTGTCGTTGTCGGGAGCGCATCGGCGGGGAAAATCGTGACATCGTTATCGGGCGTTGGAAGCAATGTCTCAGCGGATACTGATTATGATGTCTATTTTGTGCGACAAGAGTTACCGCCGAAGTTCGGGACCGCACGCCCAAAATCAGAGTACTATCAGTAATAGAATGGTACGCGTTGTATTCCTTCAAGTTGTAGAATGACCTCTCGGTATTTTTAACCATTTTAGGAGAGATAGCTGTGATACATGAGTCAGGACGTTAATCCATTTGAGAGTCTCCAGTCACAAATCGATGAGGCCGCATCTTACGTCGAGGCGTCATCTGACGAAATTGAGCGATTGAAACACCCAGAGCGCGTGTTACAAGCGACGTTATCAGTCGAGATGGACGACGGGTCTATCGA
>CAZITY010000021.1:0-1627 GCA_964542445.1 uncultured Halobacteriales archaeon | reverse complement strand
TGGTGATCGAGGACCGTATAAAGGCGGTATTCGGTATCATCCGGCGGTCAACCTGGATGAAGTCTTAGCGCTCGGGGGGTGGATGGTGTATAAATGCGCAACGGTTGAGATTCCATTCGGCGGGGGGAAAGGCGGGATCGCGCTTGATCCGAGTGCGTACTCAGAGAGCGAACTCGAACGAATCACGCGGTCGTTCGCCAAAGAGCTACGCCCGATCATTGGGATTGATCGGGACATTCCGGCGCCTGATGTGAACACCGGACAAAAAGAAATGAACTGGATCAAGGATACCTACGAAACGCTCGAGCGAACGACGGAACCAGGAGTGATTACAGGGAAAGCTATTGATTCTGGTGGGAGTCAAGGCCGTGTCGAAGCGACCGGACGATCGACAATGCTGGCGACACGAGAATTATTCGATTACCTCAAACGAGACATATCAACAGCGACGGTCGCGATCCAAGGCTACGGGAATGCCGGATCGATTGCCGCCCGGTTGTTCGAGGACCTCGGCGCCACCGTTGTTGCAGTAAGTGACTCGTCGGGTGGTGCGCTCGATTTGAACGGGATCGATACCGTCGGGGTCAAAGAACACAAACGAGAGACCGGGAGTGTCGTGGATTACGAGGGAACCGATCGAATTTCGAATGATGATCTGCTCACCCTCGACGTCGATGTCCTAGTTCCAGCAGCGCTCGAGAACGCTATCGACGGTGACCTCGCCGAAGACGTCCAAGCAGACGTAATCACAGAAGCAGCAAACGGTCCACTGACACCGGATGCCGACCGAGCGCTGGCTGACCGAGATGTGTACGTCCTCCCTGACATTCACGCAAACGCCGGTGGCGTTACCGTGAGCTACTTCGAATGGGTCCAGAACCGTCAGCGATTCTACTGGACTGAATCTCGCGTAAATGAAGAACTCGAACGAATCATTAGTGACTCATTCACTGGAATGATGAATGCGTACGAAGAACACGACCTTGATTCCCTTCGCACCGCTGCGTACGTCGTCGCCCTCGAACGCGTCTTGCAAGCCTACCGAGAAGGTGGCAACTGGCCATAAACCCTCCCCCGCCCCATCGCATGTTAGCTGTTGGAACCCGTACTCAGACATGAATAACTCCCGCAGAAACTATTGGTATGCTCTCGCATGCCTGAACGTCATGATTCCGACGGGGTTATTACAATCCCATCCATTGGTTTGAATTACGCAACGACACCAGTCGTCCGAGACTGGGATTATCCAACGACCTTAAGTACGAACGACTGTTGGGTTGTCAATGCAACGTGGTGCAGATTCAGACTGCACCATACGGACGAAAAACACACCGTTCCGATGGGTTTAATATCTATCCACGGGAATGTTCACGTCCGGAAAACGTAATGAGGATCCTACCCCTGCGGCCCGCCGTACAGATGGGATCTGATATGAGCTTTGACAGTTCGGTGACATCCGATTAGTCCTCTGGTAACAATTGGAGGGAATTCCAACTTGGAATCCCGCCAGATCCCTGGGCTCACCCCCAGGGACATTCCGGTTGATCCTGCCGGAGGCCATTGCTATCGGGATCCGATTTAGCCATGCTAGTCGCACGGGTTTAGACCCGTGGCGAAAAGCTCAGTA
>CAZITY010000020.1:10489-42008 GCA_964542445.1 uncultured Halobacteriales archaeon | reverse complement strand
GAATGATTTCGGCGTTGATGGTCTCGGTGGCTTTGAACGGGATGATTTGAACGAATGGTTCGTTGAACTGGATGTTACCTTCGTCGACAGTAATAATCACTGGTACCCAGAACATGTACGGAAATTCATCTTCGCTTATAACGCCTGGGATTGTATGGAATGTGTCGTTTCCATAGTTAAACGGGTGGGTGTAGAACACTGAGTAACCCTCTGGGACGTTAATGACCCATCCGGTGTTGATTTCCCAGATTTCTTGATCTTGAGCTACGCCATGGCGAATATCGATTCCGCGGCGGTTCTTGTAGTCAGTGATATGATCAAATTGGGTTTGAGTGATCGGAATCGTTCTGTTTACTTCTTCAGGGGTTCTGATAGCGGTGGGCACTGGATTGGTAAGTAGCCATCCTGCGTCCATTGCTCGTTTGACCGGTGGCTCGTCGATGAAGGCGGTTTCTTCTTCGGTAAAAACCGTACCATACGTCGGGTTGCGAGTGCCCGTATCGATGACGTCTTTGGGATTCCGGGGGTCTGGGTTGATTCCATGGTCTTCGGGGAGACAATAAAATTCAATATCCGTACCGGAAATTTGTGGATCGTATTGGCCGGTTCGGATTTGATCGATGGTTTCGTCCAACCGCATTCGTAGTGGGGAATAAGAAGCGATGTCTGGATATATGATTTTGGATATCCTTGAACAGGTGTACTGGCTACCAGTTATTTCTCTCTAGGTAATGTAGGTGGGTGACTGACTTCATTGGTATAGGTGCGGAGAGGTAGCGGGTCGGGGTTGGAATAACAAGCCCTAAATCACGTTTTGACATAGGCATCGATACAGCACGTACTCAAGGGAGATCATGGCGTCTTTTGTGAAAATTGCATCGGCGGATGACTTCGAAGAGGACGGGTCACGAGTGATTATCGAGGTTAACGGACAAGAAATCGCTGTGTTCCGGCATTCGGGAGAGTATTTCGCGTTGGCGAATTACTGTGTTCACCAATCTGGACCGCTCTGTGAAGGTGGGTTAACGGGGTACATGCAGATGGCAGCGGATAACTGGGATTGGGAGTATGATCCAGAAGCGAAGTATATTTCGTGTCCATGGCACGGGTGGGCGTATGACATAACGACAGGTGAAAATGTGAAGGATTCACGGTATTCTGTCCCAACGTATACTGTGAAGGAAGAAGACGGCGATGTCTATGTCGAGCTGTAACCTGGGCTGTGGTTACAAATCATAGAGTTGTTTTGCCGTCCCTGATACCATTCGTGTGATAGAGTCCTCGTCGAACATTGGTTCGGTTAGGGAAATGAAATCCGTGGGTGTATCGTTAACCGGGTGGGGCATGTCAGAGGCGTAGAGGATGTTATCAGTCCCAATCATTTCGATCATGCGTTGAAAGTACTTGGAGTTTCGTTGAGAATGTCCGAGTGGCCTTGTCGACCAATAAAATTGGTCCGCGAAATATTCACTCGGGAGTTTCGTTAATGCGGGGATTTCATAACCGAGTTCGAGGTAGTGATCATCGATCCGATGCACAATGTAGGGAGCGAACCCAAGGCCCATACCGTGCGTAATAAACGAGAGGTCCGGGTAGAATTCCGGGACGCCTTCAAAGAGGAGAGACACGATGTTTCTGAGATGCGTGAATGGGGCGTGAGTCACGTAATCTTCAGCGTATGTACTAGATGAGTGGTAGTATTGTTGGTGGAAGGATTTGAGTCCAACGACGCCATGCATTGCTATTGGGAGATTGTGCGTGCTGGCAGCATCGTAAATAGGCGCGTATTGTTCATGGCCCATTGGTGGGGTAAGCCCGGTGACGGGGAATTCGATGCCTTTGATGTCTTGTTCTGTGGCGCGCCGGTCAATTTCCTCGGCAGCTCGGTCGGGTTTGTGTGGTGCTATGAGTAGATTCCCGTACATCGAATCGTAGTGATCCAGTTGGTCGAGTAACCAGCCGTTATAGGCGTTTGCGAGCGCAACGGCGAACCGGTCGTTTTGGATTTCTCCGAGCCCGAGATTAAGAGTTGGTGAGACGATAGCTGTCGAAATACCGAGGGATTGTATTAATTGGTTGAGATCGTCAGTGGTGATGAGTTCTGTAATATCGTCGTCTTGTTTGAGTGGCGTATCGCTGCCATCCGCTCGTTTGTAGTCGAACAAGGGATAGGCTGACGTGTCGGCGTAAATATTTGATCGGGGATGATTTGAGTAACTAATGAATTTTTTCGCTGATGCACGGTCATCCATGTAGGGGAGGATCGCGTCCACTGTTTCTTGGATCTGCGTGTCAGTGTCGACGATGTGGTTGTAGTCAGCAGGGGGTGAATGTTCGTCCAGTTCGGACGATTGGTCCATATCGTAGATGGTGAGTTCTGATTATTAAGAATCTCGAATCGTGGGACACTCTCAACACACTACTTTGCGGTGGAATTTATCGTGGTTCAATGACAACTGGTCGACAGAAGCTACTCCCTAGTCGCTCGACCTCATACGGGAGGGTAAGCACGGTAAAGCGGTCCTTTGAAATTTCGTGGAGGTTATCGACGAATTCAACGAACACGACTTCGTCCTGCATCAATATTTCATGGAATTCATTCGAATCCTCAACTTTCCGTCCCAGTCCAATGTCACCGAGAATGACGCCTTTTATTTCTTGCTCGCGCAACCATTCTGCTGCCTCTGGTGTGAACGCCGGAGCGTCATCGTCGGTTGAATACGCGTCTTCCTTACTCAGATTGGCCGGTGTGTCGTTCCGAGCGACAACATAATCCCTTGGTTCAATCGTATCACCGATACTATCTTCGAGGGTTTCGTTCGTTATCTCAAATTCGGTCACGGAAAGTAAGACACCAGGCCCATAAAATCGCGATAACGGGAGGTCAACAATCGGTGTTCCTTCTTCATGCCCGAAATAATGCCCACTGGCCTCCACATGCGAACCGACGTGTGAATGGGTGTCTAGAATATCATACTTGTAGCTTCCATCTGCAAGAATTCCTTTTTGAATCGCGAATGGCCGATCGGGATTTTCCCCCGGGACAACAGTATACCCGATGTCGATCATTCGGTAATCGGTCGGATCAAACAACTCGTTGGTTTCTGTTACCATAGGTTGTGCTTGTCCTCGGATTGCTAAAACACAATTACTTTTGGTCCTTGACACTGGGTAAGTATTTAGTCGGGTTTATTGGGGTCTATCGACGATACACGGTGTATGTCGTTCAAAGAACAATTGCGTGCACGAGAACCACTAGTTGGAAGTTGGGTGTCGTTTCGCGATCCTGCGGTGAGTGAAATGAACGCTGAAATGGATTTCGATTTTATTGTTATTGACATCGAGCATACCACGACAGGATTGGAGACATTAGAACACATGGTCCGAGCGATCGATGCCGCCTCCGGTGAGACGGCATCAATCGTTCGATTACCCTGGAATGATCCAGTGATAATCAAACGTGTGTTGGATATTGGGCCGACAGGCGTTATGGCGCCGATGATTGGAACTGCCGAAGAAGCAGAAGCACTCGTGCATGCAACCCGGTATCCCCCAGAGGGAATGCGAGGGGTGGCAGGTCGACGGGCGGCGCGATATGGATTCGATATGCCCGAGTACTTTTTTGAAGCAAATGACGAGGTTGTGGTCCTCGCACAGATCGAGACCGAGGAAGGATTCAACAACGTCGGTTCAATCGCGGCAACCGATGGTATCGATGGCTTGTTCATGGGGCCCGCTGATTTATCAGCGAATCTAGGCTTGTACGGCGAATGGGATTCGGATGAATTTATGGAAGCTGTCGATTCGATTCTCTCTGCAGCTGACGCAGCAGAAACCCCAGTATCAACCTTAACAACTGACCCAGCCGACATCACGAAATGGATGAATGTCGGTTTTGATTTCCTAATGGCAGGAACCGATAGTAGTCATTTGGTAAGCGGAGCTGAAAACGCGCTTGCGACGTTCAATGACGCCGTCGAAAACCGCAGCTAATACTATTCCCGAAAGCCGTCGAAATTGAATAAGAAGATACCAATCTAATTGCTACAGTATGATTGAAAATCCCCGATAAATCCCCCCGGCCCTCCACTCTAGGTAGCGGTTCTAGTACATAATCGTTGTGTGCGGGATTTTATATACATGTCCTGAGAGTCAGGGATAAGCATGCGACGCGATTCGGATACCAAAACGAAGACCGGCGACACTACAGCTCATAACATCCATGCTGGGAGGGACTTCACCCAAATAAATAAATCAATCACGCAGCCCACACCCCTCGAGCAACGATCCCCTCCATCGAAAAAACCACCAACTGATTCGTGGCTCCAGTTATTCACGTTCCTTCTCAAACCATCCCCTGTCACGATTCCCCGCCTCAACACAGTATTCCGCACGAGTTTCCTCGGGAGCATCGCGGTACTCCTGGGTATCTTAACCGCAGTAATCCCGAACTATACACCGTTGTTTTCCGCCGGGTATCCGCTTGCCCCATCCACGTTTTTCCCAATCGTACTGATGGCGTCACTCGTCGCCATTGTTTCGAAAGAATATTTCCTCACGCGAGAATCAACCACCTATCCAGCATGCGAAGCACCATTTTCACTTATCACTACTGACTATCCAGAGAAACCAGCGATTTCGACTAACTCACCCGACTATGGGACACGCGATCGGTTGACTGCTCGCACTGTGACTACAGCCATACACAAACCGTTTCCTGGACAAAACCCACCCGGCCACGCTGAACTTACCCCTAGACCAAATGACTGCGCCCTTTTGAGCTCCCTTCTTCGGAAAGAATCACGTATCCCCCAACCCATTACCTAGGCATGACGTATCACGTCATTGACCCATACGACATCGAACAGACACCCGGCAGACCATCGGAAACCCATTACATCAGCGAAGCAATCGGGATGAACAACATGGGCTTACGATTCTATGACGTCAACCCTGGCGAAGACATACCCAACACCCAGGGATTACATTACCATGACGAACAAGAAGAGGTATTTTTCGTCGTCTCCGGCGAGCTAACCGTGGAAACACCCGAGGAAACCTTCACGGTCCCCCAAGGTAGTTTCTTCATCGCAGAACCAAAGAACGCGCATTACGCCTACAACCATCCAGATGCAACCAAAAACGTCACTGTGGTAGCAATTGGAGCGCCATCGGTCCAAGATGGCCATTCATACGATCCAGAATAACGCCTAGCAGTCCACTCTCGTTGCGACCATCCCAATCACCTCTAGTTGCCGCTCATGATTTATCTCACCGTTATACCTATTTTCACAGATCAATAACTATATTCCCAACGGCAATGGCGTTCTCATCGAGACAAAAATCACTCATCAAATATACCCTCAAATTCCTCGAAATCGATGTCGTCATCATTGCGTTAGCCGGGTTACTCGCTCTTAAGCGCGGTCTCTTCCCCGATGTCAGCCAACTTGTCTTTCTCGGCATTGGACTCGTCTATCTCTATGTTGTCCTCATTATTACTATTCGTACCCGAGTACGGGTCCAGGATTACTTACTCTCTGAGCCAGAACTCCTCAGAGACGACCCCTACTACAACAACTAATTATCTCAGAATTACGAATCAAAGACACGTCGCAAACAAACGCTTCCCCGATTCCACCAACCTATTGTTACACTGAAAGGCCGAATGCTTCTGCCGGAGTCTCGGTCAACATTTTCTTCCGTTCTGATTCTGAAAACGTTCGTGCTAAATACTGGCCTAATTCATCGGGCGAATCAAAATCCCAATGCGGATAATCTGACGCAAACATAACCGAATCCGCTCCAATTATGTCAATCATCTGCTCCATTTGCTCGGGGGAACCAGGCTCGCCCAAAGGTTGACTCGCGAAATAAAACTGATCCTTGACATACTCACTCGGGCGATCCTCAAGCAACGGCGCTTCACTCCGCCGCATAGAGTACTCCTTATCTAACCGCCACATAATATACGGCACCCACGAAATCCCGGACTCCAAAAACGAGAAATTCAACCCAGGGAATTTCACTGGCACTCCTTGTACGAGGACACTCACAAATGCCAGCATAGCTTGCCACGGATGGGCAAGCGTGTGCACCTCAAGAAATTTCTCTAACCCACGATTTTGAATCGGGAAATCTTCTTTGAACCCACTCGCTGCAGCCCCATGAAACGCAATGTGCAAATCGTTATCCTCCGCTGCTTTATAAATCGGATCGTACATCGGATCCCCCATCGGAGGATCCTGTGCAAACGTTTCAAGGAACAATCCAACGATCTGCTTTTCATCCCCAATCCGATCGATTTCCTCAGCTGCCCGATGGGGCGTTTGGGGAGTCACCACCCCGAGGCCATAGAACTCCGACGGGTCGAGGAACTTCTCTATAATCACGTTGTTATTTGCTGGCATCAACGCTGCGGCAAAATCCGTATCGGATAATCGTGTACACCCTGATATCGTGTTTAAAATCGGGTGATCCACGTTGAACTGCTCAACGAGATCTTTTTGTATCGTCGCAGGGCTATCGAGCCGTCGTGTTTCGATTTTCCCGCCCATATACGGATCCCAATCGCTCCCCGTCGATTCCGGATACCGACCGCTTGCTAACACACGATTTTTGTGAGGGTCGTCGAGATGTGCCGCGAGGTCCTCTACGGATATACCGCGGGATAAATGGACATCGGTGTCAACAATCGTATTTGATTCGAGGATATCGGATGCTACGGCTTGACTAGCCATACTGCCTTGGGGGTACACGCTATTACTGCTTAAACAATTGGTGACTCACCCTTTACACCAATTACTCCATCATCCCAAAGATTCCTCACTACACACTAGAACGTATAATCGTCCCCGCCATCGTTATCCCGAATCGCCGGGTCTTGCTGGTCATCTACCGCCTGCGTAAACAAATTCTCACCCTCAATCGTTTGGTCTTCTTCTTCAACATCATACGTAGAAATCCCCATCGACAACAGCTCCTCAATCGCCTGTTCGCGATTCAAAAAATCACCCTGATCAATCAACCGATCGATTTGTTCGTTAAGATGATCCGGAAGCGAAACCTCGATTTCTGGCATACTACCGAGAAGTATAATCTGGTTTCCTAAAAGCCTACGGCCCGATCCAACACCATCACTAACAGTACTACTCCCCTCTTTCACTGGTAGATTTAACCAGTCTATGACACTGTATACTGCACACTCGGCGCCCCCCGAATCACCAGTAAACACAACACTCCCCCAACACCACCAACAACGGCCGCACCTAGACCGATAATTTGTATTGCCATAGCCAACCCAACATCGGGAGCCATCACCCCTATAACCCCGCCCATAATGATTGGGGTAATCGTTGTTGTCACCCGACCAAACGCCTCAGAAACCGTCACAAGCCCCGCCCGCCGTGATTCATCGGCAAGCCCCGTAATCACACTCCGATAAAGCGATAACGTCAAACCAAACCCAATTCCGACGATAGCAATCCCCAACCCAGCAATCGATAACACCGGCGCAAACAAGAAGACCACAAATCCAACACCCAGACAAATATTTGCCCCGATTAACGGATATAAACGACTGGAAAAAATAGTCGTAATCCGTCCTGCTTGACTCGCCGCGCCCGCGTACGTCACACTTGCAAGGGCTACTAATATACCAGCATCTGTTGGAGTCCCCCCTAAGACCTGAACGACAACGATTGAATTATACGTAATAAACCCAGTCCAAATGATCATTGGTAACCCCCGGGCAATTACCATCGCTAACACCCTCGTTTGGCGAACCAATTGGCCAAGTGCGACTAACTGCGATGTAGTCCCTCGATTCTTATTCGATTGTTGTGCAGCAAGATCAGTTGGCTCACGAAACGACACGAACACCAACACAGCGATTGGAATGGCAATCGCATACAACACGAACGGGAATTGCCACGCGATTACGACTAGACCTCCGGCAAGTAACGGAAACACTGTTGACGTTATCCCTGAACCCGTAAATCGAACTCCTTGGGCAGTTGCTTCTCTGTCTCCCGAGTACATATCCCCGAGACTCGTGATGATTATTGGGGTGATCCCTCCAAACGCCATTCCTTGGAGAAACCGTAACCCTAAAACAATCTCAAATGAAGTCGTGAATGCAATCAACGTCCCAGTCGTCCCGAACACGAGGAGTGACACCACGAGTACTGGTTTTCGACCGTATTGATCAGCGATCAACCCGGCAACCAAGTAAATAACAATTCCCGGCGCTGTAAATACCGACATCATCAAACCGATCTCGGCCGGTGACGCGTTCATCGGACCGATTAAGGAATCAAGCACCGGGGAGATCATCGACGTCCCCAATGGTCCCATTATATTGGCTAACAATAACAGTTGGAAATCACGCTCGAACAATATCTCCGCATGATCACCAAACACGGCGGATAAGGACGGCACGTTCTTTTGAACCTTATTTGGTATTCACCGAACACGAGGGACATAAACCTCGCGGTGACACATCTACCCACCATTCTTTCCTAAAACCACTATCCACATTTGCTCGCTCACAACCAACGCATGAGGACCGCTATCTCAATCACCGGACTTCTCTCGGAAACTGACCCACCGCACCCACTACAATAGATCGCTTGGTTGACATAAATTCTTGACCTGACCGAAAACCCCTCTACACCGAAGACTCGTACTTCCGGAGTGCGAGTTTAATCGCTTCTGGTGCCCGATTCACGCGTGAATCAGCTACTCGCATAAACGCCGGTGGTTGATACGAATCAGAATAATCAAAAATCCGATGCACAGCCTTCATCGGCACCGACACCGCCTCGAAATCTTCAACAACGAACACAAATTGCGACGGTTTCCCCGACCACACTGAGGAGCTCGCCCAATTTGCTTCATCTTCGAATACCACACGCACCCACCCTGACCCCACATACTCCCCGTCCCGATAAAACAATACTAAATCACCCTGCTTCATTTTCTCGAAATACGTCCGATTCGAATCACCATTCGGCACCCCCCACAACCGAGCTGACTCTAACCCATCTAACTCACCAGGTACATCGGTAAACTCTCTGAGATCAGTACTAGACAAAACGGTTTTTTCAAAATTCTCTGAATCACATTCAACTACAAACACACTCGAAGATCGAGATGCCATTGCCAACTATTATTTAGTGAATGATTATATACCTACTCCCCTCGACCGACTTCCCATCCCTAATCGAACAACAAATGTATAATTAGCAAACGCAGATTGGTCCTAGAACGTCTCGAGGTACGAGTCGATCTCCCACTCGCTCACTTCAGTAATGTACTCCGCGTGCTCTCTCCGTTTCGCCTCGATGAACTTCTCAGCGATATGCTCACCAAGCGCGTCCATGATGACATCATCAGCTTCAAGCGCATCAATCGCCTCATCCAGCGTCCCAGGTAGCGTGTCAATCCCGTATTCTTCACGTTTCGCCTCGTCAAACTCATATATGTTCTCACGCACAGGATCTGGAGCTTCCAATCCCTCCTCAATACCATGGAGACCAGCTTCTACCATCACTGCGAGGGCAAGGTACGGGTTACACGACGGATCAGGTGAACGTAATTCAATCCTGGATGCAGCAGGCGTTCGAGCAGCGGGTTTCCGGACTAACGCCGACCGATTTACATCACTCCAAGCGATATACACCGGTGCTTCGTATCCCGGAACGAGCCGCTTATATGAATTCACGGTTGGATTACAAATCGCCGTGAGCGCTGGGGCATGTTCAAGGATCCCAGCAAGGAACTCTTTCCCGATATCAGAGAGATTGAACTCGTCGTCTTCATCATAAAACGCGTTCCCGTCATCATTGAACAACGAAAGGTGTGTGTGCATTCCAGAGCCGTTGATTCGGGCAATCGGTTTCGGCATAAACGTCGCATGGAGCCCGTTGTGTTCTGCTACTGCACGAACAACACTCCGGAACGTTGCAATGTTGTCAGCCGTTTTGAGTCCATCATCATACTTGAAGTCGATTTCATGCTGTCCCCGAGCGACCTCATGATGACTTGCCTCAACCTCAAAGTCCATTGATTCGAGCGTCTGAATGATCTCCCGACGGAGATCAGACGCTAGATCTTTTGGTGATAAATCGAAATATCCGCCATAGTCGTGGGTTTCCGTCGTTGCCTTTCCGTCCTCTTTCTCGAACACGAAAAATTCAGGTTCCGGTCCTGCGTTCACTTCGAAACCCAGTTCGTTTGCATGGTTCAACGCACTCTTCAGCGCGTATCGTGGGTCGCCATTGAAGTGCGTCCCATCGGTGTTTAAGACATCACAGATCATCCTCGCTGCAGCGCCTCCGTCTTCTTTTTGTCGCCATGGAAGGACACTGAATGTCGAAGGATCTGGTTCAAGCCGCATATCGGATTCTTGGATTCGAACAAATCCTTCGATCGATGAACCATCAAAGTAAATACCTTCATCGAACGCTTTCTCGATTTGGGATGCGGGAATTGAGACGTTTTTCACCAACCCAAGGATGTCAGTGAATTGAAGTCGAAGGAACTCAACGTTTTCATCCTCGACTGTATCAAGGACTGTATCAACTGCATCGGACGATGTTTGTTTTTCTAGAGCCATAGTTAAGTTGTGTTTTTTTATGTTTATTTAGTATTGCGAATAGTTTGTGTTTATTTCAGTTCGTTTTTTGGCCGAACGTACATATTACGTTACATCTGATTGAATGTGTATTGAACCTAAAAACGTTTCGGAGTGCCATTAAGGGATTACCAATTAAATAAATACTACACTATAATATATTAATAATATTAATATCTAAACTGATGGGTATTCTAACCCCCGACACCCGGCTCATGCCGATCGTAAATGATAACAATCACCGGAATGCACCACTTCTTCACCACTAACTGTCTCAACTACCAACGCGCCACTACGTGTCAACTCAATCGCCTCCCCTTCAATCACTCGATCACCCAACTCTACTCGAACCTCCTCACCTAATGTTACCGAATACTCTTTCCACCGGTCCAGCACCTCCCCTCGCGCATTTCGATACCCCGATATCCTTCGAAGAATATCCCCCACAAGACACCGCCGAGTAATCTGGCCATGCACCGCCAATAAGCTCGTCGCCCCCTCTGGCAATTCACCCGCCGGAACGTTCGCGTTCAATCCAATCCCAATAATTGCCCAATTGACTTGTTCAGCTTCACCCTCGAACTCGGTCAGTATCCCTGCAATCTTTGCTTCTTCCCCATCATCACGAACCAACACATCATTCGGCCACTTAATCCCCGAATCCAACCCCAAATCTCGGAGCGCCTCCGTAACCGCAACCGCAGCGATGTGTGTAATCACTGCCACTTCCGACACCGCCATGGGAGGCCGTAAGACAACACTCATCCAAATCCCGCCCGACGGCGACGACCACTCCCGACCCAATCGCCCTCTCCCCCCCGATTGTTGATCAGCAACCACTACAATTTCTGACTGGCCATCCACTGCATAATCCCGCGCTACTTCATTCGTACTCTGGACTACATCTCGATACACTATCGTGAACTCACATGGCGCCCCCAGGGCGATACTTAACCCATTGAATTCCGGATTCTCTTGCAACTCATACCCCGTCGATGTCCCTTGAATCACGAAACCATTCGCCCGTAACGACTCAACCCGTTTCCAAACAGCTTCCCGGGAAATACCTAGTTCCGCCGCCAACTCCGGGCCACTCACCGGTCCATCTGCTAATACCCGAAGCACCTCCAACCCGGGATCATCCATACCACAAATAGGAACTTGAGCGGTGTTAGTGATTCGATCCCTCCATCGTAACACCCACAATTCGCTACTAGTCTCGGATTACTTCGTGTCTACCGAACCCGTACCGTAACCGATTCGCTAACCGACGAGAAAACCGATCGTCTCGCGACGAAAACCGCTCAGCAAGGGCCCCATAGATCAATGGAACTGGCACTCCTTGGACGAGTGCTTCTTCTACGGTCCACTTCCCAGTCGACCCACCCGCTACATAATCTGCAACATCACCCAAATCATTCCCCTCGTCCGCAAACGCTTCCTCAACCAACTCTAGTAACCACGACCGCACTACAGCCCCATGATTCCACGTTCTCGCTACCGCCTGCAAATCGAGATCATACCGCCCGTTCGCCAACAAATCAAACCCCTCTCCATACGATTGCATTAACGCATACTCAATCCCATTATGAATCATTTTCACATAATGCCCAGCACCAACCGGCCCCACTCGCTCATGCCCTAACGGTCCTGTTGCAACCGCATCAAACACCGGAGTCAACTCCTGATACGCTGCTTCCGGACCACCGATCATCAAGGAGAATCCATCGTCCGCTGCGGCTGGTCCCCCACTCGTCCCACAATCAAGGAACGATGACTCACATCGCTCACTCCGCTCAATCGACGCTTCAAAATGCGAATTCCCTCCGTCGATGATAATGCCATCCGATCCAAGTAACGGATCGACCTCATCGATCGCAGAATCAACTGCGTCGCCAGCTGGCACCATCAACCATACAACTGATGAATCGAGTTCCTCCACTAACTTCTCGAGTGAAAATGCGGCCACCGCTCCTGCATCCCCCGCCTCCCTTACGGATTCTTCATCAACATCGAACGCCACAACGGAATGACCTGCGTCCATTACCCGATCCACCACAATCCGCCCCATCCGTCCAAGCCCAATAACACCAAGTTGCATACTCCTCTTGATACTCGGAGAGAAGGAATCGATTTTGATTATCGCTCCTCCCCCGACCAGTAACGACATCCCTAACTTGTTTCCCCAGCATCCCGTGATATGTTCGGAACTAGTGGTATCCGAGGGCCAGTCGGCGAACACATCACGCCGGAGTTAGGACTCAACCTCGGGCGAGCGATAGCCCACGATGCTACCCTCGTTGTTATTGGACGGGACACCCGGACGACGAGCCAATATCTAGCCGATGCAATTTCGATTGGATTACGAGCAAGCGGTGCAGATGTCTATCGCCTCGGGATTGCTTCAACCCCCACTATTGCACGAAGCGTCGACTGGTATAACGCCGATACTGGAGTAACAATAACTGCCTCACACAACCCGCCTACTGATAACGGGTTTAAATTCTGGCAACCTTCCGGGCAAGCATACGACGCCTCCCTCAGAGCAACCATTTCTTCCTGCATCGACTCCTCAAACTACCCGCCGATCACGTGGAATTCAGCTGGCACCGAATATCAAAAATCAGACGCGGTGAACACACACATTCAAACACTCATTGAATCAATATCCTCGGTCGATATTTCGATCGCAATCGACGTCGGTAACGGTGCCGGCATGATGACTCCCCAAGTTTTCTCTGCTCTTGATTGTCCTGTACAAACTCTCAAC
Source organism: uncultured Halobacteriales archaeon (assembly GCA_964542445.1). Classification (GTDB taxonomy): domain Archaea; phylum Halobacteriota; class Halobacteria; order Halobacteriales; family Hikarchaeaceae; genus CAZITY01. Next base: position 28,602 of record CAZITY010000020.1, on the reverse strand, counting down.
GCCAATCCAGACGGTCGATTCCCCGGCCGCCCTCCCGAACCCACAGAAGAGCACTGCACCGCCCTCCGACAGCTCGTTCGATCTACTGACGCTGATCTCGGAATTGCACACGACGGTGACGCCGACCGCATGATGGCCGTTACCGAAAAGGGTCACTGGATCTCGGGTGATACCCTCCTTGCTCTCTTCGCGAAAGAAACCGTCACCGACGGCGATAAAATCGCCGTTCCGCTCAACACAAGCTTGGCCGTCGATGATACCATCTCGCCCCTTGGAGCAACATGTATCCGAACAAAAGTCGGGGATGTCCATATCGCCGAAGCGACAACACACAAGAACGTGGTATTCGGCGGTGAACCAAGCGGCTCATGGATCTGGCCAGACCAAACTTTATGCCCAGACGGCCCGCTCGCTGCCGTCCGGCTTGCTGAACTAATCACGCACAACGGTCCACTCTCAAACCTTATCGATGAAATTCCTCAGTACCCACTGCAACGAGAATCAATTGCCGTCCAAAACAAACACGAAGTCATGGAATCCATCGAACAAGATGTTGCTGCCAGGTACGACCCCGATCAACGATCACAGCTTGATGGGATCCGCATCAATACCCCAGACGGATGGTTCCTCATTCGACAAAGCGGTACGCAACCGCTCATCCGCCTTACCGCAGAAGCACGTAGCCAGTCTGATTCAGACGCCCTCCTCGCTACAGCGCGATCCATCGTGGAGGAGCATCTCACCGATCGCGACTAACCCGCTCCCCTGGTTCTGTACGCGATTCACACGAAAGCTTCACTCCAGGATCTAGACTCGTATTTATCCCGGTTTTCACGCCATCCCCGACTACTACTCCAAACTTCCGTCTCCCCGTCGACACTCGATCGCCCTTAACCGTCATGCGTACTGGCTCATCGTCATGCCGAAGATTCGCCACAATCGTCCCAGCACCAAAATTGACCTCCCGACCCAAGATACTATCCCCAACATACGATAAATGCGGAACGACCGCTTCATTCATCAATATACTATTTTTTATCTCCACCCCATGACCAACCTTGGTATCCGCAGCGATCGATGTCGCCCCCCGGATGTACGCGTTCGGCCCAACAGTTGCGCCGGATCCAACAAACACCGGTCCCTCGATCGTTACGCCCTCTCTTATTGTCGCCCCCGATTCAACAATAACCGCCCCCTTCACACTCGCCCGATCATGGACTTCTCCGTTAATCGCCCGCGATTGCTCCGCTAACTGCCATTCGTTGGCAGCAAGTAATTCCCACGGCCGACCGACATCGAGCCAAGAATCGAATTCAACAACCGACACACTCACTTCATGACACATTTCACTTACGACATCCGTTATTTCGTGCTCCCCGCGTTCCGATAACTCAGTCGATAACCACGCTCTTGCTTGTGACGGAAACACATACGCACCCGCGTTAATCAAATTTGAGGGGGGATTAGTCGGTTTCTCAATAATACCACGTACCGTGTTGTTCTCTACTTTAAGCACTCCATACGCTCGCGGGTCCTCCACAACGGTGGCCCCGACCGCTGCGTCTTGCGAATATAACTCCCGTAACCCGTGCTGATCATATAACACATCACCGTTCAATACAACGAACGGTTCCTCATCCAACGCTGATTTTGCCTCACGCACCGCTGATGCCGTTCCCGTCAATTTCTCTTGCGTCACATACTCAATACTAATACCGTTGAATTCGTTCCCAAAGTACTCGCGGACCAATTGTTCTTCATACCCGACTACGACCACAAATCTAGTCGCCCCAGCTTTAACCGCATGCGCTAGCGTATGCCAGAGTAACGGTTTACCGGCAACAGGCAACATTGGTTTTGGTTGGGTTTTCGTTAAGGGCCGCATTCGAGTTCCCTGGCCAGCTGCGAGGACGACGGTTTGCATTTACGTTCTCTTACGCCTCCGTCACCCTTGTAGATACAGGTCTTCTCCGCGAACACCCTCTGGTTACGGCTAGCTCGAAATTCCCTAGAGTGATCAAAATCGGTGGATTGAGAACATTTATACATACTGCGCCGCTGAATCCAGAACGTGAACGGATTGTTGTCGGTAATACATCTCACGTAACGGGCATAAGACAAAACCGACAGCTAATTTCGAAGTAAGTTTGTCATTATGAGTTCCCAGGACACCCAAACAACCGACGTTCCAGACGAATATGATCCAAACGCTATCGAGAAGCGATGGCGAGCGGAGTGGCTAGACAGCGATGTATACGAATACACAGATTCAGACTCGCCGGATTACGTCATAGATACGCCACCTCCGTACCCAACCGGGAACTTCCATATCGGCAACTCACTCGGTTGGTGTTATATGGATTTTGCCGCGAGATACCATCGATTACGAGGAGAAGATGTCTTGTTTCCTCAGGGATGGGATTGCCATGGGTTACCGACGGAAGTCAAAGTCGAAGAGAACCACGGGATTCATCGAACCGAGGTACCGAGAGAGGAGTTCCGAGAGATGTGTATCGAGCATACTCATGAACAAATTGAAGCAATGCGAGAGGCGATGCTCGATCTCGGTTTATCACAGGATTGGTCCCAGGAATATTACACGATGGACCCCGAGTATTGGGGATTAACCCAACAATCATTCGTTGAAATGGAAAAGGATGGGTATGTGTATCGCGACGAACACCCGGTCAATTGGTGTCCCAGGTGTGAAACTGCGATAGCTGATGCCGAAGTCGAAACCCTCGATCAAGATGGGACATTGTATTATATTGAGTTCGAGGGGGTCGGGAACGAGGCTATAGAAATCGCAACTACTCGCCCAGAATTGTTATCGGCGTGCGTTGGAATTGCGTATAATCCTGCGGACGATCGATTTGCGGGAAAAGAAGGCGATACCCATGAAATCCCGTTATTTGGGCATACCGTCGAAGTATTTGCCGATGAATCGGTAGATACCGATTTCGGTACCGGGGCGGTAATGGTGTGTACGTTTGGGGATAAGCAAGATGTTGAGTGGTGGGCTGAGAACGACTTAGAATTACGGAGTGTCTTCACTGAGGACGGTAACCTCGGAACCTTAGCTGGTGAGTATGCGGGGTTGTCGATATCGGAAGCCAAAGAATCAATCGCTGCGGATCTCGAAGCTGAGGGATTCTTGATCGATTCAGAACCGATTGAGCAGTCGGTTGGAGCATGCTGGCGGTGTGATACGCCGATCGAGATTTTATCTACTGAACAGTGGTTCGTGCGAGTTGACCAGGAGGAAATCTTGTCATTTGGGAAGGAGGTGGAATGGATCCCGGATCATATGTTCACGCGGCTTGAGGATTGGACGGAAGGGATGGATTGGGACTGGGTTATTTCCCGTCAGCGGGTGTTTGCGACACCGATCCCAGCCTGGTTTTGCACCTCGTGCGGGCATGAGTACATAGCGTCCAGTGATGAATGCCCGGTTGATCCGACTGAGGAAGCGCCTGCGATCGATGCTTGTCCCGAATGCGGGGAGACAGCGTGGGAAGGGGAAACGGACGTGATGGATACGTGGATGGATTCGTCGATCACCCCGTTGTTTGTGCAGAATTGGCCGGAGGACCCGTTTAAACCGACGACGCTCCGTGAACAAGGCCATGATATTATTCGGACTTGGGCGTTTTACACGATTCTCCGAGTTGGAGCGATTGAGGATGAAATACCATGGGAGGAAGCGTTAATTAATGGCATGGTGTTCGGAGATGATGGGCATAAAATGTCGAAATCACGCGGTAATTTTGTCCAACCGGAGGAGGTTATTGAGGAATATTCTGCGGATGCGTTCCGCCAAGCCATAGCATTAGGCGGTCAACCAGGGAGTGACATCCAATTCCAATGGAAAGAAGTGACGTCTGCCTCACGGTTTCTCACGAAATTGTGGAATATCACGCGGTTCGCGAGTAACCACTTTGATGAAAATACAGCTGGGATGCGTGATCCGGCGTATCGGGATGCAGATCGATGGATCCTCTCCCGGCTCCGGGAGGTAGTGAAAGATGTGACCGATGATATGGATTCGTATCGATTTGATCGGGCGTTGCGAACAGTCCGTGATTTCGTGTGGCACGATCTCGCTGATGATTACGTAGAGTTAGTGAAGGGCCGGTTGTATGCAGGGCGGCCAGGGGAGCGAGATGCTGCGCGGCATGCGTTGTTTTTGACGTTCTCGAGTGTTGTACGGATGCTCTCTCCATTTGCGCCGTTTATTTCGGAAGAGATTTGGTCACAGCTTCCCGGTGCGACCGGGAGTGTCCATGCGGCTTCGTGGCCAACGGTGGACTCACTTCCGAGTGTCGAAGAGACAACTGGACAGCTGGTTGTCGATGTTGCGAGTCGGATTCGAGCGTGGAAATCTGATTCTGGTATCGCGTTAAATGAGGATTTAGAGCAGGTTGAGATTTATGTCGATGGCTCCGGGGTGGATACGTATGATTTGAGTGAAACGATTAATGCCCCGGTATTATTACGTGAGGGAACGCCGGATGTCGATTTGGTGCCGGTTGATATCAACATTAATTATCAAGTTGTAGGGCCAGAATTCCGTGAGCAGGCGGACGCGGTGATTTCAGCGTTAGAGTCGATTGACCCAGCCGAACTGCAGGCGCAACAAGTAACGAGTGGTGAGGTCGAAGTATCCCTAAACGGTGACACCGTGACGGTAGGTGGCGATGCCTTTGATGTGGTCGAGGAATATCGAACGGAGTCTGGCGAGGAGGTATCGGTGTTAGACGTGCAGGATGCGACAATCCTCGTCTATCCATAGGCGGAACGTCATTGTGGTGGGTCAGTCGTGTAGACGGCTGATCCGTGAATGTCGTATAGTCTGGCGGGTCCCCAATTTGTATCCTCAATTGTGTACTCTATTGTGTCGTTTTGAATCTCGATCAATCCGTCGCGAAGGCGCTCCAGTATATCTAATTCGCCCGCGTGAAACGGGGGGTTGTGTCCGGTGAGTAATCGGTCAAACGCCCCGGTTTCCCGGAGTGAGATCAAGTGGTTAAATGATTCAATATAGTCTTCGATGCGGCAGCCAGTAAAATGGATGTATAACCCGGAACCGCCGTGGACGATATCACCGCCATATAAATCGCCGGCGTCGCGATCGAGGAGAACACAGTGACCGGGGGCGTGTCCTGGTGTATGTATTATTTCTAACGCTCGATCGCCGAGATCAATGGTGTCGCCACCACTAATGTGTGCGGGGTTTGTCACTGGATCGATCGTATAGGTTGCTGGATCGAAGGAATCCGGGAACTCGTTTTGTTGTTCTTGCCATTGCGTGACAAATTGGGCTGGTCGTTCGACGAAATCATCAGACCGGCCATCAATGCTTAATTGACCGGTCGGGGACAGTTCGTTTTCTTGAATGAGGACTGAATCAAAATCAGCGGCGCTCCCGATGTGATCCCAATGGCCATGAGTTAAGACGAGTGTGATCGGCGTGTCAACGAGTGACTTCGCGAGTCCAGGTAAATCACCGATGCCAATGCCGGCATCGATGAGAAGCGATTGATTTGTGCCACGGAGTAAGTACATTCCGTATCGCCCTCCTTCGATGATCCGGTAGGCGTACGAAGCGATTTTCTCGACGTCATACCAATCGGATGTTGCATTCATCGGTACCAATTTGCAACTACTGGAAAGGAGAAAAATACATCGGGGACTCAGTGGGCACGGGGTCTTAGTATTCGTTTGCTGGGCGGAGCCGTCCAAGTCTAAGCGCGTTACTAGTCACCCCGAGACTCATACCCATATCACCGATAATAATCGCTGTAATAACTGATACTACGCCAAACGGTGCTCCGATAGCGAGCGCTGCTTTCACCAGAATAGCGGCCCACACGTTTTGTCGGATCACTGAATCAGTTGTGTCGGCAAGCGAAAACAAGTACGGGAGTTTTGTCAAGTCGTCAGCCATTAATGCTACGTCTGCTGTTTCAAGGGCGGTGTCAGTTCCTGCTGCTCCCATTGCAATCCCAACGTCGGCGGCCGCGAGTGCCGGACCGTCATTTATTCCATCGCCAATCATAGCGATTGGTCCCTGCGAATCTCTGAGTTCACTGATCATATCGACTTTCTCATCGGGGAGTAAATCTGCGTGAACACTATCGATGCCAAGTTCTGTGGCAATCGCGTTCGCGGTGGTCTGGTTATCTCCCGTGAGCATACTCACTACTAATCCGCGTTCTTGTAACTGTGTGATCACGTGTTTTGCTTCTGATCGGACCGAATCTGTGATGGTGATGACGCCGATTATGTTGGTTTCCGTCCCGACGAGAATCACTGTTTTTCCTGCGGACTCCAAGGTGTCAAGGAGTTCTGCTAGCGAATCAGCCCGTGGAGCCTCACCGTGGTCTTCGACTAGGATCTCCCCACCATCGGTACGGATCGATTTGGACATGGAAGCGTCCAGGTTTTCGAACAATCCGGGTTTCCCGATGAAGTATTTGACGTCATCGATCGTTCCTGTCACTCCGTTCCCCGGGACTGATTCGAATTCACTGACGCCACCAGTTTCCACGTTGTGTTGATCGGCGTGCGCAACGATCGCATCCGCGAGGGGATGCTCACTGTGGAACTCTAGTGAACCTGCGATTTCAAGGATCTCTGTCACTGAATAGTCCTGAAGAGGAATAACCTCAGAAACGGATGGGGTTCCGGTGGTCAGCGTACCTGTTTTATCGAACGCGACCACGTCGATGTGACTGGTCTGTTCGAGATGGTCACCCGATTTAATGAGGACTCCATTGCGGGCCCCACTTGTCACGCCGGACACGATACTTACCGGAGTACTGATTACGAGAGCGCACGGGCATGCGATGACCAATAACGTGAGCCCTCTGACGAAGCCTTCAATCCGGGTGATTCCGAAGACGTACGGCGTGAAAACGAGGGTTAAAAGAGCGCCAATAAGAATAACAGGGGTGTAATAGGCCGCAAACCGGTCGACAAATCGTTCATACGAAGTGGTTCCTTGCTGGGCGTTTTCGACGAGTTCAATGACTTTTGCAATGGTTGATTCATCAGCAGGTGCCGTAACAGTGACCTCGAGGTAACCTGATTGGACGATACTCCCGGAGTACACGGTATCGCCAGGGGTCTTGTCAACGGGCATACTCTCTCCCGTCACGGGAGATTCATCAACGGCGCTAGATCCTGTCGCTACTGTCCCGTCCGTTGGGATCCGCGTTCCAGGCCGCACGATTACGGTATCATCGACTCCGAGTGACTCCACTGGGACCGTTTTTTCATCGCCATTTTGAAGGACGGTGGCGGTGTCCGGCGTCAGTTCGATGAGTTCGTGGAGTGATTCTTGCGCTCGATTAACGGAAAATCGTTCGAGTAATTCTGCGATACTGAACAAAACCGCTAGTGTGGCTGCTTCGAATGGGAGATTAATGAGGAGCGCACTAAGAATCCCGACACTCATGAGTAACTGGATATTGAGCTGGCGATTGATTGCCGCATAATACCCGTTACGAACGATGATATGGCCAACAAGGACGGTAGCAGTTCCGTACGCCAGCCATGCAAGCGTAATTTCCCTACTCGCAATTGTAATCGCAGTCGCATTGATCGTAGGAACAATGAATTCAAGGAAGATTCCGAGGACTAACAAGACACTCCCTATTATGGTCAGAAGTCCCCGTCGGGATGTCCAGATGGATGACTGATTTCGAATCTGGGTGTCCTCACTTACGACTGAATATCCTGCCTTCTCAATTGCGGCTTCGATCGCTGATTCATCGGTAACTGATGCATCATAGGTTATCTCTGCTGTTCGTTGTGGAATGATAATCGAGTACGATTCCACTCCCTCTACTGCCTCTAGTTGCGACTCGATTGACTTCGCACAATCTTGGCAGTCCATGGAAGGAACTTTGAACTTGACCTTTTCCGACGACTCACCCATACCTAGGGGTATCTATCTCACCTCAAGTTATTAATTTACCTGCCATTACTACCACTTCTATTAATAAAAAATTATTAAAAAATTCCAATTACTTAATAAAACTATTGGTGTTATGGAAAGTGATGGCTGGGGGGAGTAAGCCCCCTTCTGTTCTCCCGGCATTCAGCTAAGCACCCAAACCACGAACACTGAACTACCTTTTTGATTTGGGCTTGCACCAGTGAGGTTTCACCGTTCCATCCATTCTTCAGGCGCTCGCCGACGCAAATATTCAGCATCTAGCAAGCACAACGTCCCCATCAGTCCTCTGCGGGTTAACTCTCGTATTCTTTCTCCGGAAACTCCCGTTCTTCGAACACGATTCGCACGCATCATTGGTCCGGGGAAGTGGTCTCGTTTCTGTGTCAGAGCCAGCGATCTCTCGCTCCGGGCTTGCACCCGGTCACTTGCTCAGCAGGTGGGGGGACTTTCCTCACGCGATCCGCGGGAGCCGGGCTCCCCCTGCCATCAATACCATATTTGAGCTCCACATTATTGACTGTTGCTCACTTCTCCTCACGAAAATCACATACACTCCAGAGGGACCGGTTCGATCAGTTATTCGGAACTCCTTGTCCGTTTTTACTCGTGTATAATTTTCGTCACTTGGTCATCGAACCCAACCTTGTCTGCGTCCTCCTGACATCGAGATATTGCCTCATCGAGAGCAAATTCTCGGACTATCTCACCATCACGAATTAACGGCGCTAACAACGTTTCCCCAGGATCACTCCCTCCATCGCTTGGACATATTGCATGCGTCCCCTCCGCGGTGCGATATATCTCTTTTGGCCCCGACAACTTCCCTCGTTTAGATACATTTTCCCCATCAACCTGCACAATATCGAGCGCGAAATCAAGTGGGTCTGCATTACTCACATACCCCCCTATACCAAACCCATCAACCACGTCTTTCACATTCACAATCGCCTTCGGATCGAGCCCGCCACTAACGAAAATCCCAACATCATCATGCCCACGTTGATCGAGTTCCCAGCGGACTTCCCGAATAATATTCCGAAAATCACCCCGGCGAGACGACGTCGTATCCAACCGAACACTCTCCAATGAATCTCCAAGAGCCGTTGCAGCTCGAATGCTTTCATCCGTCTCATCAGAAAACGTATCACATAACGCTATCCGCGGTACCGATTCGTCCACCGCAGCATCAAACGCGAGCCACGCAGCTTCCTGTTCACCTCGACCAAAACACAATAACAACGCGTGCGGCATCGTCCCCCCAGCTTCCCGCCCGATGACATCACCCGCGGCAACATGCGACAACCCATCTAAACCACCAACAAGCGCTGACCGTTCAACCATCGGGGCAATCGCTGGGTGAACATGACGTGTCCCAAACGAAAACATCGGTTTATCTTTCGCGGATCGCCTCGCATACAACGCTTTGGTAGCAACCCCACTTGCATGAGAAAGAAACCCTAGAATCGAGGTTTCATACCGAGCAAAATCTAAATAATCCCCACGAATTTGCATTACCGGGCCTCCATCAAACAATTGGCCTTCCCGAACGGCAGTTACATCGACCGGCAAGCCAACTAATAACTCCGCGCAGTCCTTTATTCCAGCCAACACACTAAACTCACCGGTCGAAAATTGACTTGCTGTCACTTCAGCGATCACGGTGGGATTCTTGCCAGCGTATTCGAGTGTTTCAACCGTCCGATCGAAATACGCGTCAGTCGCTCGCTCCGATCGGATATCCGCAGCCGATAACATATCAAACCCCATACTGTATATATTCTGACTCCAATCGAAAAAAGAATCGTTACTCACACCCTAACCATAGATTATTATACGCCAATTATTGTTTTTGCATAATTCTTTTCTTCAATATCACATTACCATTGAATATGCAATTCAATCCCGACACCACAGCGGTCGTTGTTATCGATATGCAAAATGGCTTTTGTCACCCGGAAGGCAATCTCTATGCACCACCAAGTGAAGCGGCAATAGAACCAGTTAATACACTCATTGATACTGCACGAGAGGCAGGCGCACGAATATTATTCACCAGAGATGTCCACCCTCCAGAGCAGTTCACTGACGCAAACTACTACGACGAATTCGATCGATGGGGCGAACACGTGGTCGAAGATACGTGGGATGCAGAACTCCATGACGACCTCGCTGTTGAACCCACGGATAAGATCGTAGAAAAACACACATACGACGCGTTTTATCGAACGGAATTACACGGCTGGTTAGCCGCCCGGAACTTCATCGACCTCCTCTTTTGTGGCACGCTTGCAAACGTATGTGTGCTTCATTCCGCTGGAAGCGCCGGCCTCCGGGACTATCGACCGATCTTAGTGACCGATGCGCTTGGGTACCTAGAAGAGGAGCACAAGGACTATGCTGTGAACCATGCTGATTGGTTGTTCGGCGAATCAACCGAACTGAACGACATTACGTTCACCTCTGCGGCAGTCGCAGACTAAGATCATGTAGTTCAGGAACAAGAGAACTCAAATTGTATGTCCTTCCTTATGACCATTGCCCACCATTAACGCGAAGGATTAACGAACTGATTCCTCGAGCGTTACTGTCGCCGCATCACCAACCTCGAGAGGGAGTTCGTCTACTGACACCAGTTTTACTCGGACTGCATCGCGGTGCAATACAAATGAGATCCCAGTTACCGAACACCCATTCACTAACACCTGAAACGAGTCCCACGTAACTGTCCGCCTGTTCCTCTTTCCAATTCGCTTCCCTAGAAAACGGACAGACCCCGTCGGATTCCCGAGAATTCCCCCGGTTTCGTAATGCGGGAATCCACCATCAATCACCCCACCCGCAGCAGCAACACCAGCAAACGCCTGGCTTGGACACGGATGCGCAGGACCATCGAGCGTCACAAACGAATCACCGCGAGAGACGATCCGACCAGATCCATTCCATTTGACCGCTTCAATCGGCACCGTAACTTCAATTGGCACGGACCCGGTCGCACGCATTGGATCAGCTGAATATGCCCGGAATTCGAGATGAATATGGTTCTCTACCCACGGGGCAAAATAACCAGATCGAACTAATCGACCAAGAGAATCCCCCTCACTCACGTCGTCTCCTTCACGAACCGTTGGTTCGACATGTAACACCCGGGCATTTCGCTCCCCCGTATCGATCACAATTAGATAATCAAACTGTTCCCCATAGGATTGCTCCGGACTCCGTACTCGATGAATGTTGCTCACGTGTCCCGATACCGGCGACGGTGCCGAGGCTAGCGGAGGATAGAGATCAATCGCCCGTCCAGTCGAGTGTGACGGATACGGTGAATTGAACAACGAAAAATACCGATAGTCAAACAATACACTCGCCGGCACCACTACCATACTCCACGATATCCCGCGACGGTTTAAGCAACACCGGGTTCTACGTACCGCTCATGCGGATCCTCCGTCTCCCTACCGCAACCGAACCCCCGGGAGATGCACTCACGAACCGCCTCAGGAACCATGCAGCTGACGCTAACGAGGCCATAATCACCGTCTGGTACCCAACTTGCACGATTTCATTCAGCAAGCGCGATACCCATCAACCAGGATATTCTGCCGCTACCACCATCGCCGAATCAAACGGATACGAATCAAGTATACGACAAACAGGCGGTACCGCTGTCGCATTCACTGGTACCACTATCTCGTTCACAATCGTATACCCTGACTCCGCTCCAAAAACCAATATTCGAACTCGCTTCGACGATACCCTCGCGATTCTTCAACGCGCCCTCTGGAACCTCGGAATCCCTGCCCAGCAAGGCGAACCACCTCGATCATTTTGTGCAGGAAATCATTCCTTACAATTTCATGGCAAACTCGCCGGCATTGCCCAACACATCAGTGACCATGACGCCACAGTCGGTGGGATTGTAATCGTCAACCAACGAGATGAAACCGCCAGGATTCTTGACGAAATTTATTCCGCTCTCAACTATGACCTTGACCCAGAATCGATTGGGAGTCTCTCGAACAGCACGGACGATATCGAACGGGAACGCGTCGTCAGCGCTATCGAAACCGCGTTCGCTGGGGATAACGCCCCCATTGATCGTCTAGACCGGAACGAATAGGTAGACAGGAACGGGCAGAACGAATATGCGAGTCATTCGTGATGCCGTTCTCCCATCTGACGAACAGTGTGATGTCCGGATTAACCCAGACACCGGGAAAATCGATGCCGTTGGCACTAACCTTTCCGGAACAGAGTACATCGATGCCAACGAGAACCGGTTATTCCCGGGCATGATCGACGCCCACGTCCACTTTCGCGAACCGGGGCATAGCCATAAAGAAGACTGGAAGACCGGCAGTACAAGCGCAATTGCTGGTGGAGTTACGACCGTTGTCGACCAACCCAATACTGAACCACCAACAACATCAGGCACTTCTTACGCAGAAAAAACCAAATACGCAGAGAAATCAATCGTTGACTACGGAATCAACGGCGGCGTCACAGAGGAATGGGAACCTAGTTCCCTGTTAACCCAACCGATCTGTGCACTCGGCGAAATCTTCCTCGCGGACTCAACTGGTGAAATGGGTATTCCAGGGGAACTTTTTGAAGACGCACTCGCTCAAGCGACAGACGCCGCAATTCCTGTTACCGTACACGCTGAAGATGATACTCAGTTCGATGAATCAACCCGGTCGAGAACTGATGCAGATGCGTGGAGTGCCTACCGAACACCCGAATCTGAAATCACCGCAATCGAACACGCGTGTTCTATCGCTTCTCGAAACGCAACAACGATTCATATCGCGCATACAAGTACCCCGGAGGGAATTGATATCGCAACCAAAACCGGGAATACGTGTGAAGTGACACCGCATCATCTTTTCCTCTCCCGCGCTGACCTCGCCGATCTCGGAACATTCGGAAAAATGAACCCACCGCTTCGAAGTGAAACAAGACGACAAAAAGTGTATGAGCGTGTAGCAAACGGGACGGTTGACATCATCGCGACTGACCACGCTCCTCACACTACCAACGAAAAAGACGCATCAATTTGGGACGCCCCCAGCGGCGTCCCAGGAGTCGAAACCGCACTCCCGCTCCTCATGGCGGATGCCGCGAATGGTGGACTTTCTTACCCCCGAATTCGTGATCTGACCGCAGCCAACCCGGCTGCCATTTTCAACCTCCCCCAGAAAGGAAAACTTGAACCTGGATACGATGCCGACCTCGTACTATTTGACACAACAAGCACGACTCGTATCGATGTGGACGAATTACACTCGAAATGCAACTGGTCTCCATTTGAAGGGACAGAAGTAATTTTCCCCGAATGGACCATGATCCGTGGATCGATCGTGTACGACGATAACGAAATTAATCCACAGCCTTCCCTCAACGTCCGTACTGCCTCCTAGTCTTCTTGGTGATCGTGATCAACGGTAAACTGCTGGCCGCAATGTGGACAATCAACCTCATCATATCGAAGCTCAGTCGACGAATGCCGGACTTCCCGCATCACCGCAGAAATCCGCTCCTCGGAATCTAATTCTTCGTCAACCGATAACTCCACTCCCTCTACCTCCAATAAAAACTTCGCTACTTCGGTCACTTCGTACATCAAATCATCCAATTCATCAGCAGTAAAAAACCCAGACATCGCCCCATACAAAAACGTCGCCCCTGCCATCCTGACTTTTTCCTCAAACGCACTCCGCGCTTGATTCACCGCCTGCGGCGAATACGTATCTGTCATGAACGGTACAAGCTCAGGCAGATGCTCGCCGATCTTCGTCATCTCAACCCCGGTCCCGGTCCGAAAATCAGCACACAACCGAGCAATCGCCCACTCCCTAGCTGTAATATACGTCCGATTCCGCAGAAACTCATTCACCCGCTCATACGTCGCTCGATCAACCTTACTGAACCGATCGTACTTCCGCACATCCGCCGGCACGTCCGAATCACCGCCAACATCCCCCTGATCATTTGGCGCTACACTCGAATCCATCGATCCACCCAACTCATCCGGCTTCTCACTATCCCGCGGTCCATCCGTCGATCCGTCGCCATCCGGTGGGGGAACCTCAGCCATACCTATCCTATCGTCCCTCGTGAATGAAAAAGAACCCCCTCACACGTCAGTCACCTGTCTGACGGTACGAGCCAATGGATTTATTGAATCGACTTGTTACTGAACCATATGAAGATTCTCCTCGGTATTAGTGGGGAAGAAGACGAATTTATCGCCCTTTCCAAACTCCTCACCGAAGAAACAATCAACTGGGATTCATTGACAATCGCTATCCTCGACAGCGACAATAATACAACATCCACTGAGGAACTAACGACTCGCGTTGACGAAATGCTAGAACCCACGAACCGCCCGATTACAACTAAACAGTTGTCGGGTGACCCCGGGAGCCAACTAATCGAACACGCCGAAACCCATGGTTTTGACACCATCGCGATTGGCGGTGGAGAACGAAGCCCCCTTGGAAAAATAACCCTTAATCAAACCGCTGAATTTGTCGTTCTCAACTCAACAATCACCGTCCTCCTCGTCAGATGACAGACCCCCGACGCTACCCCGAAACGCCGGCTGGCCCCTTTCCAACACCACCACTATCATTCCTTGATAACGAAAACAGGCAAATTAACATCAGAGTCTACGGTGCTGGGCCACTTGAGCCCATTGCGGACGAACGCAATGAACTAACTGAAATGTATCGCGGTTTTGACCCAGCTGATCGGGCTCAAGGCATCCCTCCTGGCACACATGACCGCATCGAATCGTGGATTGATACGCTCCTCACTGACAATACCATAAACATCCTTGCATGGCACGACACTACTGTCGCAGGACACGCCGTTCTCGTCCCAGAAAACACCTCCACCGGCCCCCACGAACTCGCCATCTTCGTCCACCAAGACTACCAACTAGCCGGTATCGGGTCAACCCTCCTGGAAGCGTTACTCGGCGAAGCAACAACGCAAGGGATTACCAAGATATGGTTAACTGTCGAACGGTGGAACAACCCAGCCGTTCACCTCTATCGAAAAGTCGGATTCGAGGTCACAGACGCAAAAAGCTTCGAATTAGAAATGGCCATTCGACTAGACGGATAACACCGGTTGACTAGCATACGAAATTACATATTCTGCGGCTTTCTCAAGCATATTCACTGATTCGTGATGGACATTCTCACGTGGAATTACAATGAAATCTGCATTGATTTGCTCCGCAGTATCTAATACCGCACTTCCTGGATGGAGTAATTTGTATTTCGTTGAGAACCCGATCGTACTTGAACACACAATCGGAACATCATTATCCGCAGCGATTCCCGATACATCTTCGAGCACTACTTGACTCGTCTCTGAAACCTCACCTGGGTCAATCGACTCATCTCGTTGTGGCTTTGTGTATTCGTCAGGAGCGATATAGATAGCATGGAGATCAGCCGTATATACCGTTGCTACCTCGACTGCGTACCTGACAGCTATCATTGATTCGTCGCTCCCATCAAC
Organism: uncultured Halobacteriales archaeon; assembly: GCA_964542445.1. Taxonomy (GTDB): domain Archaea; phylum Halobacteriota; class Halobacteria; order Halobacteriales; family Hikarchaeaceae; genus CAZITY01. The sequence continues at coordinate 13,109 of CAZITY010000020.1, read as the reverse complement.
GGGAACGAGAATTGTATTGAATTCAACTGCCGTATTCATTGTCAATGGATCGGCTGCAGAGTGCAAAAAAACCACCGAGCGCATCATTAATGGTTTCGGCCCCCTTGTATGTCAGAAAATGATTGATACAGTGGTACTCGCAACTGATGGCTCTGATAGTGTAGATCGCGCTGTTACGGTGGGATTAGACCTTGCTCGGCGGTTCGAGGCAACCGTGCACGCGTTATTCGTGATTGATGACCGGGTGATTGCGAGTGCCCCATCGGATTTGCGGGAGAAGTTTAGTGAGTCACTCGTCGATCGGGGTAACCGAGCGGTTGAACGGGTAAAAACTGAATCACCAGATGAGATAGTGACGAGCATCCGGCGCGGGCAACCACCTATTGAGATTACCCGGTATGCAAAAAACGAGGATGCTGATCTCGTCGTTATTGGGACGCGGGGTCGGCATGGATCGAACCGGTATGTTATTGGGAGCGTTGCTGAGTCGGTTGTTCGCAAGTGTCCTATCCCGGTGTTAACCGTCCGCCAACTAGATTAACGTCTAGTACATTACCGCGTGACGCGGGGGATCGAATTGGCTTTGTAGACGGGTGTGTTTCCGTGGTTATGGACGACGAACTCATCGATGATGAGTCTTTGTCGCTTGAACGCCGATCATTGTTACCTGGGACTGGGTTTTTTATTCCTGATTCGTGCAAAGCGACAGGTGTTGAACCTATCGATGAGGATATCGCGGAATTCGATGATACTGTTGTCATCGTGGACCCTGACGCCGATGGTCTTGTAAGTGCGGTGTTAATCGAGTATGCGCACCCGGATGCGACGGTCGTCCCCGTCGAACCCCACGAATTGAAGGATGGTCTCCACAAAGTCGCCGGTTGCATATCGGGGGTTTCCAACGTGTTCATTTGTGATCTCTGCCCAGACGAGGGAGATCCCTTGATTACTGATCTTCAGACAATTCTCGACTCGACTGACACAGTCACGTGGTATGACCACCACCAATGGGATTCTGCGATAGAAAATAGTGTCCGGAATCTCGGGATTTCATTAGAAATCGGTGAATCTGAAGAAGAGTGTACCGCTGACGTCGTTTTCAGGGATCTCGATGTTGCCTTCCCAGAAAAATACCGTGATCTAGTGTCTGTCACACGCGATCATGATCTCTGGATCAGAGACGATCCCCGAAGTGACGATATCGCTGATTTTGCGTTTTGGTCGACGCCTATGGAATTCATGGAGGTCGTCAGGGAGCACGGCGCTGCGCTACCGGAAACGGCAGTAGAGTTTCTAGCTGAGAAACGCGAGATCAAACAAACTCTGATTGATCGGGCTGTGAACCGCGTGGATTTCTACGAGATTAATGATATCACCATTGGAGTAACGTACGGCCGGTGTTCGCAGAATGAAGTGGCCGATGCGATCAGAGAGGAAGGAGCTGACGCTGTCGTCGTGGTGAAACCAGCGGGAAGCGCGAGTATTCGTGGTTCTGACTCGTTTCAATCGTGTCATCTCGTTGCCCGTCGGGTCAATGGGGGTGGGCATCCGAAGGCTGCTGGGTGCAAACCCGATGTTTATGAAGACATGCTTGATTACGCGCATCATTGGACGACGCAAGGTGCCGTTGCAAAACGGGTTATTCTCGATGCGTTTCGCGAAACATTGACCCAAGACTCCGAATCCTAGTGGGAGGAGTGATCAGGCCAGGTGGTTTTTCAGAAGTTCGTCGGCGGTTCGGAGTGCATCAGCTGCCATTTCCGGCGTGACATCCATGGGTTCTCCGGTCATTGTCGTATCATTTTGGCAGGCTCGCTCCGCGATGTTCTCAATTTGTGTGTCGGTAGTTACGCCGAGGTCCGCAAGTGGCAGTGCAATATCAAGTGTAGTCGCCAGATCGATTGCGGTTTCTAAGTTATTCGAATCGTCTTCAAGGACAAGTTGCGCGATGGTCCCAAATCCAACAATGAGTCCGTGTGGAGCATCGATCATTTCACTAGAGAATCCTTTATGGAACGCGTGAGCAGCTGCCAATCCACCGCTTTCGAAACCGATACCCGAAAACACGGTATTGGTTTCGATAATGCGTTCGAGGGCTGGGGTGACCGCATTATTTTTTGCGGCGGCGATTGCTGCTTCCCCGTAGTCCCGAAGTTGTGTCAAACAATGTTCGGCGAGGAATAATGCACCGTAGGATGGTTTTGCGCCAGCGACGGCTGTCGTGTATGAGTCGGCTGCGGTTTTTGCTTCGAAATGTGTCGCGAAGGCATCGCCCATGCCGTGACGGAGAAATCGGGTCGGGGCATTCGCGATGATGCGTGTGTCAGCAATGACTAGTTCGGGGTTTCGGGCGCGATGGACGAACCCGTCAAACGATCCATCGTCGTTGTATACGACGGCAATCGCACTACATGGGGCATCGGTGCTCGCAATCGTTGGAATGATGACCAGTTCTGAATTCGTTTCTTTAGCGACGGCTTTGCTAGTATCGAGCGCAACGCCACCACCGACTCCAATGACTGTGTCTGCGCCGTCAGCAGTCACTTGGGCGGCAAGCTCCTCGATCACTCCAAATGTGCAGGCGTCAATCCCTGTTTCGACATTGGTTGGTGTAATCCCT
>CAZITY010000020.1:0-10479 GCA_964542445.1 uncultured Halobacteriales archaeon | reverse complement strand
AATCCCTGCTTCTGTGAGCCCGTTAGTAATGGCAGATTCAGTTGATTCGAGTGCCGTGGAGCCCCCGAGAATGAATGCTGACGATCCACGGAGCGATTCGTAACTTGATTTGTTCGAGAGGATGTGTGGTCCTTGGAGATATCGGGCCGGAGCGACGAGGCTTCTGTTCATGATTTAAATGGGTGGATTGTAGCGCGGTAGGCGTCACCGGATGCTTGTTTTTCATACGCTGATTCTGCGTTCGAAAATCCGACTTGGTGATTGAATAAGTCGAGGAATGGGACGGTGTTTTGGAGTTGGGACAAGAGCGAGATGGCAGTTTCGAATTGGTTTGGTGGGTAAGCAAGGCTTCCGAATAAGTTAATGTCTTTTTGAACGATTCGCGTTGGGTTGATTTCGGTTGTTCCAGCGTCTGCGTAATGCCCAACTTCGACGAGAGTCCCACCGTCTCGGACGAGTTCGATTCCTTGCTGGAATGCAACAGGGACGCCTGCGGCTTCAATCACAACATCAGGCCCGACATTCCCGTTTGTCCGTTCGTTCACGGCAGTTTTGAGCGCAGGGAGATCTTGGTGTTCTTCAAGATTGATTGTGTCAGTGGCGCCGAATTCGGTCGCGAGTGCTAATCGTTCGTCGATCGCGTCGATCGCGATGATTGTGCCGGCGCCAGCTGCTTGCGCTGCACTCATTACGAGTAACCCGACAGGACCGGCTCCTTGGATGGCGATTGTTTTCCCGATTCCGAACCCTTCGCGGGCATATGGAACACCGGGTTGATAGGCCCGTTCAAATGCGTGTGTAGCGACGGATAACGGTTCGGCAAGCGCGCCTAGTTCGACGGGCATCGAATCAGGCAGCCGATAGAAGGTAGCACCGTCTTCAACGATTACGTGTTGACTAAAGCCCCCGTGGGCATAGGGTGGTTCGTTGGTGCTGCGAAATCCGTAAACGTCTCTGTTTTGGCAGGTAGTTGGGCGGGTAGGTACGTTATTGCAGTACCAGCAGTCTCCACAGACTATTCCGGGAACAACTGTGATTGCATCTCCGACGTCGATTGGTTCTCCTTTCGAATCAGTCGTAACGTCATCGCCGATGGTATCGATGATACCGGCGAATTCATGTCCCGGGATAACGGGAAAATCGAGTTCCATTCCACCATTGTTCATGTGGACGTCGGTCCCGCATATCCCAGACAGCTCAACTTTGATCTGAAGGTCGTTATCGCCGAGGTCAGGGAGCTGGATTGATTCGGTTTTGAGCGACCCCGGTTCTTCCATAACTAGGGCTGTGGTTTCCATAGTATCGTGTTCCTAGTCCCATGATATTAATATTTAGAGACTCGGTAGTCCGACGTTCGACCGGAGATAATCGTCTAGGAGTCTAGTTGTTGAGCGATGGCGTGTAAGTCCGAATCCGGGCGTGAGAGTGCCCGATAGGTCGTGTTTCGTCCTGGAATACGAAATCCGTATTTGAACCCTGGTTCGAGCACATCGACGAGGAGTTCTCGACCGATATCAAGTGAGTCGTGCTGGTTCACCCAGTCGGGGAGTTGATTCCGATCGTTGTTTGCGTTCCGAGCGAAGCGAGGTGAGTCAAACAAGCCATTGAATTCAATGGTATCTATTTTGCGCTGAATCTCGGCATGATATTCCTGTTCGTCAACCTCGACGCGGACTATAGTCTCGGGAGGAAATATTGTCGGGTCTTGTTCATTGACCCGAACGATTGGTCGCCGTGTACTTCCAGCCCGTTTGAGTGTCCCGCGGTAAGTCTCTATGGATGGGTGGGTACTAGAAATCCGGTCAGGCATGCGCGAAGAGGTTGCTATTCGTCCGTTTCAGCGTCGTCTGGTTCCGCGTCTTCTTCGTCTTCACTCGCGTCGAGTAATTCAGTAATGGTTTCATCTCCGTATTCACTGATTTTCGCGTTAATCTGAGCGATATCATCGGTTATTTCCCGTCCTCTAACTGTGACTCGTTTCCGTTCACCATCTCGGGAGGGATGGTACCCGGTGGTCCGTCCGGCAACGAGTATCTCTCGTAAATTCGTGCCGGTAATATCTTCTCGCATTGGCCTGCCGGCTGCATCCGACCCTCCAGTAAGCTGAAGGGTGTACCCATTGAGGCCGACCGTGGTTCCGTCTACTGTTTCACCGAGTTCTTTCCCGAGAAATCGGTTTGCATCTTGGTCGTCTACTTCGAATTGACGCGTATCGCCGGTTTCCGGGTCGGCGACTACGACTTGGAAGACTGCCATAGTGCATTGAATCTGTTCGTCGGTCAAAAGAACATCGAATCAGGTTCTGAGTAACGAAAATTTAGTGACTAACACGCAGAGGTCCGGCTCCTCCTCGGGGTTTATTGGATGGGTGGTTGGAATTGTGTGTTTTCTGCGATCAGTTTGTTTTCCCGGATGATATCGAACGCTCTGACCAGATCTGTTCTCGTAACAATTCCTTGGAAATCTCCGTATTCGTCCGTAACGATCAACCGACCAATGTCGTGTTGGGCCAGATCGAAGAACGCTTTCATTGCGTCATCTGCCACGCCAATAGTGACTAATTCGGTCGTCATAACATCGTCAACGGTGGTTGAACTTCGTTGGTTTGGCGAGATGGATCGAATGTCATCAATCGTTATCATTCCAATGACCTCGTCTTCCTGTATCACTGGATACCCGCTGTGTCGATGCGTCATCATCTGGTCGAGTAGCTCATCAAGCTGGAGCGATGGTGTCACGCTGATTACTTCTTCGGACGGTGTCATGACTGTTTTCACCGGGACATCCTCGAATATCGATGCGATGAGGGTCTGGCGGCCTTCAGCAGCTCCAACGATGTAGATGAAGAATGCAACGGCAATCATGAATAAATTTAGTGACACTAATCCGAATATCCCGATCCCGATCGCGAATATTTTCCCGATTTGAACGGCGCGGAGGGTCGCTTGGGAGAATGGTTGGTTCCGGCCGAGTAGTGACCGGAGGACTCGCCCACCGTCTAGGGGGAACGCGGGGATCATGTTGAAAAGTGCTAGTGCGATGTTTAGGATGGCTAGGTATCCGAAAAGAAATATCACAACTGGCACATTGGCGGGGACGAGGAGAATGACCCCGTAACAAATAAAACCGATGGCGATACTCGTGATGGGGCCAGCAACTGCAATCCAAAATTCGTGGTGCCAGATCCGTGGTTGTTCTTCGAGTTGGGCGATTCCGCCGAGTAACCAAAGTGTAATGGATTGAATGCCGTATCCAAATCGAATCGATACAAGGGCATGACCGAGTTCATGAAGTGTAACGCCAAGGAATAATCCGATTGCCGCGATTAGGCCAACGATCCATGGTAGAATCCCGGTACCGAGGAACGCTGGATCGATCGTGGTACCGAGCGTCGAATTGAGGACGGTTACGATTTCCGTGACTTGATTCCCAATGAGGTAGGCGAAAAAGGGGAGGATCAGTAATAAGGTGATGTCAAGGTGAAGAGGGATCCCGAATATCGAACCTACCTTGAAACTTTTGAACATACTTGTGATTTATGAATCGGCTCGTAAAATGATGCCGTTCGGAAACATCACGACTGACTATGTATGTGAACCGAAGGGCCGAAAACCCGTAGTCTTGTAGTCTTGGCTGAATGGAGTTGGAGTTTCTCGGTGGATGTGGTGAGGTTGGTCGGAGTGCCGTGTTGGTCAACGAGGAACTCCTCATTGATTTCGGGATGAAACCAGGCCACCCGCCCCAATATCCAGTGTCCTCCCCGGATCCGGAATCGATCCTGGTCTCTCACGGTCACCTTGATCATGTTGGGGCGCTCCCGATGTTGCTCGGTGGTTCGAACCGACCATCGATTCACATGACGCCTCCAACTCGCGAGTTGACACGACTGTTATGCCAGGATACAATCAAGCTCTATGGTGGCCGGTTTGACTGCCCGTTTACTCAAGAAGAAGCAGCAACGTTAAGCGAAGTAATTCAGGTCCATGGGTACCAAGAGGTCTTTCGCACGGCTGGATATGACGTTACATTCTATAATGCTGGCCATATTCCTGGGAGTGCTCACATTCTCATCGATGATGGATCGACGCGGGTGCTTTACACTGGTGATTATCATACTGAACCGCAGCGCCTTGTCGATTCATCCAGGGTGAGACCTTCCGCTGATGTCGTCCTTACGGAAAGCACGTATGTCGGAACAGATCATCCCTCACGAGCAGCGATGGAGTCTACGTTCACTGATCTGGCGCGTTCGACACGGTGGGAAGGTGGGACAGTTATTGTTCCTGCCTTCGCGATCGGTCGAACCCAAGAATTACTCATGGTATGTGCCGCTAATGACATCCCGTGTTATGTGGATGGAATGGGAACTGATGTATCGAGTATTTTCCAACGGCACCCAGAGTACGTTCGATCACCCGATGCGCTTTCCCGTGCAATCTCGCGGGCTCGTCGGGTTACTGGCGGCGACGCACAGCGGTCTCGGATCAGTCACCAAAACAACCTGGTTATTACGACAGCAGGAATGCTCACCGGCGGCCCAGTAGTAGCGTACTTACCTCATGTGTATGCAGATCCAACCAACACCATTATTTTCACTGGGTACCAGGTTGCTGGCACCCCTGGTCGTGAGTTACTGGATTCTGGCGCAGTGAACCTTAATGACCGATCTTTCCAAGTAAGTGCAACGGTCGAACAACTCGATTTCTCGGCGCATGCCGATGAAGCAGGATTACGATCGTTTTTATCACAATACGAAGAAGCATCGGTTTTGGTGATGCATGGTGATCAATGCGGCGCGTTTGCAACAGAACTGGAAGACGCTGGGTACAACGCATCAGCACCTCAAAACGGTGATTCAATCACTGTTCCCTAGTGCAAGGGCCTACCTGCAGCAATTCCCTTTCCGCCCGGCGTCATGTGTTCGGTGATAGTAAATGCTTAACCGCTTTGCTCTAATTACCATCCACAGAGGGCTGGTAGCTCAGTCCGGCAGAGCGTCTGGCTTTTAACGCACCACGATGCAGCAGCATTGATGCGGAAGGAACCAGACGGTCGGGGGTTCGAATCCCTCCCAGCCCGCTACCCCACTCGGTACTATACAGTTTTCATTGAGTGAAATGCGTTTTTCACTTAACAAAACACCTATTGAAATCAACACCGTACCGCTAGATGCTCAGAGTGAGCAGGGTAATTACGCATGGCGAAGTTATTTCCATTCAAACCAACTGATAACCTCCCTGGCGAGGGCCCACCCCGGTTACTAAACATCCGAGATGACGATGCAAACGACGTTCTCAGCGCGCTTTCTTCCGACACCGCCCGGGAGATTCTCTCCACCCTCTATGAGGAACCGACAACAGCCTCTGAACTCGCTGACGCGGTCGACACCTCTATTCAGAATACACGGTATCATCTTGCAAAACTCCAGGAAGCCGACCTAATCGAACCAGTTGATACGTGGTATTCATCACGAGGCACTGAGATGACCGTGTACGCCCCGACGAACGAGCCGCTTGTCCTCGCGGCTGGACCACCCGATCGAACCTCGGCCCTAAAAGACGCTATCACGAGCGTCATCGGTGCAATTGGGATTCTCGCGATAGTGAGTTTCGTGTTAGACCGTGGAATACGATACATCTTCGATCCGCCAGGTGGGATCAGTCGCTCAGAAAATGGCGATCAGATGGGGGCAATGACGGTTGAAGAAGCACCCCAAACCACACCATCGCAAGGAGTCGCCCCGTCAGAGTGGGGTTTATTTGAACTCTTCACTATTGATGTCACTCCCGGCGTATTAATTTTCACAGGTGGGCTTGTGCTCCTATGCGTCGTTGGACTCTGGTGGTACTTGACGAGTTACCGACCGATGTTCAACCCGGCTTAATCACTGGACGCTTCAATCGTCGCTCGGTCATGAATAGGTCCTTCCCGTTCTTTCAGATGGTTCGGTTCACGATCATTTGATACCGCCAGGACTTCCGATACGATACTCGTCGCAATCTGATACGGAGAACCCCCACCGAGATCCAAGCCAATGGGTGTATAAATCGTAGCGAGCTCATCGTCACCAAACACCCGACCCTCAGCTTCGAACTCATCCTGCATCTCCTCGAACCGCTCCCGCGGTCCCATCAATCCAATGTACGGAATTTCAGCCTCAACTAACTGCTCAAGGGCAAGCCGATCATCAATAAAATTATGCGTCATAACGACGGCATATGTCTCCGCTGACAGATCGACATCATTAGTGATCGCTGTGGGCGATGTTGTGACTGTTTCATCAGCCCGAGGAAATCGATCCGCCAGATCCGTTGCGCCACGAAACCCAGCGACCGATACGCGGTAACCGTTTTTCTTCCCGAGCTCAACCACCGGACCAACATCATGACCACTCCCAACTACAAGTAACTGCGGAGCTGGTGTAATCGAATCAATGAACACAACCGCAGAACCCTCGGCAGATGAAACTTCTATTGTGTCAGACCCGCCCGACTCCAATAACTCTCGCGCTGGATCCCGAACAGCTGATCGCAACCAGTCAGGGAACGAATCTCCCGATACATCATCTTCAACCGGATCATAATACCCCTTCGTACCAAGGGAAACGTCACCCTCTAAAACTGTCACAACCCCTATGGGATCGTTATCCTCGAACGCGTCAACGAGGGGTTCGAATGACGCATCAATCGGTTCAATAAGAATATCAATAATCCCATTACAGCCCACACCAAGCCCCCACACATCATCGTCATCCTCCATCAAATCATACGTCTCGACTCGTCCTTCGCCTTCTCGTGTGATTTCACTCGCGAGCTCAAACACCTCATCTTCGAGACACCCAGCCGTAATGTGCCCAAGGCCGGTCCCGCTTTCTTCAACGACCATTTTTGCCCCAGGCCGCCGATACGCACTTCCCTCAACACCCACAACCGTGGCGATAATGGCAGACCTATCCTCTGCTAAAATCGTCTGTATCGCCCCTAGGACATCCGTTTCTGGGACACTCCAATCTTCCTCCGTCATTACTTTTCTCTAGTGGTGGCACACCCGTATTGCTTTCGGCCCGCTTACCGACGACTACTGGGACCGTCGTGGATCATATTCATACCCTATTCTTCCTCTAAGCCCGTGTTGCTCGATTTGACGCGTCAACTCAATTATATCGGACACATCACTGAACGAAAACAACCCATCGATGTACGGCAATGAAGCTTCCATCCCTCGGCACGTCGGCTCATATTGGGGCGACGTGGCTAACGGATTCAACCAAAGCACAGCACTCGCCCGTTGCGATATCCACGCCATTCCGGTTTCGAGAACATCGATCTCACCGACTTCTAGCCCGTCACTAATGACGAACATAATCGAATCGCGCCCGATCGCATTGGGATGATCAGTTCGAATTGTCGTGAGGGCCTTCCCGATTTGAGTTCCGCCACCCCATTCTGTTTCCACCGCCTGTAATTCATCGAGCGCTGCTTGAGGAGTTGATTCTCCGAACGCCGCCGTAAATTCCCGTACTTGGGTGTCAAAAAAGAAAATCCGTACCCGCCGCCATTCGTGATGAACCGCTCGGAGAAAATCCAGTAAGAAACCCCGATCAATAGTATCGAGCACTGACCGACTCACGTCTACTAACATAGTAGCTTGCACAGCCGAGCGCCGCCGGGATTTTTGAGGAACCGACATTACGGTACCACCCGTCCCAAAACTTTCCCGGAGCGCTCTTCGCGTATCAACACGGTCAGTTCCACTTGCTCCCCACCGGCGCCCCGGAAGACTCGCGAGAACCCGTGTCAGAGCATGGATGCTCGATTCGAGATCGGTGTCCAGATACAAATCGTTCTCAGTCACAGCGATGGGGGACGATTGACCGGCTGGACTATACACCGCGGACGTGACGGTCTCGCTCGTGTCGCGATCAGATTCGTCCTCTCGCCCGACCGAAACCCCGAGTTCTTCTAAGGACTCTGCTCCAGCGTTCTGTTCTCGTGAATCTGTTTCTTGATCCGATTCTGCATCCGGCATCCCCCCGAGTTCTTCGATCACTTCAACTGATTCCTCCTCTGCAACCCCGAGATCATCATTCTCTTCCGTAACATCCTCGCCCTGTAACCGCCGCCAAAACACTGGGAATAACCGTTCAAACACAGGGATATCTTCCTCTCGTGATATGAACACTGACCGAAGCGCCGCACGAACATCATCCCGATCAGTCACTCCTACAAGTACAAGGGCTTCCGCCGCAGTAATCACGGCGTTCGCCGGAACCGCTACACCCTGGTACCGAAGGCTCCTCGTGAACCGAATGAGTTCACTAAGCACGCGATCTCGCGTCTCTTCAAAATCCGGTAATGTATCCCTAGATTCCTCAGTCCACATTACTCTACTGAACGAGCCTGTTCCGCGGCATCAAGAATCGATTCAAGGACTGATTCATCCACTCGCTCAATATCTTCAACCTCCTTTAACAAACACCCAATCGTATTATTGACTTCATCATCGGACACCGGTTCGGTGTTCCCGTCAGTGCGTAACGCAGCGATTGCATTCGCCCAATCGAGCGTTTCTGCCACCCCAGGTTGTTTGATTAACGGTTCGTCCCGAAGCCGCTCAACTGCACCACAGATCTCGCTCGCTATGACCCCGTCAAGCTGTGGGACTTTTTCTTTCACGATCGCCAGTTCCTTTTCGAACGACGGTGGTTCTATGTGGAGATACAAACACCGCCGTTTCAATGCATCTGAGAGCCCCCGCGTTCGATTTGATGTAATAATCACGATGGGAGGCGTATCTGCCTTGATTGTTCCTAACTCTGGGATCGATACTTGAAAATCAGAAAGCACTTCCAATAGTAACGCCTCAAACTCTTCATCAGCCCGATCAATTTCATCAATCAACAACACCGGCGGTAGCTTCCCCGTATGTGTTACTGCACGAAGTAGCGGACGCTCGAGCAAGAACGATTCACTGAATACCGATTCGTTCTCACCCGATAACCCGCTCTCCCCGGATTGCACAGCAAGCAACTGTTTCGTGTAATTCCATTCATATAGCGTGTTCTCGGCCGCTAACCCCTCATAACACTGCAATCGAATCAGTTCAGTATCAAAACCCGCCGATAGGACCTTCCCGAGTTCGGTTTTCCCACTTCCCGGTTCACCCTCAACTAAGAGTGGTTTCCCGAGGTGCAACGCCAACAGTACGGTCGTAACAATATCATCCTCTGCAACATAATGTTGCTCGGCAAACAACGATCTCAACTTTCCTTCAGTGACATCAGACAACCTTGAGACGACTTCTTCATTACTCATTGCTCTATCCTGAATAACTTGTAACCCGCCCGGTGTCGGTATGGGTACACGTGTTGTGTCCTACTGTGCGTCCTACCATGGTTCCCGTCAATGTACTACTCATCCCTAATCGCTCCGTGTATAAGAGCCCATTTGTATCCCACTAGGAACAAAATATACCTTATAAACGATCTCGAGCGGATTCGAGCGCGCGTCGTGTATAAACCTTCAACAGCTGCCCGCGGTATTCTGCTGACGCTTGGATGTCATCCATTAATTCCCACTCTTCGAGTCCGTCTGTAGCGTGCTCAGCCGCTGCCTCGAAGGTATCCTCGGACAATGATTCGCCTTCTAGGTTCGACTCAACCGCATCAAGCCGCGTCGCATGATCGAGTGCACCGTTCGCCGCCACTCTCGCCTCCGTTACCGTCTCACCATCGGTTTCCAAAACTGCCGCAACACCAACCATTGCGTACCCTGAGGAGGGACTTGGTTTCTTCATATACGCACCAACCTCCCCCTCGGAGAGATTCGGCACCGTAACGCGCGTGAGAATCTCGTTCTCAGCGATATCAGTAGTATACATCGCAATAAAGAAATCATCAGCAGAAACGCTCCGCGAGCCATCAGGCCCTTCAACGTGGATTGTCGCGTCCGAAGCTAAGGCGGCCGCTGGGGGATCGCCTGCGGGATCGGAATGTGCGATATTCCCCCCTATTGTCCCGCGGTTACGAACTTGGATATCGCCAACGGCTTGCACGGCTTCTGCGAACGCTGGACAATGTTCCCATGCAGTCTCAGAGCTTGCGATTGTCGCGTATCGCGTATTTGCCCCAAACGTCGTCGTGTCTCCATCTGACTCGATTCCAACGAGGGAATCGATTTCGCCGATGTCAATAACCACATCAGGGGACGCCAATCCAGTTTTCATCGTTGGCAGTAAACTGTGTCCCCCAGATAACAACTCAACTTCTTGGTCGCTATGTTCCTCTAGGAGCGCGAGCGCGTCACTGGTACTGTCTGCTCGGTAGTAATCAAATTGTGCTGGGTACATTATGCCTTACCCTCCTTTGGGCTGTGATCAGTTCGCAGCATGTCAATCCGCCTCCTGGCCTTCAGCGAGTTTGTCCGCGGTTGATTCGACTGCGTTGATGATGTTTTGGTAGCCGGTGCAGCGACAGAGGTT
>CAZITY010000019.1:27891-44229 GCA_964542445.1 uncultured Halobacteriales archaeon | reverse complement strand
GTCCGCTACACTGCGGTCGATCATGACTCGTGGACGCTGTTCCCGGCCGCGGCGACTGTCAAGACGGACACCCTGCTGCGTGCCGACGGGTTCGCTCGCCCGGAGACAGATCCGGTGTACTACTACAGCCCCGGGCTGGACGTCATCGTGTCGCAAAGTCACCGACTTGGGGGTGGAACGCCGAATACAGACTGAGCTGGACGACGACACGGGTCCGGCGTCAGTCGGGATGGCGTCTGCAACCTCTGTAATGGGATCGATACGATATTGCTCCCTCGTAATCTCAATGGACACCACTGGTGTCCCACTAGGGTAGATTGGGTTGTTACGGACATGAAACAAGCCATCCTGGTACTATCACGAGCGATACCACGGTGCCAGTGTTTAATTACATCGGGTAACTGGAGGGTATATGGCCGCGGGGATACAGATCCTCCATGTTGAGGACGACGCAGGATTTGCCGAACTTACTCGTACATATCTCACGAAAATCGATGACCGATTCAGCGTGACTCATGCAGCCTCACCGGACGATGGGCTTCAAGCACTCGAAACGAAGTCGGTCGATTGTATCGTCTCGGATCACGATCTCCCCGACATGAATGGTGTTAGTTTACTCCAATGTGTTCGCGAAGACCACCCAGACCTCCCGTTTATTCTCTTTACTGGCAAAGGATCTGAGGAAGTCGCGAGCGAGGCCATCTCTGCGGGCGTCACTGATTATCTCCAGAAAGAAACCGGGACAAGTCAGTACGAGGTACTAGCGAATCGGATCGTGAATAGTGTCGAACAACAACGAGCCCGGGCCGAGGCCCAAAAGACCGAAGAACGGTTGCGGACGATCGCAGAGAACAGTAACGAAATACTCTGGATGTTCTCGGGTGATTGGAGCGAACTTTTGTTCATTAACTCGCCATACGAAGAAGTGTGGGGACGGTCACTAGCCGAGTTACGCGAAGATACTTATTCGCTTCTGCAGGGCATCCACCCGGACGACCGGCATATCGCCCGAAACGCAATGGAACAGTTGGCAGCGGGCGAACCCATTGATGTCGAATACCGCGTGAATGCGGACGAAGATTACGCCCGGTGGGTATGGTCGCAAGGACAACCCGTGTTCGACGAAACCGGTAACGTGGAGAAAGTCGTTGGGTTCGCACGAGACATCACGAGCCGGAAAGAACACGAACAAGGCCTCGAACGATACAAAACAATTGTTGAAGCCCTCGGAGATCCGGTGTACGCGCTTGATGCTGACGGGAAGTATACGTTCGTGAACGATGCGTTCATCGACACAACCGGGTATTCACGTGACGAGGTGATCGGTGAACACGTCTCAGTCGTGCTCCCCGAAGAGTCGGTCCAGAAAGGTATCGGGTTGATAGAGACGTTACTCGCAAGCGACCGAAACCGTGGTACCGTCGAGATGGAACGAATTCTAGCCAATGGCGAACGGATGGTTGTCGAGAATCACCTCGCGTTGTTACCGCCGGGAGAAGACGGGAGTTTCCAGGGAACCGCCGGGATTTTACGGGACGTCACCAATCGGGTTGAACGAGAAGAAACACTCCAACGAGAACGCGACCGAATCGGGGATTTTGCCAGCACGGTGTCGCACGACCTCCGAAATCCACTGGACGTCGCTCAAGGCCACGTAGACCTTGCGCGAGAGGAAAATGACTCAGAACGGCTCCAAACTATCGAGGGCGCGCTTGACCGAATGACGGCCATCATCGATGACCTCCAAACGCTCGCCAGCGGGAGAAACACCGATACAAAGCTAGTGACCTCTCATTATCGAGTGTCGCTGAGGACTGCTGGCAGAACGTCGAAACCCCGAAGGCTACGCTCACAACAGAATCTGACCTCCTGATCCGTGCCGACCAAAATCGCCTGATTCATTTGCTCGAGAATTTGTTCCGGAACGCCATCGAACACGGTGGAGAGACCGTGACGGTCCGTGTCGGTCGCCTCGAAGACGGGTTTTTCGTCGAAGATGACGGACAAGGGATACCACCCGAAGACCGTGAAAAGGTATTCGATGCCGGGGTTTCAACGCGGCAATATGGTACGGGCTTTGGGCTTTCGATTGTCCAACAAATCGCTGATGCCCACGATTAGTGGTTCGACACGTGTGACACAGCGTGTTTGAAGGCTTCTTCCGTTCGTTCGAGTTCTTCCGGGCCATGCTGGGTGGAGATGTAGCATTTGCCGCCGATGCTTTTGATGATGTTTTCCTCAAATAACGCCCGGTCGATGGCGTTCTTGGTCGTTGCATCTGTTTGTTTGTAGTCGCGCCAGTTGGTGATTGAGGATTGGTCGGTGATGGCGTAATCAGCGACTGGGCCTTCACCAAGGCTGACAGCTGCGTATCCGGAATCAGTGAGGATATCGGTAAACAGCGATCGTAGTGTGTCGGCGTACGCGTGGAGGTCGTCGTACGTGCCTGGTTGTTCGAGATGGTCGAGCGCAGCATGACCAGCGACCGCGCTGAGGGGGTTGCCAGTGAGAGTGCCGGAGACGACGGCTTGTTCGGTGTTCGGGCGGTTCGGGTCCGTGAGCGTCATAATTTCTTCACGGCCGCAGACGGCAGCAATAGCGGTGCCGCCGCCGATTGATTTGCCGTACGTAGCGATATCGGGTTCCACACCATAGTATTCTTGAGCACCGCCCCACGCGAGCCGGAACCCGGTTACGACCTCGTCGAAAATCAACACCACATCGTGCTCATCACATACCTCGCGGAGGGTGTCGAGAAACCCGGGTTCTGGGGGGATCGAGCGCATGAGTGGTTCGGTGATGACCGCCGCTAATTCATCACCATGCGTTGCCATGACGTCTTCAAGCGCCTCGGGGTCGTTAAACGGGATTGCGAGCGTGTTCTTAGTGGTTCCTGGGTCTGCTCCGGCCGTATCAACGGTGCCGGCAGGCGTGTTGGTCGATTCGAGCGCGTCCCTCGAAGCACGGTTACTACTGACGAGTGCCTGATCGTGCCATCCGTGATAGCCTCCTTCGAATTTCAATACTTTCGCGTTCCCCGTATACGCCCGGGCGATTCTGAGCGACAGATACGTGGCTTCCGTCCCGGTCGCTGTGAATTTGAGTTGCTCAGCACACGGGACGGCGTTAACAATGCGTTTGGCGAGTTCCAACCCAGGTCGATTAGGTAAGTAATACGTCGTCCCGTGTGCTGCTTGTTCCGTGATTGCGTTGATAATGGCCGGGTGGGCATGCCCGAGTAACAATGGGCCGCTACCCAGTTTGTAATCGAGATACGTCTCACCGCGTTCGGTCGTCACGTAACACCCCTCACCGTTTGTGATAACGAGCGGTTCATCTTTTGGGGTGACGTATCCTGCTGAAAAAATCCCGCCGGGGACGGGATACTCTGTCGGGTGTGTGGTTACTGGTGCCATGCGCCACCCCTTCCCCTGGGAACACTTAATAATACCTCAACTGCTCGAACTGCCAGGTGGCCGGGGGTCCTCCAACAACAAAGGACTGAAACAGTCCGGACAGATTGGGCTGTCTGTCGAACCGTCCTCTAGGATAGATAACGCCGACCAGCACAAAGTCAATCAGATCCCACACTGCTCCACCATCAATTCGTGACGAAACGGGGTGTATCGTGATCGTTGAGTGAGACCTTGAGGACGGATATGAGTGCAGTAAGTGGAAGTTTAGTCCATCGATACTGACGAGAGTAATATGAATGATGGCACGCTCCCTGCCGAATCACTGCTACGGGATGCACTGGATGCGATCCTGCATCGAGTACATACCACCCTCAAGGACGCTGGTGAGGCCTTCCCACTATACGCCGATCCGGAGACGGGGACGTGGGGAACGACGAGTGATGGGAATTGGTGTGCGGGGCACT
Source organism: uncultured Halobacteriales archaeon (assembly GCA_964542445.1). Classification (GTDB taxonomy): domain Archaea; phylum Halobacteriota; class Halobacteria; order Halobacteriales; family Hikarchaeaceae; genus CAZITY01. The sequence continues at coordinate 40,349 of CAZITY010000019.1, read as the reverse complement.
GGATTAATTTACTGAGGCTAGCAGCGACCTATGCGGACTCGGACCAGAAGGCCGAGCGGTTCAAAACAGCAGCGCGATCACATACAGCCACCCTCGAATCGTCGGGGATTCGCGATACAATGTTCGGGGGAATGAATTATTTGTACGCCGGGTTTCGAGGATGGGACCTCACTGACGATCGATCCCTGTTCGGCCTCGGTCTAGAAGGAGCGGATGCGATGCAGTCCTTATTTCACGAGCCAACCCAACTCGTCCCGCGAAGAGAGAGTGAGTATGCAATCGCGAGGCCGGATTACGAGCCGACTGATGCCACGATACAAAACGACGCAGGGTTGTCAACGAAACTCGAAGCCTCGAGTGACAACATTTATACGTGTATTCGGGGTTGTGACGGGCGTACGAGGAAGTCGGTGATCCGGTGTTCCGTGATGTTGCGACCGATTCCAACGATCCGCAACCTATCACCATCTTCGTCGATATCGAGGCGTCGACCACGGAATTCGTATAATTCCCGTCGACCCGTTTCCCTAATGATGGCAGCCTCAACGGTATCGGTCCCGGTTTCGAGGACGGTCTCGATGGATTCTTTGACGCTGGCTCGATCTTCCTCAACAAATAACTCAATGATATTGAGTTCGGCCAGTTCGCTAGGGCATACCCAGTGATATCCTCGACAGCGTGGTTCCACTTCTCGAGTTCGAGGTCCTGGTTAATGACATAGAAAGCATCCGGGAGCGAATCGAGGGCCGTGTCGATGAACTGTTGTTCCGCGCGAAGCTCCTGTTCAGTCTCTCGCAACTGCGTGATATCAATCACGACTGCCTGCCCGATGTCTTCACCGAGAAACTGCCCGACTGCTGTAGAAACAATAATATGTCGAACCGTCCCGTTATCGCGCAGGACTTTCATTGCCGTTGGCCCAACGGACTTTTTGTGCTCGGTGACCTGCTCAATCTCCCGGTGGGCTAGATCGTGATCGTCCGGGTGAATGTAGTCAAAAATTGATTCCCCGATTAGATCATCGCGGGTGTCGAGACCTAGTAATGCAAGCACGGCCCGGTTGCACCAGATCGTTTCACCGTGGCGTCGAACAGATTAATGGGAACAGGTGGCACTTCGAGTAAGTGCTGATACCGTTTTGCGTTTTCCTCATCAACCCACGGCGCCGTTTGATCTAGACTTTCTTCGATCTGCGAAATCACTTCGTGCGGCGCCAAGTCCCCCGGGATATAGTTCGTAATACCCGCTTCAATTGCCGCTGATGCGATTGCTTCTGAGCCGTTTTCGGGTGCAAGTATCACGGGGAGATTCGGGTGGGTGATCCGAATAGACCGCGATAATCGCACGCCGTATAAATCACCAGTGCATGACTGGTCAGAACGACATCCACCTCTTCTCGCCGTAACCGGTCGAGACAGTCACTTGCCGAATCAGCGACTAGGATATCAAAGCCAGCGTCTACGAGGGCGTCCCCCATCCGATTCTCGAGATACGGAGTGTGATCGACCAAGAGAATCGATGGATTGGCGTGAGACATGTGGATAGGTACCACGCACTATTCGCAGGCTACACCCGTACTATTTCGCCTTAACACGAACGCAACCTCAGCGGTCTAGGCGGTGATCTCCGGGGTGACAGTGCATTGTTAGGCCTAGGGGGTGGTTGTGGGGTCGAAGTCGTGGTAAGCGTCTTTATACACCGTGAGTAGTTCGGCAAGGACTGCAAAAATAACGGGTCCGACGAACAACCCGATGGGACCAAACACGGAAACACCACCGATAACGCCGAGAATAACAAACAAATCATGGAGTTTGATAGCTTCATCGAGCAGTAATGGCCTGGCAACGTTATCGATCGCACCGATCAAGATAACGCCGTAAATGAGAAGACCGAGACCGGCAACAATGTTCCCGATTGTGATAAGATAGAGTCCGGCAGGCGCCCAAATGAGGGCGGCCCCAATCAACGGAATGAAACTCAAAATAATCATGAGGTACGTGAGGAGCATGACGCGAGGAAACCCCGCAAGCCAGAGACCGAGTCCCGCCGCAAGGCCCTGGAGGATCGCAACAAACACGTGGCCTTTCACTACGGAGCGCGTTGCTCGGCCAGTACTCGTGTAGAGTCGATTCTGAATAGGGGTCGGGAGGACATTAAATTCGCGTGTCCAGTCTGCAAACGACGACCAATCGCGCACGAAATAAAATTGTGTAATTAGCATGACTGAAAGGCCGAGGAAAAGACTCGCTGCGGCGCCAAGAATCCCTGGGGCGGTACCGACAGCCCAGTTCGCGACGACCTCGACACTCGACGCGACGCGATCAGCAACATCAACTGACTGCCCACTATACTGTTCGATAAGTGACTCGATCGCCGGTACTATTGGCGTTTGATCCACTGAGAATGTGTTTGCAAGCATCGCTACATCATCAGCAACCGCAACCACGAGGACGAACACCGGTAGTACTGCCACGAGAACCGTCACAAGGAGGACAAGACCAGCGGCTATCGAACAAGATACCCGGCGATCAAACCGTCGATAAATCGGTCGGGTGATATAGGCGAGGATGATACCCGCGAGCAAATATTGTAAAAATCCGAGTACCATGAGTCCAGCGAGCGCTCCCGCGAATACCGTAATGGCAATGAACACTGTTTGCTGTCTATTCACTGTAGACTCATCGTCGTAATGAGTACACGTTCCCCGCGAGAGTGCAAAATGGCTCCGTGATGCAGGCGCGGAGTGAAACCGCGTCCTCAGTCACACACACCCCCTTTGACAAAACGAAGCCATCGCTGCCTGCTACCCTCCAACGCACGAATACCCCTAGCGCAATCGTGATAACCACGAGAGCTGACTGAATTAGAACAAAGAAACCCACAACGCCACCACAGTCTTATGTCGCCCTCCCCGTTGGTAAACAGTATGCAACAATCCCGCGTTACGTGGAAGCGAGTCACTCGTTGGCTCGCTGTCGCCGTGATCGGGTATATCCTCCTCTTGTTCCCATCACTGTACGGTGACTTCCTCTGGTTCGCCGAACTGAATTACGGTCGGGTGTTCCTCACAATCCTCGGAATACGGATCGGACTGTTCGCCATTACGGGAACCATCTCCTTCATCGTGCTTTATGCCAGTTACCGGTATGCAACCCGAAACCGCAATGACACCGGGAGCGATCAATTCGCTATTGCCTACATCGGGGGCATCATCGCTCTCACTATCCTTATCGGGCTCAATTACGCCGGTACCTGGAACACAGTCCTCCGGTTTCTCTACGCCACCCCATTCGAATCGACCGACCCGGTATTCGGGTACGACATAGCGTTCTATGTCTATACGCTTCCCGTATTGAACCTCACAATCGGATTCATCCTCCTAGTAACACTCGCCGGTCTAGGAGTCTCACTCGCAGTGTACGCCCGCCCATTCATCGTTCAAACGAACCAAATCGAACCACCAATCGAAGAAAACATCTCATTTGATTTCTCCAACTACCTCGACTACCTCCGCGCAAACACATACACCCACGTGTCGGCGTACATCGGCGTACTACTCATCGTCCAAGGCTTCTCGTTCTACCTTGACCGATACGAATTATTGTACTCAACCCGCGGCGCCGTGTACGGAATGGGAGCAACCGATCAAACCGTCTACCTCCCGCTCCTCAGTCTCCTCGCCATCACCGCTGTTCTCGGCGGACTCGTGGTCCTCGTGAACACCCGAGTACCAGATGCTCGCGCCGTCTACATCCCAATCGCCCTCCTCATTGGGTTTCTCATCCTTGGAACCGCAACCGGCGTTATTTACCAAGACTTCGTCGTCGAACCCGACGAATTCAACAAAGAAAAACAATACCTCACGAACGAAATCGAATACACCAACCTCGCATTTGCACTCGATCGAGTCGATGAACGCGAATTCCCCGTCACAGAAACACTAACCCGCGAACAGGTCGAGAACAACCCTGGTACCATCGATAACATCCGCCTCTGGGACCCTAGACCACTCTTAACGACGTATAACGAACTACAGATTTTCCGAACGTATTATCAATTCAACGACGTCGATATCGACCGATATGAAATCAACGGGCAGGAAACCCAAGTCATGGTGTCCGCCCGAGAACTCGAATTCGAAGCCCTCCCCACCGAATCCCAAACCTGGGTGAATCGCCACCTCGTGTACACCCACGGCTTCGGTATCGCCATGTCTCCGGTCAGCGAAATCACTACAGACGGTCTCCCCGAATTCTTCGTGAAAGATATCCCCCCGAACTCCACGGTCGGAATCGATATCTCCCAACCACGAATTTACTATGGCGAAACCACAACCGACTATGCGATCGTTAATACACGAACCCAAGAACTCGATTTCCCCCAAGGCGGTCAAAATGTCTATACGTCCTACGACGGTAACGGTGGAGTCATCCTCGATTCAACGTTCCGGAAACTCATTTATGCCCTAAAGTTCACTGACGCTCGGATCTTCCTCTCCGATTCAGTCACACAAGAATCACGGTTCCAATTCAACCGCGACATCCAAACCCGCGCCCCAACAATCGCGCCGTTCCTCGAATACGATCGGGACCCATACATCGTTACCGCCAACGGCGAACTCTACTGGATTTACGACGCCTACACCACCACCGACAAATATCCATATTCACAACCCACCCGATTCAAAGGAGACCAAGCCAATTACGTCCGAAACAGCGTGAAAGTCGTCATTAACGCACACACCGGTGAAACGACGTACTACGTCGCTGAACCCGACGATCCCCTCATCCAAACCTATCAAAAAGCATTCCCGGAGTTGTTCGCCGAATTCGACGACATGCCTAGCGGCCTCCACGAGCACGTGCGATATCCGGAAGACGCGTTCCGCGTCCAAGCCCACCAATACCTGAATTATCACATGACGGACCCACAAGTCTTCTATAACAAAGAGGACGCGTGGCGAATCCCGAACGAAGTCACCCGGGGACAAGAATCGCCCATGGAACCCTACTACATCATCATGACATTTCCCGGCGAACAAGATCCAGAATTCGTGATGATCCAACCATACATCCCTCAAGGCCGACAAAACCTGATCGGGTGGCTCGCCGCGCGTTCAGACCCACCGAACTACGGGACACTCCGCTCGTTCTTGTTCTCGAAACAACGATTGATCTTCGGACCGATGCAAGTCGAATCACGCATCGATCAAGACGCAGAGATCTCACAACAAATCACGCTTTGGTCCGAATCCGGATCGTCAGTCATCAGGGGGAACCTCCTCGCGATCCCCATTGACGACACCGTTATTTACGTCGAACCGTTGTTCCTTGAATCACGCGAAGAAGGCGCGCTACCGGAACTGAAACGCGTAATCCTGACGCACGGCGACAGCGTCGTAATGCAACCGACCCTTGAGCAAGCAATTGCGGTCCAAGTTGGCGCTAAAGCACCGGACTCGCCAACGTCAGGGATGGGGTTATCTGAATCCGAGTTAGAACGTGCACAAACCCTATACGCCGAAGCGAACGAGGCACTTCGCCAAGGTGACTTCGCGACGTATGCACAGAAAATCACAGAACTCGGAGAACTGCTCGAAGAAACACCGCAAAACAACACTGGTCCCTAGCCCTTAACGAAGGAGGAATACGTTGAGTACCGGTACAGAATGAACGCCACCTAGGGGGAGGCGGATTGCTCGGAAACTGCGGATTCAGGGAGTACTGGTGTATCACTGTCCGCCCCGAACCCCGTCGTGACAATGAGTTGCATTCCCCGACTTACGGACATATCGATCTCGTGGATCTGTTCTTCCGGTAGCAAAACAAGCCACCCAGCCGTCGGCAGCGGACTATTCGGGATGAACACGTTATACAAGGATTGATCCGCGACATCCGAGACCACAGCTGGACTTTCCCCCGTCACAAGTCCAAACCGGTAAATTCCCTCCCGAGGATATTCAACGAGTACGAAACTCTCGAACTCGTTATCGGACATCACTAACGCGTTCGCGACCTGTCGGACGCTTCCATAAATAAGATTCACTAAAGGAATAACATTCACTGCCCGCCCGATGCCGCTAAACGTTCGTTTTCCCACTTGTTGCTGCGCGATGAATCCGAGAAGCACGACGACGAATACGATCCCCACCCCTGCGATAATCTGCGCCACCACCTCGTTGTTCCCCGTGTACGCCGCTAGTTGCGTCCTCTGCACCACCGGATTAACAACCCCGACTAACCACCCTGAGAGGATCAACAAAACATACACCGTGACCACGAGCGGCGACAACAGGATAATTCCAGCAATAAAACTACTCTTGATCAAACCCCAGACATTCATAGCATAACCACGAACGTCGACTCCATTGATTGTTACCCTCCCCCTAGACGGTTACTCGTCGTCATAAGAAGAATGCTCAACGACAAATCCCTCTCCGGCTTCCCGCACCGCATCAACCACATAGAACTGGATCTGTCGCTCCTGCTTGGTCATCACTGGGAACGAATAATGCTCCGAATCGTAGTCAATCGAGTCGCCCGCACATTCTCGTTCCGACACGAACGCCTTGTGCTGTGCAATCCGATCCCCTACCACCTCCCGAGACAACGACGCGACGCTCCTCACGCGCTCCCGGAACGATTCAACAAATTCCTCCTGTAATTCAGACCCCACAGAATCCCGCCCCGCCACCATCGCCGCCATCGTCGTCGTTCCAGTCCCCCAAAACGGATCCAGCACCGTATCACCATAGACCGAATACATATTGATCAACCGATACGGTATCCCGAACGGGAACGCCCCCGACCGGTCCCGGACCTCCTCCGCGACCACTTCCTGTGACGCTCCCATAATATCTGTCCACATATCAGAAAACCACGAGTTCCGCTCCTCCCAAAAATACGCCGCCGAATATCGACGATCATCCTTCGACGCAAACGACCGCAACTCACTGCCCTTTCGAAACACCAGAATGTACTCATGCTCCAAGGTCGCGTACGCATTCGTCGGAAGCATCCCCGACCCCATGAACTTCGCCGCCGAATTCACTGGTTTCCGCCACAAAATATCCGGTAACGGCACAAACCCCAACCGATCAAACCACCGAATCACCTCCGCATGATTCTGATACACCCGAAAATCCCCATCCAGCTTCCGCGTCGCATCACCAATATTCACGCACGCAATCCCCCCATCAACCAACACCCGCGACACCTCTTCCCACGTCTCCCCGAGCGCCGCATGCATCAACCGAAACGCACCAGCACCATCCCCCACCGCCAACCGCTCCTTAATCTCGGGGTTTAATTCCGCGAACACGTCATCCCACATCTCAATCATCGGATAGGGTGGTGACGTCACAACGAGTTCCACCGACCCATCCGCAAGCGCCCCTAAGTCACGAGAATCGCCCACATACACATCGTGTTCGGTCCGCATTACTCCCACCAAAGCCCAATCACTACTAGTGCTTCGTAAGCTAACCTACAACTAAAGTCGTAGGCTTTCACCGTGAACACTCGCTCTGCCCCCCCCCTGAGAGGTAAGCGGCGTATTCCCCGTTCACGTTCAGCATCCCGCGGTTCAAGCGAACGCCTACAAGTGCGCCTCCACCGACCCTAGTTTGGTTCCATCTGAGCTACCGCAGTCCAATGTTTTTTGCGTCATAGTCGGCAAGGTTCTCGTAACCTCACTTGAGACAGGCGAACACCTCATCGTCACGATTATCTGTCTGATCCCACACTCTCCACCGACACTCCTCCCCAAATGAAATAACAGTTAAATTGCCAACACAACCCAATAAAAACGCCCAATAAAAACGATATCTTGAGGATTTTAAGGAGTGAGTGATTCAGTGGACATGAGAAGACACATGGAGGCCTGTCAGATACACGTGCAACCACGCCACCCAAACCCCCGTTTCTTGGCATGAAACTCAACATCAAGGCCCTCATTTGGATCGTCATCGGCCTCACCGCCCCCTGGTTCATCATCTGGCTCCTCTCTCGAGTCCTACCAAATCTCATCCCTCAATTCACCCGTCCCGCATCCATCCAAGCCCTCTCAACGATCACCCTCGTGTTCATCACCGGACTCTCGGTCCTCGGTGCCGCATTCCTCCTCGCCTGGGCCGCCGAAACCGCAGAAAAAGACGTCCCCCGTGCCTTCGCCATTGCCGTCCTCGCCGTCCTCGCTGTCGCCCCCGAATACGCCGTCGACGCCCTCTTCGCCTGGGAAGCCGGCATCTACGCCGGCACCCCCCGTGGCATCGAAGCCGGGAACCTCGCCATCGCAAACATGACCGGCGCAAACCGAATTCTCATCGGAATCGGCTGGGCCGGCATCGCCCTGTTCACCGTCTATCGACGGGCCGCAGTCCACGACCCAGCCGTTGAAAAACGCAGTGGCTTCCTCACAGACGCCGTCACCATCGACCGAGACATCAACCTCGAAATCGTCTTCTTACTCCTCGCCACAATCTGGGCATTCTTCGTCCCCCTCAACGGCGGTATCGACATCCTTGACCTCATCATTCTCATCGGAATCTACGTAGCCTACATTGCGATCATCATCCGTGGCGACGTCGAACCAGTCGAAGAATACATCGGAGTCCCCGGCTACCTCCAAACCTACCGAAAACCTGCCCGTATCGCGACCGTCATCGGGTTATTCCTCTATTCAGGACTCGTCATCATCACCGCCGTCGAACCCTTTGCCCACGGTCTCGAAGAAATCGGCCTGAATATCGGGGTTCCCTCGTTCTTCATGATCCAATGGATCGCCCCCCTCGCTTCAGAAGCTCCCGAACTCATCGTCGTCATCTACCTCGTCAACAAAGCCCGCTCCACCGCCGGTTTTAACGCTCTTATCTCCTCCAAACTCAACCAATGGACCCTCCTCATCGGCACCCTCGTCATCGTCCACTCCATCGCCCTTGGACAATACGGGATCCTCTCGTTCGACGCCCGGCAAGCCGCCGAAATCTGGATCACCGCCGCCCAATCCTTCTTCGCCATCGCCGTCCTCCTCAACTTGGAAATAAGCGTCCGAGAAGCACTCACAATCCTCATTCTCTTCTTATCGCAAGTCATCATCGAGTTCCTCATAATCCGAGAAGTCATTGATTTCCACCTCACGAGCCACGAATTACTCCTCGCCTACACCGCCGTGTACCTCGTCCTCGGCACCGTACTCTTCTTTACCCGATGGCCGTCGTTCCGCGAACTCATCCGCGACGCCAAGGGCACCATCACTCGGGCATTCTAACGCGGCAGTTCCGAGAAACGAATAATTAACCAACCAGGAATAGATGCTGTGCGTATGGACATTGGTTTACAATTGAGTTCCGAGACCCCCCAAGGGAAACCACTCGACGACCAAATCGACGAAATGATCACGCACACCGCCGTCGCTGACGACGCCGGCTTCGACTGGGTCGGGATGGGCCAGCACTACTTACTCGACAAAGCAAAACCCCAAACCGTCCCGATGCTCGCCAGAGTCGCCGCAGAAATCACCAACATGGGACTCTATACTGGGGTTCTCCTCCTTCCCCTGCACCACCCCGTCGAAATCGCCGAACAATTCACGACCCTCTCCCACCTCGCCGACCACGTCGCCCTCGGCGTCGGCGTTGGTTATATCGACCGTGAATTCACGAATTTCGGGATCGACAAAGCCACCCGCGTCCCCCGGTTCACCGAAAGCCTCGACATCATCACCCAACTCTGGGCCGGCGACACCGTCACATACGACGGTGAGTATTACGCAACCGACGAGGCGAATCTCACAGCCATGCCCGCCAAACAACCCCTCGTCTGGTGCGGTGGACAAGTCGAACCAGCCATCAAACGCGCCGCCCGCATCGGGGACGCCTGGTTCCCCGGCCCCTCCCTCGACCTCAGTGACCTCGCCGCATTAAAATCCACCTACGATTCCATCAAGAACGAAAACACGGCTATCCCCCTCTTCCGCGAAGCCTATGTCGCTCCTACCACCGAAGAAGCCTACGACATCGCAAGAGGCCCACTCCAAACGAAATACGCGAGTTACATCGAACGGAACCCCGGTGACGCAGACGATCGATTCTCCGGCGACGCAACCACCGACCCAGACGCCTTCCGCGCCTACGCCGAAGACCGATACCTCATCGGCAGCCCAGACAAGATCCGCGCAGACATCGAGAAATTCGACGACGAACTCAACCTGAGTCACATCATGCTTCGCGTCCGCCGACCGGGCCAAACCAGCGAAGACACCATTAACTGCCTCGAAGTAATCGGCGACGATCTCATCCCGCAGCTCTGACGCCACCTAGACGGGACTTGCAACCCGCGCTATCAATACACACACCAGCGCACCACCGCCACCTAGTACACTCACCCCGAGCCCCGTTACTTGCACCGCCAACGTAAATCCGAGCTCCGGCGTCAACAAACCAATCAACCCACCCATAACGATTGGTGTCAGAAACCCAGTAACACGACCCCCAGTCGACCCGAGACTCACCAACCCGGCTCGAAGCGACTCAGACGCAAACGCTGTTAACAAACTCCGCAACAACGGTAACCCCATCCCAAACCCAACTCCCATCACGATCACGCCCCCGATAACGACCACGAGTGAACTGGCAAGAACAGTCACCACAAACCCAATCCCGAGTAACGCGTTCATCACGATGAGCACCTGATACCGCGACCGGAAAAACGCCGTCGCGCGACCCGCTTGGCTCGCCGCCACCGCAACCGCCAGACTCCCAAGCGCATATAACAATCCAGCCTGCGCGGGCGTCCCACCCAAAATCCGAACCACAATAATCGAATTATACGTCGTAAACCCGATCCACACCACGATCGGTAAACACCGCGCGATCAAAATCCCCAACACTCGCGGCTTCGTAGCTAACGCGTAGAGATCCCGCCGATAGGACTCACTCCCCCCACTCCCATCCGCAGCTACTGTATGCGTATCTGACGGTTCATCGAACCACAAATAGACCGCGAGCGCCACCGGAATCGCCAGCGCATAAAACAAAAACGGGTACTGCCACGCCACCACCACAATCACCCCAGCAATCAATGAGATAGCGCTTCCCGACAGGTTCGTGCCGGTCTGTCGAATCCCCTGCGCGGTCGCCTCTTTTGACCCACCATAAAAATCACCGATGCTCGTCACGATCAACGCCGTCAACCCCGCCCACCCAATTCCCTGAATAAACCGTAACAATAACGCGATATAAAAATCTGTGGCAAACGCAATCGCCGTCCCCGCAACCCCATACAAAATAAGGGAGGGCGTCATCACGGGTTTCCGGCCGTACCGATCGGCGAGCACTCCAACAATCGGAATGATGAAAATCGATGGCGCCCACAACATCGAGATCATCAACCCAATATTTGCCGGCGACGCACCGTACGGATCAATCAAGGAATCAAGAATCGGTGATAACAACCCGTTCCCGAACGGCACGAGCACCGATACTAACAAGAGTAATTGGAAATTCTTCTCCGTAACAACATCAGCATCGGCACCGAACAACGATCGCAACGATAACACAATCTTACCGAATCTCGATAGCCGGGTACCTAAAAACGTATCCAAATCACTGTCAGTGAACCCCACACCCACGACTAGTTAACGACCCGCCGACCCCCACAGTAATGCTTCCTAGAAGGTGCTACTCCAACGCAGTAACTACCTTAGTAGTTCGCGACCGAGTACCGGACTGATGACTGTCAAGACCACGATCGCTGACCATATCGTTTCGACCTCATTCACAGACCTCCCCGACGACGTCATTCGGGTTGCCAGAGACGAAGTCGTTCTCGATGGGTGTGCGAATATGCTGGCAGGCTCCCAAGAACCACTCAGCGAAATCACCACCGAATACGTAACAGAACAATTCGCCACCGGCCAAGCAACAATCATCGGCCACCCCCACCGAACCGATGCTGTAACTGCCACTTATGCAAACAGCGTGTTCTGTCACTCAATGGACTACGAACTCATGTGGTACCCACCGACCCACCCAACCTCCCCCACCCTTCCCGGACTACTCGCGATCGCCGAAACACGAGGATACACTGGGAAGGACGTCCTCAGTGCCCTCGCAGTTGGGTTCGAGGTCCAAGGCCGACTCAGAGTCGCCGAAGACAACGCGACAACTACTGGTCGCTCGTTTCACCCTCCCGGCAGAGTCGGACCGTTCGGTGCCGCCGCTGGCGCCGCAAATCTACTCGGGCTCTCACTCGATCAAACCAAGAACGCGCTCGGCATCGCTGGCTCCCGTGTCAGCGGCCTCAGCGCCAACACGGGCACCATGACGAAAGCCACCCACCCGGGGAACGCTGCTCGGTTAGGACTCGAAAGTGCGCTTCTAGCCGAACGCGGCTATACCGGGAACACCGAGATATTCGACACAAAGAAAAGATTCAACCACACGCTCTACAACAACAAAC
>CAZITY010000019.1:13472-27881 GCA_964542445.1 uncultured Halobacteriales archaeon | reverse complement strand
GTCGACCCAGGGCTCACGCTCAAAAAACACCCCGCCCAGTATCCCACGCACTGGAGCATCGACGCCGCGTTAGAAGTCCGGAGCGAACACGATATCGATCCTACAGACATCGAAGCAGTCGACGTTCTCGTCGGAGAGGATTGTGAATCCGCTAATCGATCCCGCCCGGAATCCGGCCTCGCAGGGAAATTCAGTATCCACTACACCGTGGCCGCTGCTCTCCTTGACGGCACGATTGAGATCGACACCTTCCGAGATGACCGGCGATTCTCCGCTGATATGGAAGCGATGCTCGACCGCATCAGCGTCACGAAACGCCCGGATATCACGCATATGGATTTCGCGACTGCCTGGTCCCGGGTCACAGTCACAACTACAGGTGGCACAACAATAAGCGCCACAGTCGAACGACCACTCGGAATCTGGGACAACCCAGCTCCGCGAGAAATGTATCGAGACAAATTCTACGACTGTGCAGAACGCGCAGTCCCACACAAAACCGCCACCGAAATTATCACCCGCATCGACGAGTTCGACACACTAGATGACATCCCTGCGTTCATGGACCTGTTACAACCCGAATAACGACACCCCATGGATTCACGAGAGTAACCGCCGTGACGAATTAATAACAACAAGCATACTACTCGATGCCATCGCCGCTGCCGCAAACAACGGGTTCAACAACCCAGTGAGTGCAAGCGGAATCGCGACCGAATTATACAAAAACGCCCACCCGAGATTTTGTTTGATCCGCCGATTCGTCCCGCGGGTAAGAGCAAACACATCCAACACCCGAGACAAATCGTCCTCAAGGAGGACCACATCCGCCGCATCGATCGCTAAATCAGTGGCCCGCCCAACCGCAATCCCGATATCCGCCGCCGCCAACGCCGGTGCATCGTTACTCCCATCACCAACCATTGCCACCGGTTCTGATTGACGAACCCGTCGAATCATCGCCGCTTTCCCTTCCGGGGGCACGCCCGCAAACACCGCATCCACACTGTCGTCGTGCTCGAATTGACTGACTGCCCCGGATTCGTCACCCGTTAACACTACCACACGAATCCCTTGCGAAGCCAACGCAGCGGTTACCTCCCGCCAATTCTCACGTTCTGCATCACCGACCGCCAGGACCCCCTTCACTGTTTCGTCCCAACCGACAACCACCGGTATGCGACCAGCATCCCGAATCGATTGGATCTGCGAACGAACCGACACCGGGATGCCCCACGCTTCAAACAACGCCGGATGCCCCACGCGGTGTTCACTGCCCGCAATCCTCCCAACGACCCCACGATTCACAACTTCAACATCCGTGACATCAGCAGTACCCGCCTGTAGACTCCCGCCATCGGCCCGAAACGAATCGGCTTTCCGAACGATAGCAGCGGCAATCGGGTGGAGTGAATGCTCCTCAAGCATCGCTGCCCGAGTAAGGAGCCGTCCCATCGATTGTTTAGTATGCACCGCAAGGACGGTCATTTCTCCCTGCGTCAACGTGCCCGTTTTATCAAGAACGACGGTCTCGATCGGATCTGCTGTCTCGAAGACCGCGTCCGATGCGAACACAATCCCATTTACAGCCGCTTCACGAACCCCGGAAGCAACTGCCAATGGGGTTGCCAAACCGAGCGCACACGGACAGGCGACTATCACGACCGTGAGCATCACGAGTACCGCCGACGTCACCGAACTCCCGAGCGCAAGATATCCAATGAACGCTACAATCGAAATCCCAAGCACAAGCGGAACGAACACCGTGGCAAGTCGATCTGCAAGCCGCTGCGTCCCACTCGATGTGGATTGAATCGACCACAACAATTCGATTAATCGATCTATCGTACTTGACGCATCGTCGGCAACCTGGATTGTGATCGGCGAGTCAGTGACGATACTCCCACCGAGCACCCGGTCACCGGGGTGTTTCTCGCGAGGGAGCGATTCCCCTGATACGACGGCTTCGTTCACCGCCGCGGATCCCGCCGTAATGATACCATCAAAAGGAATGCGTTCACCAGGGCGAATTCGGATACGATCACCAGGATCGATAGCCTCATACGGGACTTCATCGCCATCGGCGCGTCGAACCGACGTAGCACGCGTATCGGACACAGAAGATAAGAACCCGGTGACCCGGTGTTTGATGCGTGTTTCATAGTAGTTCCCAGCAGTTACCACCAGAATGATCGCGATGGTTACATCAAAGTACACGTGCTCATGACCGAGGATCATCGCGATGGAACTGTAGAGGAACGCGCCGACTGCAGCGGTCGAAACGAGGAGATCCATTGTGGGTTGTCCAGTGCGGAGGCTCACATAGGCGCCGCGGAGAATCGGGAACCCGGTATAGAAGAGGACAATAGCGGTGAACAGCCAGAGTTGCGTTAATAGATAGAGTTTATCGAACGTCCCAAATGAAACGACGGGTGTAAAGCCGAGATACGTCGGATAGAGGAATAACACGTACCATACCATCCCCATCATTCCGAAAATGCCGCCGCCGATGAGAAAACGAGCGACCGGGGCCGAAGTTCGTGGTGAGGATTGCGTGGTTCGGGTAGAAGCTTCGTACCCGGCGCGAGAAAACACTCTTGGGAGCGCATCGGCGTCGAGAACAGTAGGATCATACTCTACGCGGAGGGTGTCCGTCGCGTAACTCGCTGTGACAGTACTGATGCCCTCGTGATTGCGGCCGAGTGATTCGAGGAACAACTCACAGGTTGCACAGTGCATTCCGTCAACCGAGAGGTACGCAACTGAGTCTGCTGATTCATCATCACTGATCCGAGAATCCAGTTCGGTCGGTGTCGTGTCACTTGGGAGTTCTCCAACTGACTGATAGATTTGCTCGCACCCAGTACAACAAAACACTGGTTCCTCCGTGGAGGATGATTCGGGGGTCGGTAAGCCGCAAAGCGCACAACCAGTCATGAGAGGTGGAGGTACAGCGCTCAGTAAGTTAGATCGTCATTGAATTACTTTCAATTGAGGCTACGTAGTGATCGTTGCATCGGTGGGTTCTGTTGGACCAGTCAACATGAACAATGCAGCAGTAATTATGAGAACGTTAAGGACAGCGATGGCACTCACCGGTTCGTTCTTCGTGGTAATGAAGACGCCAGCGGGTAGAATCGCGAATAAGGCGAGTAATATTATTACTCGAGGTGAAACCGACATGCCGGTGATTCGGCACCCGACGCAAATATAATTTTGGTGATTCTCACCCTAAGAGAATCACTGAGTATTATTTATTAGTAACACTAGAAACCAGTCATATGTCTGGTCAATCGCTGACTGACGTGTCATCCACGGACACAGATGCAGAATCATTCGATCCCATTGGGACACTGGCTCTGATTCTCGTGTATTTCACGATCCTAGTGTTGATGTGGGTATTCATTTATTTCGTCGAGTTTCTCGGCCGTGATTTCACCGTCATTGGGCAGCTGCTCGTGGGGTGGTAACTGATGCATGTGCATACGTATGAGAAGATTTGGCTCGGGTTATCGTTCGTGTTGATTATTTTGCTCATCGGGACAGTCACGTACGGGGCGGTTGGGCCGGGAGTCGCAATGGTGTCAGATGAGGGCGGCACGATTAATCCGAACGCGCTTAGTGAAGATGAGCGGTTCGGGGAGCCCCGTGTCGAACAAGTCGGCGAGAATGAGTTTGCGGCGTATATTGTAGCGCAGTCGTTTATTTTCATGCCTGACCCGATCGAAGTCCCGGCCAATAGCGAAGTGACGCTATATATTACGTCACGGGATGTTATTCACGGGTTTAATGTCGTGGGGACGAATGCGAACACGATGGTGATTCCAGGTGAAATCGCGACGCTAACCATCCAAACAGAGTCACCCGGAGAATTCGGGATTGTGTGTAACGAGTACTGTGGTGTTGGGCATCAAGACATGGAAGGGAAACTCATTGTGGTACCACAAGACGAGTTCCCGACTGAGGAGGGTGGTTCTTAATGAGTCAGGCTGAAGAGTCGAGTGAACCGACGTTTCATGACGCGTTCCCGAAAGAAGCGCGAGTTGTCCGCGCGACGCTCCTCGGGTCGTTTCTAGCGCTCGGGTTGGGTGCAATCTTCGGGTTGATTCAGGTGCTTCACCGGACCCAGACGTTCCGATTTATCGATACACCAGATTATTACACCGCATTGACAGCGCATGGGGTGTTTCTTGTGGTTAGTTTCACGATCTTCTTCCTCGTTGGGTTGTTCACGTGGGCCGTCACAAGGAGTCTCGATCGAGAACTTGTCGATATTCGATTGACTTGGGTGTGGTACGGGCTAATGTCGCTCGGGATCACTCTGACGGGGCTTTCCATCCTCGCAGGGTTTGTCGATGCTATTGATATCAGTGCCTCGGTGTTGTTCACGTTTTACGCCCCGTTACAAGCCCACCCGTTGTTTTACATTGGACTCGCCGTATTCATCATCGGTACGTGGATCGCTGGGATCGACTGGATCCGCGCGTACCTGGCGTGGCGCCGAGACCATCCGAACGATCGGATCCCATTACAAACGTTCATGGTTCTCACCACGACGGCGATGTGGTACATCGCGTCGTCCGCAGTTGCCGTGGCAGTGGTCGTGTTCTTACTCCCGTGGTCACTCGGAGTACTCGATTCAGTGAACCCGCTGTTGACGAGAACCCTGTTCTGGTTCTTCGGGCACCCAGTTGTGTATTTCTGGTTGATGCCAGTGTACCTCTTGTGGTACACAGTACTCCCGCAACTCGCTGGCGGTCGGTTGTTCAGTGATCCGCTCGCTCGCGTAGTGTTCGTGTTATTCTTATTGCTTTCGACGCCGGTAGGGATCCATCACCAGTACCTCGATCCAGGTATCGCTGAAGGGTTCAAGTATATCGCGATGACGAACACGATGTTCTTGTTGCTCCCTAGTCTCCTTACCGCGTTCACGGTACTGGCGAGCATTGAATACGGCGCGCGGAAACGCGGTGGTACTGGCTTATTCGGTTGGTTGCGCGCGTTGCCGTGGCGAAACCCAGCGTTCACTGGGATGATGCTTGCCGGGTTGATGTTCGCCGCTGGTGGATTTACTGGAATGGTGAATGCGGGAATGAATATTAATTATCTCATTCATAACACGCTGTGGGTACCGGGGCATTTCCACATGACCGTCGGAACCGCTGTGGCGCTCAGTATTATGGCGTCGACGTACTGGTTGTGGCCGCAACTCACGAATAAACGAATGTTCAGTGAAAGTCTTGGGTTAGTGCAGGTTGTGTTGTGGTTTGTTGGGATGGCGATTATGGTGAACGCCATGCATCTCCAGGGATTGCTCGGTGTCCCACGACGAACGGCAGAACCAGGCTATTCTGGATTTGAGTATGCCGACACGTTCGGGGGGTTCCAGGAGTTGAATCTTCAAATCGCGATCGGTGGGACCATATTATTCATTTCAGCGTCGTTATTCCTCGGGAATATTATTCTCACGATGCTGAAAGATCCAGAACCAGGCTTAGGGTTTTCGTTTCAACCACCATTGTCTAGTGCGGACGATGCCCCGCTTGTGCTCGATAATTTGCGGTTATGGGCGGCGATCGCAGTGATTCTGGTTGTGTTAGCGTATAGTCTCCCGTTGTACAGTATCATTCAGGACAGTGGGTTACTTGGGCCTAATATCCGGGCGGTCCCGTTGTTCGTGGATTACGCAACTATTGTACTTGGGGTGGCGGGGTGACATGAAACTGTCTTGGGCTGGGTTGGTCGTAGCGGCCGCGATTGGGATTGTAATCCTGATTGAAGCTCGGGTCGTCCTCGAATTCCTCGGGTTTGACATCCCATTGGTTCCGTATTTAATTGGGATTGTCGTTGTGATCGCGGCATCGCTTTGTATCGGGGTGGTTTCGGGGGTTCTAGAGACCGATCCGCCAATCCTCGAGCGGTAACACCATGCTAGATAATCTCGATCGACGAACCCAATCGACGCGGGCTGAGCCGGACCGGTTTTCGAACCAGTGGTACCGAGCAGGGATATATGGAAGTATAGTGATGCTGGTGTACGCGATCAGTATCATCGGTTATTTCGGTCTTAGCGACGCGACGCTTGTTGATCCCATACAAACCGTGTATCCCGGGGTATGGTTCGGAGTGCTGGTCGCTGGATTCGTGTTGATTCCATCGCGTACCGAGGGGTCGATGAAGGGGCTGGTCGTGAGTATTGGGTTTGTGATCTGGCTGTTGGTTGTGAGTGGGTTACTCGATATCGGAGCCACCAGAAGTGGTATTACCGTCGAGATGGCGATGCCAGGGTGGGGTCCCGTGATATTACTCGCATTGTTTGGTGGTTCGCTCACTATTATTCCGTTTCAAATCGCTGGGTATGTTGGCCTCGGTGCGTTTCTCTATCGGACCATTGGGCGTGCGCCAAAGTCAGTACTGCCAGGGGTTTTATCGGTGTTTTCGTGCGCCGGGTGTCTCGGGTGGATCGGGATAGCGCTAATTGGGGCCAGTGGGTTCTCGAGCGCGTGGTTACTCGATTATTCGTATCCCGTGGCGACGATCGCGTTCATTGCAACGGTTGGATTATTTCGGTATTTCTCGGTCGGTTCCGAGCAGAGATCTGTCTAGACAGGAGTGGCCGCTAGAGGTGTGGGGGGTCTTTCGTCAGTACTGTGTTCCCATTGATGGTGTATTCGCGCGCGTCCCCATAGCCAGTGGTCACAACGGAGTAGTCTCGGTCGTCTGCGAGGATTTCTCGTAACCCATCCCGGAACGCGTGGAGGAGTGATAACGCATCACTAGTGATCGGTTCGTTATGCCCGGTGAGGAGCGTGTCAAATGCGCCAGCACTGTGTAAATCAGTGAGACGTTCGAATGACTCAAGACAGCCTTTGGCGTCACCGGTTTCGAAATGGAGGTATAACCCTTGATCGATGTGGATGATATCCCCACCGTACAGGATGCCAGAGTCGCGATCGAGTAACCCGAGATGGCCGGGGGTGTGGCCCGGGAGCGCGAGGACTTCGAGGGATCGATCACCGAGCGATAATTCCTCACCTGGGCCGATGGTTGTAACCGCGTCCGCCGGCACTGGGTCGACCGAGAACGAAGACGTATCGAACGAATCAGGGAACGCGTTGCCAGCAGCCAGCCAGTCGTCAACGAAAGCGTGGGGACTGTCGACGAATTCGTCCGTGACTGCATCAATTGTTACCCGGCCATCGGAGGCTTGTTCTCGTTCGCTAATGTAGACGGAATCAAACGATGCGGCGTTCCCGATGTGATCCCAGTGCCAGTGTGTGATGAATAACTCGATGGGGAATGGGGTGATGGATTCGACGAGTGAACGAAGGTCCCCGATACCGCGGCCTGCATCAACAAGCACGGCTCCTTCTGATCCCTCAATAAGAAACGACCGGACGTTATTCGTTTCAGTAATCTGGATCGTGGTGTCCTTCACCGGGGTTGTGTCATACCAGTCGGTCGTTGCATTCATTGAATAACCCTAGTTCACTCACGCACAGTATAAACTCCCGGCCCCGTTGCGAAATAGATTCATGGTGTTCCAACCGGCTTAAGACGCGGCTCCAAGTACTAGGTGTATGCCTGATTTTGACCCGGAAAAATTCGAAGACAAATATGTGCATTATTTTGACGAGCTCCAACGGGCCTACAAATCTGTCTTCGAAACGATGAACGAAGAATATGATTCGACGCTTATTCACGCGATTGACCAACAGATTTTGAACGAAAGCGAACCGTTCTTTGCGGGTGATGGACAGTTCAGGATCGAACTCCCAGAGAACCCCGAGGACCGCGTGGAAGGGGTGGTTGTTGATCCGGAGACCCTTGATGCGGTTCTCACTGAATATGTTGATCGCCTCGAAGAGGAGTTACGCCGGGTGTTCGGGTTCGCGTAACGACCTGGGTTTGTCATGAATTTTCACGTGAGAAACGCCGAGGAGTCAATCATTCGACGGGTATCGAGCCACAAACGATAAGGACATCCTCCCCTAATATACCGGTATGAGTACTGAAACGAAGTCCGAGGACGATGTTAGAGAGGAAATCTCGAATTTTCTCCGCCGGAACTTCCCACAAATCCAAATGCACGGCGGGAGCGCAGCGATCAGGGATCTTGATCTTGACTCCGGTGAAGTAACCGTTATGCTCGGCGGCGCGTGCAGCGGGTGTGGGATCTCACCAATGACAATTCAGGCAATTAAGAGCCGAATGGTCAAAGAAATCTCGGAAATCAATCAGGTCCACGCCGATACGGGGATGGGCGGCATGGACGGTCACGGCGGCGATGGCCCGTCATTCCCTGGCGAAACGCTCGACGAAGAAGACAACTCCCCAGAAGCCCCGTTCTAACTTTTCCAACGAGTAATCTCCCGCGTGTCCACAACGCCCCCTCTGAGGACTGGTCGGTCTAGGGAGCAGGGTGATGTCGGTGGTACTTAGCGGACGTCAATTGCGGTTTCCCATCCAGTGATAAGCGCGGTTAGCACCGTATTCGTGGGGACTGGGATCGCTGCGTTCTGCACCACGTACCCGTTGATTGCATCGATTTCAGTCCGGTGACCGTTCTCGACGTCCCGATACATAGATGACTCGTTCTCAGCTGTCTGTTCCAGTACCCTCCGGAGAGCAACCTCCACTGTCGAATCCGCCAGTTCAACATCGTGATCCCGAGCGACACGAGCTGTTTCGAGTGCCGCATCTCGCGCCACGTCAAATAACGCTGAATCCAATACCTCCCCGTTCTGGACGCGCGCTAACGCCGTTACCGGGTTAATTCCGGCGTTGACTGCGAGTTTCTCCCACAACACAGCGGCAATATCATTCGTTACGGTACAATTCAAACCACTGGAGGTGAACGCTTCTCGAACCAACTCCACACAATTGGCATTACCTGCGCACGCACCGAGCGTAACGGTCCCAATGCCGGTACACGCAACAACCCCCGGGTCCCGTAACGCTGCCCCGTAGGTGATAGTTCCACCCACTACACCCGCGTCTAGCCCCGACGCTAACACTGATTCGTTCCCCATTCCGTTCTGTACCGACACGACACACTCCAACTCACAGCTACTCAACACCCGGGCCGCTTCCCGCGTGTCGTACGACTTCACGGACACAATCCCGATATCCCCAGTATAGTCCGTGATCTCGGTTCGTGCATCGGGTCGCGTTGTCCGCTCTATACAGCCCAGTATCTGTAACCCAGTTTCACTCACAACCGAAACGTGTGGGTCCCGTCCAACGATCGTCACATCGTGCTCCGTTGCCAGCATCCCACCAAGAAAACTCCCAATACTCCCTGCGCCAAATACCAATACCCGCATTAATCCTCGATCCAGTAATACAAATCCTCCCGGGGCGCGTCACAGTTCGGACACTCATCCGGGAGTTCCTCGATTTCCCCCATTTCACCGCACACTGCACACCGCCACACCAACTCCACTTCACCACTCTTCGGTGGCAGTGACTCAGGGTGTACCGTTACTCCATCTTCGAAACCTACCCGGAACCCCTCTTCATCAACTCGGCTAATGGTCCCGAGTTGTTCGCCAGACCCGTTAAACACCGCCTGCCCTACGGCCACTTGCGGCGCATCCGAACTAGATTCAGTCATACACCACAAAACTACGTGGCTAGACGGCCTTAAAAACCTCTTCACTCCCTGCTCACATGAAATCCGCAATGCCTGTCTGTCTATGCCGGTCATCTTCGAAGATACTATCCAACGACCGCTCAAGAATATATAACCGCTGCTTCGTGTACTCCCGTGCCCCATACCGATCAGCGATATCAATCGCCGTCTCTAGATACTTACTCACCGACCCCTCATGAACCGTCAAATTCACATCACCACCACACTCCCGGCACGATCCAGATAACGGCATCCGCCGGAACTTCATCCCACACTCCATACACCGCGTTTGCTGACGAGCAAACGCCCGTAGATTCCCGAGTAAATCAGGCAAGAAATGCGATTCAATGATTCGTTCTGCAACATCCGCTTCCTCCACCGATCGGAGCTTCCGCGCTAATTCCAATTGTGCTTCGGTCTTCTCATCCATACTCCCGAGCGTCTTATACGCAGACAACGCCGGACCCCCCGCAATATTACTCGTATCATGCGTATGCGAAAACACCGACGAACCTGATGATTCAAGCGTATCTCCGGCCAACTGGATATCAACCGCTCCCGGTGATTCGAGGCGTTGTGTTGCCTCATAAAACGACACCGGGTACTCGGACACCACATCGATATTATGCGCTTCATCATCGATCTCCGTCGGATCAATGCGAGACGACATCACGAGCGGCGAATCCATCGATCCACCCCGCTGATCCGGTAAAAAATGCTTTGAGAAATTCAATAACCCATCCATCAATAACAACACGCAATCCTCATCCCCATCACACTGACCGACGTACATGTTGTTTGCAACGAGGGTATGCGAATCTTCGACCGTTAAACAGTACGTATGTTCAACATCGGATTTGACGATTTCGACCGATGTCACTTCATCAAGCCTGAGCTCCCCCCCGTCACCAAAGAGTCGTGGCGAACGGGTATCAGTTCCATCAACCGGAGCGTCTAGGACCGACCCCTCGACGGGCACATTTTTCGGCGAAGGAACCATGTCACCAGCGGAAAGCGCAGTCGCCTCGATGCGTTCGATACCCGCTCCTGCCCAGCGCCGCATTGAATGGTCAGGAGTCACCGTCAATTCCTGCCCGCTCCGGGTTTCGAATTGAATCAAATGATCGGGAGACGGATGCTTGGAAACCGATTCAACTCCCTGGAGTGTTTCAGTACCGTCTTCGGTCACAGAAGGCACCACAACATCATCGATATCTTGCACCAACGTCCCGAAGTCGTCCCGTTCTGGCGTATCCAATCGGTCCTCAACGAACGTCTCGATACGACCATAATGCCACGTACCGTCCTCGTCTTCATACCAGAGTTTCGTATCCGGGTGGAAGCAGTTTCGTCGTTTCGCTGCGTGGAAATACGGATGAGCATACCCAACGGCAGCGCTCGTAAACCCAATAATCCGCCCCAGTACCGCGGCGCTAGTATGCGGCGCTAACCCGAACACGAGTTCACCGAGTAAATCATCCCGATCCGTGACCTCATAAAACGGCTCTAAATCATAATACTGCACTAACAAATCATCGACGAACTGCGCCACATTCATGAGATGCACCGCCGCGTCTTCCGATAATATCACGTCCTGTGACCGTAGCTCAATGAGCTGGTCAGGATACTCAAGCGGCTCACCCGTAATCGCAGTCGTATACCCTAACTCCCGTAACTGACTCACACTCACCTGAATCTCCTCAGGCCGCACCGCAGTAACAGGCAAATCCGTCATATCATACCGCACGGTCCCATCTTTAAACGTCGACACCCCGTGTTTCGCGCGTAAAATCCCTTTTTCGAGAGGTTCCGGTGACTTCTCCCACGACATCAACCCCTTCACCCCTTTCAAGATATCAAACACGTTCTCCCGCTCCCCCACGGATTTTAACGCCTCGTGGTACTCCTGTCGCAAATCAATCGTTTCACGGCAAACCGGCGAGACAAACCGCCCACACCGAGGGCAGTCCGGGCGATTCGACGCGTCACCTTCCACGCGAATCCCGCACTGATCACACTCATACACCAGTTCCGTATGCGCCCCGCACGACGGGCACTCCGGCGAAAACGATTCCGCCCCGCACGACACACACTCGCGGCTACCGACATCCACCGTAATTTCGCCCGGTGTATCCTGCATCCCTTCCGTGTACGACGAGGCCGCCGTGATGTCTCGTTGATTCCCCCCGGCATCCCCAATCGGGAATAACGCATGAACCGCAGGGTTCAACTCGCGTTTCTCGGACTTTTCGGGCCGCCCCATCCGCGCACCAATCCGTGTCGGCGCGCGTTCCCTGATCTCGAACGGGGCTGTTTCGTTCACTGCCTCCATCGCATCCGCTCCATCCGCCCAATCAGCCGCGTGCTCCGAGAGACTACGCCATGACCGCTCGAGCGATTCATCGAACCCGAGCGATCGGACTAACGCCAACGCATCCGGGATCCTGATCGTTTCACTCTCCTGAATGTGCGAAACCAACAGCGCTTCTAACGTTCGACAAACCCGCGGCGATCGATTCAGAGTCAAAACAACCGATTCTGTCTGGGCGTCCTGTTCGATCTCGCCTGCTTCGACAGCATCAACGAGCGCCAAGAAATCTCCGACGCTAATATCGTGCCAACAATACGTGTACACCGGGTGCAGGGGAACATCAAACGACTCCGCCCAATCAAGCGCACGTGTCGCCGATGGATTCGAGAGATCCATTGACGGAGCATCCCGATACGATTGAATATCTCCAACCGCCGACTCGAACTCTTTGACCCACCACTCAGTAACAAATGACGCCGGCGGTAACGGATGATTGTTCTCCACAAATTCACCGTAATTAATCAAACACTCACCCAAATCCAGGATCTCATCAACCGCGTTCCGGACCTCGAGTGCATGACTCGGATCGTCAATCTGCGTAACCTCACCCGATATCAGCTTCACCGTCGGTCCCTCAATTGAATCCACCGGAACCGTTCCCGCCGCTTTCCCCGGCCGCTCAATTTTCATCTGCGTCCCCGTCGCCAAGAAATCGTCTACGAGATGCATCGTCGCCGGATGAATCCCAGCGGTAGCAAACCCGTGGTTCCTCGCCCGTCCATACCGTAACCGAAACCCCCCGGGCATGCTCGGATGCGAGAACACTGGCCGGCCAGCAATAATATCCCGAAGGTATTTATCATCGGGTTCGACCCGAACCGGGCCATCCTCGCTCACCGACGAACCAGTCCTTCCCTCGTCCGAGCCGGTCTCATCCGCTGGCGCTTCACTCACTGTCCCAGCGATCAAATCATCCAACCACGGCCACGCCGTCTCATCGAGCTCCTCCGTATACCGCTTAATCTTCGGTGCCTTCAACGCAATCCCCTCCGCAAGCACCAAACACATCCCACCCCGCGGCCGATTCGTCGCCACCCGCTCTAGATCACGATACCCGTCGACAGACTCCGATCCCGTTGCCTCCCCATCAAGCATAATCGGGCAGTGCTCCGCTATAAACCGGGTTTCATCTTTCTTCGGGGAATACTGCAACCCGGTCTCATCGTCATACAACGTTACTTCCTCCGCATACCGCTCGATTTCCTCCGGTCGGGGTTTATACCGATCAATATTCAGTAAACTCCGCGCGTAATCAGCCACTAACACCGATAACGCCTGGGCCGTCCCCCCAGCCGACCGAATCGGCCCGGCATAAAACACCCGCACATATTCTGAGCCATCGTCGTTCGTCGCGATTTCAACCCGATCGATCCCCTCAATCGGCGCCGCCACCACCCCCTCAGTTAATAACGCCACCGCCGTCCGAACGGCCGCTTCGATCTTTTCCTGTGCAGACGAAAAATCCCCCACGGCTCCCGTCGCAAAATCACGCGCTAACTCTAACGCAGCTTCTTCCCGGCCGTACTTCCCTTCTAACTCCCGAACTCGCGCCGCCACCCCTGGAATCTCCAAGATATTTTCGACCCGATCCGCCATATCCTCCGCCACCGGAATCTCAACAGACGGCTCCGGGTCTTTCCCTTGAGCTCGTGCTTCTTCCGCCACCGACATCGCCGCTGACAACGCCTCATCCAACCGAGTAAAATACGAATCCTCTTGCATCTACACCGAACCACCCTCTATCCAGGCAACCCCAAACTCGACAGCCGAACTCCCGACGAAAACACGCATACTAACAGACCGGGTGCAATCAACAAATAAGTAGTGTTTCAACAAATCGGCTTCACGTCAATCCCCATTGACTCAAGCGATTCGACATACTCATCATACGCAGCCTCAACCAGCCCACTTGCCGCCGCAAGAACCTCTGATTCCTCCTCGTCACTCGAACTCAATACATCAATCACTGCCACCACGTCATCTTGGTATCCATCGATTTCTTCTCGAATATCTCGTAACACATCCGCCGCATCACCATGCTGACTTCCGACAAAAAACCCGACGCCCTGCAGATACGACTGATCACTCACCACTAACCACCCCAGAAGTGCCCCCAGCCGCTGAGAACTCGACTCCACGGACGATAAATACTCATGGAACGCCGTCGACCCCGACCCACCCGCCTCAGATGCTAGCTCAGCTAACTCATCCGCATGCTCCCGGGCCCCCGCTGCAACCGCAGTAAACAGCTCACTCAAATCCTCTGACTTTTCATCTTCACTCCATCCCTCAAGAATCGATGCCGTCTCACGAGCTCTCCCAGCAAGCGACCCCAACACCACATCCGCCTCCATATCCCCGGTCGATATTGCATATAGCGCTTTTGAAGACCCAAGTCGAGAAA
>CAZITY010000019.1:0-13462 GCA_964542445.1 uncultured Halobacteriales archaeon | reverse complement strand
CCGCGATTACATCGGTTCCGTCCATGCACCACGATTTGTTCGTGAATAGCTTGTATGCTCCGACATCCCCCGAGACCTATCGTCTCACGCTAGGATAAACGAGAAACCTATACAACGCCAAACCTCATAGAGTACCCCATGAGTAAGTCGGAAGGGACATTCGTGTCGTTTGAATGGCTCATCGAAAACCAAACAGAAGTCGAAGTCATCGATGTCCGCGAACAATGGGAATACGAACAAATTGGGCACATCCCTGGTGCGATCAATATCCCGTTCGACCGGATCCGGATCCGCGGAAGCTCCGACTCTGGAATGCTACCAGGAGCATCACAATTCACGCGGCAACTCCGGTCAGCTGGCGTCGACCCTTCAAAACCAATTGTGGCGTACGACGACGAATTGAGCGTGTTCGCTGCCAGATTTATTGTCACATGTCTCATGTACAACCACACCCCGAGTTACGTACTCGATGGTGATTACAGCGCATGGGCAAGAGAATTGGAAACGACCCTCGAACCATTCGAACCGGATAATTCCAAATTCCCGATCCGCATCGCTCAAGACCGACCGCTCGTCGACGTCGAAGAAGTAAAAGAAGCTGCTGAATCCGAAGACGCGATTCTTGTGGACACCCGAACAAAACAAGAATTCGATGACGGCCACATCGAAAACGCGGTCCATTTCGACTGGCGGGAACTTGTTGATCTCGATTCCCGAAAACTCAAACCAGAAGACGCCATCAAGGACATCCTCGAATCACGAGACATCACTCCCGACAAACGTGTCGTCCTCTACTGCAACACGGCCCGACGAATTAGCCACACCTACCTCGTCCTCCTCCATCTAGCCTATCCAGATGTCAAATTATTCGAAGGGAGCCTACTGGAATGGAACGAACAAGACCTCGAGTTAACGTCTACGACTGAAGGCGCGACTGGCGACTAGACTGTGTTTCTGTGCCGAGCAATGATAATAAGAACACGAGAACAGATACTAACAACGGCCCCGCAATAATCCCGACCGGGCCGAGGCTGAGGACGCCACCTACGAATCCCACAAAATACAAACTCGCTGGTAGACTCGCACGTTCCGCCACCAGCCGTGGCCGCAACAACAAATCAGGCGCCATAGCAACGATCCCCATCCCGAACACGAAGACGAGAACTCCATCGACATACAACCCATTAACGAGCTCGAATAGTGTTAGCCCGCCGATGAGGACTCCAGGGCCGATGACAGGGAGGAATTGTAACACACCTGCAATAACCGCGAGGGTAATCGGGAATTGGTACCCAAGTAACCAAAATACCGGTATTGCGACCACAAACGTCGCAATTGACGTCACCACTTGCACAATATAGAGCGTATACAGCGTCGATCGTATCCGATGATTGATCGCGAACACAATATCATGATACTCCGCTGCAACCGGCGCAAACAACGCACGCTGCAATTCGTCTCTTCGAACGAGAATCCCAAACACCACGAACACAAACACGAACACTTTCGTCAGAATAACTGGACTATTTCGAAGCAGTTCGATCGCGAACCGACTAAAATACGCCAGTCCCAATGAAATTACCTCACTCGCGTCGATCCGGTACGCGAAACCCGCAATATCTACGGTGACAGCGCTTGGTAATCCGCGAACGATCGAAATAACATCGTGTCGACGGAGATAAAGCAGGATCCCAATAGGGATAAATAACAAAATAACAACAACGAGAGTTGTGATCGTGGAAACACAACTCGCACCAAACCGTGTCAACCCCCGATCTTGTAACCGATCCCCAAACGGCACGAGCACGTACGCAACCGTAATCCCAAAGAACACTGTCGGCAACACATCAATGAGAAAAACACCGGCTAAAACCGCAACCAAACCAAGTAACCCAGCGATAATATTCCGTCGCGGACCTCTCACTGAACGTCTCTTCACTGGCATATCGCAAAAACGTTTATCCAAACCCCTACCACCCGTTTTGCTCTAGACGCCAGTTCACGAGGCGGGAGATACCTAGAAGAATAAGTCAATACCGTGAGTGTTCTCGACCATGAAATATTCGCTTGCCATTGAAAACGCTCCCCAACAAATCCCGGCAGGAGCCAGTATTCTACTACTTCATCCAAGCACCGGTAAAACCGATCAAATCGACACTAGCTTCCTCAAAACCGACACGGATGCCATCCTCATTATTTCCACTCGAACAACTGCTCGAGAAGTCAAACAAAAACTCGAACACTATGGAGTTGATCTGGACACAGCCCAAATTCTCGATACCCTCTCAGTCGAACGAGGATACTCCCGTCGACAATCGGCCGGTATTCACTACGTCTCTGCCCCTGATGACCTTGCGGGGATAGTGAACAAAACAGAAGAGTTCCTCACCTCAACAACCGGCAAACGACGAATCAGTGTGGATTCGATAACAGAAATGGCGTATTATGCAAATGAACAAAAGGCGAAAACAGCCGTGGAATCAATCATTGAATTACTCGAACGACACGATGGTATCGGGTTATTCCACCTTTCCCCAGAAGTCCACGATCCAGCAGTCGTCACAGAATACAAAGACATGTTTTATGGGATTGTCGAATTAGCGGAAGATGGCACTGTAACCACCCAATTCCCCTAACACCGAGTTATCCGACGATTGCGTTGACGAGAATCACACTGACAAGAATAATACTAACGGCAAGGGTACCAATCACGATCTTTGTCGCTGTACTCATATCTACACGAACCAAGTGATTTCCCTTAAAGAAACAGGTTCGCAACCAATTCGGTGCGAGCGTGATTATTCGTCATCTTGCGACGACGGTACGTTAATCACGTACCGACCGTCTTCCTCTAGCGCAACAATATACTCTTCGCGGTCGAATAATTCCATTAAATTCAGTTCGTATTGCCCGGGTTTGAGAATCCGGATACTTTCAAACTGCTCGTTGAGTTTTGCTTTTACTTCCGATGGATCAGGAGACGACTCAGGGGTCGTTTCAACGGAATCGATCGTTGACGGTGGTTCATTTGATTGTGGTAATTCGTCCTCGGAGACGATCGTACTTCTTGCTGACGCTTGCGCAGAATCCTCAGCGACCTCCGTATCGACTGGTGCCTCAAGAATATCATCCTCGTCCGAGCTCACATCAGACGAATCGTCAACTATTGACTCAACAGCGTCACCCGGGAGGAACTGGAACTTGTTGCCATCACACACTGGACAACCTGCAAGCATCTCTTTCGATCCGTCGTCGAATACCTCACCGCAGGTCGTACATTGATGGGGCATTTATCTCCGTGAGATCAACGTACTGATGAGGTTTTCATCTTTATGGAGCGTTTCTATCCGATCGGCTGGGCCAATCACTGTGAGTTTAGAGGTTGACCGGCCCATTAGTCGATTAATAATCCCGGACTCGTTTGATCCTGAGCTGGGATAGGTTTCAATCTCGATCCCACTGAACTCATCGGGACTGATCTCCGTCATGGTGACTTCAATCAAACGTGATTCCTCATCGGGTGATAGTCCATCCTCGAGAATCACGATTTTCCCGTCATGGACACCGTCCAGGATCATCCTGACTTTCTCCATCGTTGTCATCGTGTTCATTCGTTCGCCACTAATCAGATCGATTTGCACACCGTCGTTGTGTTTTTCAGTGACCTCCGGCATCGTAATCACCCGAAATACTCCGCGATTTTATCATATACTTCGTCCATGTTATTCCCCTCTAGCGCTGACAGTGGGATCGTCTCGTGTTGCGGAAACGCATTCGATATCCGCTTGATGCTTGCGTCATCAAGATCGGTTTTATTGGCGAGGATTAATACGGGTAAATCTCGGCTTTCAATAATCCCGATGAGCATTGTGTTCACCTGCGTGAACGGGTCATTCGTTGAGTCGAGGACATAAATTACGCCATCGACATCTTCCCGTAACCAATGCATTGCTTCAGCGACGCCTTCTGTGGCTTCTCGCGATCGTTTAACCGCATCATCTTTTTCCATTTCGTAATCAAGGAATTCTTTGTAATCGACTTTCGTTGTAACCCCTGGAGTATCAACGATATCGATGGATACGGTTTTCCCATCTCGCTCAATTTCAACATTCTCTTTGCGGTGTGCCCGTCGTGTTTCATGGGGTATATGGCTCTCTGGCCCAATTGTGTCGCCTGTCCAATCCTTCGCTATTCGGTTCGCGAGGGTGGTTTTCCCAGCGTTTGGCGGTCCATAGATCCCGATTCGTTTCGGTTCCGATTCGGAGAATATCCGATCCGTTACTCGAGTGATACTGTCGCGTAGATTTGTTAACAGACCCATTCTGTCCTCCTTGTTTCCTATCGGCGTTCCTATCGATGCGATAGGCGTTATTGAGAATGGCAGTCCCGGCAGTCTTAAACCTACGTCAGACATCTGTATGCTCTTTTATGGTATCGGAAAGTGGAATCGCCTTACTGCCTCATCCTCCTACCCCTTCTTTTCAACTGGAACGCAAACTAAATCCATACGGACTTCTGGATCGGTTTCCACCATTATTTTACTGACAGGTAGCAACTAAAACTATTATTTCAACTGGTAGTTTCCTTATACTTTCTAGTACTTAGAATTAATTTAATGGCTATTACGGGTTGGGTTATCCTGTCTTGTATATAAAATTTACCAATTATATATCGTGGTTTCCATGAAGGGTCTGTTTGTTCCACTCGAAACACAGGGGTTGGGGAGGCGCGTTATACAAAAAGATGTGTTACATAAAGTATTCACCAAAATATAATCGGACATACCCTAACCACGGCACTCGAACAGCGGCACGGCCAGTGATCCACTCTGGTCGAACCGGTTTACTGATCCCTGAAACTTGATCGTACCGGCCGTTTGCATCACCTTTCGTGATAAATCCGGCATGTGGCGCTGGACAATTCAAGACCCTGTCACATGTGGCATATTGTAACGATTGTGGATCGGCACGTTGCACCCAGTTTTCGTTTTCAGCCACCCAGAACCGTGCCCGATGAATCACAGGCGTTGATCGTTTTCCATTCGGGTGGAAAATAATAACATCCCCGTAATTACCGAATTGATCGTAATTCGTTTCCTTTCCAGTTGCGTGAGTGACGACACCTGTTCCGGGTGTTGCTTGTTCTGGAACGAATCGATCGGGTCCAAGGACTAGGATGAGATCACCGCGAACCATGTTGGGTTCCATGCTCCCAGATTCAACGGCGACCATGGGTGGCCAAACGCCACTTACACCATAGAGTGTTGCAGCGAGCAGGGCAACGACCAATGCGCTCAATAAAAAATCTCGGAGTAGTTGAATAGTTGGATGATTAGTTTTGAAAAGCCACGTTATCCACGTAAGTGGGTCACGTGAATCCGGTGGCTTAGCTGACATCGAGTGGTACTTGGGAAGGTTTTGGTATCAACTTCTCGGTATATTTTTGAGGGTATCTCGCTAGAGACAATACAGGCGAATGTCTTCCCGTGCCCGTATCATTAAGGAACTAGCTGAACGCGGGTTTAACGCCGATCAGGAAGCTGTCTCGTTGATTTCTTCGATGACGGATTCGGGAACTGTCATTGAGCGTATAGTCAATGAGACGCCGGAGAGTGTGCTTACGCTTACGGGAACTCACGTGGAGTCAGTGATAAAAGCAACAGACGAACCAGCGGGTGACGGTACCCAAGTTTCGGGTGAGTCTCCAGTCGAAACAAAGGGGTTATCGGGGGGTCCGGGTGGTGATCAGGTGGCGACTGAGATAACGAACGATATCACTGGGAGCAGTATTGGGACCGGTGAGTATAGTGATTTTGTTGCGGTGTTTCGGGATCGGTACCAGCAGTTATCGCGTGTGTTACGATCGCGAGTGAATTCCCGGCCGATATCGGCGGTTAACCAGATGGCTGGTGGGGCGGACACCGAAGTGATTGGGATGATTAGTGACCTGGGGACAACCACTAACGGGCATCGGTTAATCGAGTTAGAAGATCCAACTGGAACCGTTTCGGGTCTTGTCACGAAAGATAAGGATCTTGTATCGACGACAGATGAGTTGATCCACGATGAAGTGATTGGGATCACCGGGCGACTCGCTGACGATGCTGGTGTCGTTTTCGTTGATAATATTTACTTTCCGGACATTCCCCGAACGTTCGAGCCATCGACTGCCGACCGTGATGTTAAAGCAGCACTGATCAGTGATATTCACGTCGGGAGTCATGAATTCCTGGACGATGCGTGGCGTCGGTTCGCTGATTGGTTGTCGACGGCTGAGGCGCAATCGATCGAGTATTTATTAATCGCGGGTGATATGGCAGAAGGTGTGGGGGTGTATCCGGGGCAGGATGCGGAACTCGCAGAAATCGATATTTACAAGCAGTACGAGATGTTCTCTGAGTGTTTAAAGGAGGTTCCGGGCCGAATCGAAGTCATTATGATTCCGGGTAATCACGATGCGGTTCGGCTTGCCGAGCCCCAACCCGCGTTCGATGATGATCTCCGCGAGATCCTCACGGCGCATGATGCAACGGTGACGGGGAATCCGTCGAGGGTGACCATCGAAGGTGTGTCGATTTTGATGTACCATGGGGTGTCGTTGGATGAAATCATCGCCGAGCTCCCGGGGGCGTCGTACGATGTCCCTGAGAACGCTATGTCGATGTTATTGAAGAAACGACATTTAGCGCCGCAGTTCGGTGAGCGGACTCGGTTAGCGCCGGAACGCGAGGATTATTTAACTATCACAGAACCGCCAGATGTGTTTCACGCTGGGCACGTGCATAAACTTGGGACGGGTCGGTATCACAATGTGACGATCCTGAATAGTGGGTGTTGGCAGGCACAGACCGCGTTTCAACGACGAGTGAATATCGATCCTGATGCGGGTTTCGCGCCGATTCTTGATTTAGCGACGCTTGATCTCACGATCCGGAAGTTCACCTAACCGGGATATTCGTATCGGTCAAAATCTATCGTGTTAGTGTGGATTATTGAGTCGACTTTCGTGAACCCAGCGTCCTGTACGGCTTGTTTCACGGTTGTGTCGTTGACTGGGACGAGGATTTCTAGCCCCATGTTTTCGTTTTCCGCGAATCGGATCGGTTCGTTGAGTAGTTGTCGACAGCCGTCTTCGGTGCCCGCGAGTTGGGTGATGTAGACGCTGCAGCGGGTGGCGTCAAAACTGATGAATCCAATAATGTCGTCGTTGGTGACCGCGACGCGGACGGTTCGGTCGTGGACCATGTTCTTGAGGACGTCCTGGGGGGTGTCAGCGAGGTCCGCGAGTTGCGCGGCGTCGGCTTCGACCGCGTCGCGGAGTTCCATACGGTTTACCACGGGGATGCATCGTATAAAACCCAGAGAGCGTCCCCGACGTTGTTGTGAGCCTGTATGCAAGCAGTTATCTTATCACCGTAATTAGTTCCGCGGCAAGGATGAATCTCGCGGGAAGGGTGTTAGTGTGCGCATAATTGCGAAGTTCGGTGGAACGAGTCTCGCCACTGGTGATCGGATTGAGCGAGCCGCTGATTCGATTGCGGCGGCGGTTGCTGATGGACATCAAATGGCGGTGGTTGCGAGCGCGATGGGGAGCAGTACGGATGATTTGTTGGATGAGATCACGTTTGATGCTCGCGAGGAGGACCAGGCAGAAATTGTGAGTATGGGTGAGCGAACGAGCGTTCGGATGCTGACCGCGGCGTTGCGGACGCGGGATGTGAACGTACGGTTCATTGAACCGGGGGCGCCTGATTGGCCGATCGTGTTGAACAAGGACGGTGAAGTGAACCGCGAAGAGACCGCACGACGATCGGCGGCACTCGCGGAAGAATTAGCGGACGTCGTCCCCGTCGTTACGGGGTTTTTAGCAGAGGATCATGAGGGCAACGTAACAACGCTCGGTCGAGGTGGAAGTGATACGACAGCAGTGATGCTCGGGCAGTATCTCGACGCGGATGAAGTGATAATTGTCACTGACGTTGAAGGCGTGATGACGGGTGATCCGCGAGCGGTCGAGGGGGCGCGGAACGTTGGTGAAATCACGGTCGATGAATTACGGAATCTCTCGTTCCGTGGCGCGGAAGTGATCGCGCCATCGGCGTTAGCGTACAAAACCGATGAGTTGGGGATGCGAGTGATTCATTATCAGCATGGCGATTTGTTGACTGGAGGGACGGATATCATCGGGGAGTTCGAGAGCCTTATCGACATGCGCGAGCCGCCGTTGGCGTGTGTGACCGTGGCGGGGCGGGCGGTGCGGAATCGACCGGGGATTCTCGCGTCGTTATCAAGTACGTTGCATGATATTGATGTGAATATCGAGGCGGTATCGAGCGGGCTCGATAGCATTACGTTCTATATCGATGAAGAGGAGGCTGCGAAGGCGGAAGCCGCGTTACACGATGTGGTGATTGATAGCACGGTGTTGTCGAGTTGTACCGTGGAATCGCCGGTAGCAGTGTTACGGGTGACGAGTGGTGATTTGCCGTCCCAACTCGATGTGTTACTTGAAATAATCAAGCCGTTGGCCGCGTCGCATATTCACGTGCTTGACTTGATTACGAGTGCAACGACGGTCGCGGTGTTTGTCGATTGGGAAGATCGAGAAGAAGCGCTCGAGTTGGTGCAAGAGCAGTTTCTTTAGTGGCCTTTCCGAAGTCTCGTACCGGTGCGATAGGGAAGCCCAACGGATTCGATTTCGGTAATGACAGCTTCGATATCATACGTGACACGGTGTTCTTCGACGTCCCCAGATGGCAGGGAGAGGATCGAGTAGGCGGCGCGTGGATCACCGTCTCGTGGTTGCCCGACGCTCCCAGGATTCATGACGGTCCCCTCCGGGTAGGTTTCGTGGTATTGGACGTGGGTGTGGCCCATCACGAGAACCGATTCGGTCCCGAGGAGCGCCGGTGAAAATTCTTCTGGCCGAGTATAGTGATCCGGGTCGTTCGGGTGACCGTGCACAATTTTTATCGCATCATCATGGACGGATCGTTCGGTGGGGAGGCTCGCGAGCCACTCGCGTTGCCCATCAGTAATCGTGTTTTTCGCATGGGAGACGCCGGCTTGCGCCATCGAGTTCCCATGAAAATTCCGATCAGTCGCGACCATCCGATCGTGATTCCCCAGCACCGTCGGAATGGCTCGTTGTCGAACCCAATCGATGCAATCCCCAGGCCACGGGTTATACCCGACGATATCACCGGCACAAATAATCGAATCAACGTCCGTGAGTTCATCGAGTACCGCATCGAGCGCGATGCGATTCGCGTGAACATCAGAAATCACACCAACTCGCATATGTCTCCTAGTCTCGGGTTACGTATTTGTGGTATTATCGATCGCAACCGACCATTCATCCCCCGGGGTCACCGCTGTCGCGCACACCGCGTGCTCGAACGGAAGCACCATCGCCTCCCGCACCGCAGTTTCCACACTGTCATGCGGAAACTCGATTGGCCCCGGCGCGTTTTTTTCGTACGTCGCTACGATCGTCGGTTCCGTCACTTCCTCAACAATCACAGCATCGTCCCGCACGATCCCAATATACGCAGCCTCACCCACCGTCCCCGCAATCCGCGGCGTATTATACGAATCCTTCTCATAATCCATCGCTAACAACCCCAACACAATCGCATCCCGCGCCGGATACCCCAACTCGAGCTTCTCCGTAATCGGATCAACATGCGACCCATTCCCCACCACCACCGTCCTACCAACCTCCCGCGCACAATTATACGACACATACGGATTATCCGTCTCCCCAGCCTCCTCCGTTGGCACTACCGTCAACGCCTCCCCCTTACCACGCGTAATGATCTTCCGATGCGGAAACGACCGCGACGACACCCGATACACCCCCATCCTCGGAGTAATAATCACAAACCGACCCACATACATACAGAACTCTCACACCGGTACCACTTTCACTATACCGATATCAACCACCCCAGCGTCTAGAGGCCAGTTGCTGCTGAGCTTGGGATCACTCTTAACCCACTAACAACCCTTTACTTTCACTCTACACTTACCTTAGTTTTTCCTTAATTATTAGTGTAATTAATATATGGCGATAACCGAACAAGACTGCATCAACGCCCTCCAACACGCTGCCAAAAAAATAGGAAAATCACCATCGAGGGGAGATTATGATACTCTCAAGATGACGCCCGCTGCTGCTACAATAATCAGAAATATTGGGGGGTGGAACGAAGCGAAAAAACTAGCTGGATTGACGACATACCGATCAACTGGCTCCCGTGTTAAACCTCAACCAGAAGATGTGGATCTCCCGGACGGACTTGAATGGGAGAGTCTGTCTGTTGACCAGCGTTGGCATTATCGAAATGTAGAATGGAACGCTGAACGTACCCGTCTCCGACGGGCTCGGCTAAGAAAATGGCTTATTGATTTTAAGGCTCAAAGTGACGGCTGTCTGCAGTGTGGCGAGGGGAACCCTCATTGCCTCGATTTTCATCATAGAGAGGGCGAGGAGCGGCTAATGTCCGTTAGCAGAATGGTGCCGAGTGGATATGGGAAGGATACAATTAGTGAAGAAATCGATAACTGTGATATCCTATGTGCAAACTGTCATCGGAAACACCACGCTGGGCCATTTTCTACTGCTTCTCGTCCTCGACGAATTGAAAACCGCTATTGGGTTTTGGGAGTAAAAGCTCAGTCATCTGGATGTAGCAAGTGTGATATGACTGATCCCCACTGTCTCGATTTCCACCATCGAGATGAGACGAAGAAATCTGGCACCGTTAGCGAATTGATCAACTGTGACGTCCCAAAACAAGAACTGAAAGTAGAAATCGAGAAATGCGAAATTCTTTGCGCGAATTGCCACAGGATTGAACACCGTGCTTAGTAACCCTTAAACCATATTTACTTTCAGAATCGTTCGCAACACTGAAATAGAAATACTTACTATGAGCAAATGGCCCAACTGAATTACCATCAGTTGGAAAACATGTCAGTCCCATGGGGTAGTTGGCCAATCCTTCGGCCTTCTGGGGGCCGAGACCTAGGTTCGAGTCCTAGTGGGACTAATTTGATATTTTAATTACATGTTTAATATGGTCATGAGAATATTAATCTGGTTCCTTGGGGTGTCGTGATGCTGGTTTCTTTTTTGATGATGTGTTCGGTGAGTTTTGGTTGGGGGATGGGTGTTGATCTAGGGGTGGATTGGGTGTGTTGTTAGAGGAGGTTGTTAAGTGTGGTTGCCCATGCAAGAAGTGTTTCGTCGTCGTTGAATCTACTGATGAATTTAATTCCCAACGGTAATTCGTTACTGGCTGTTCCTGCAGGGAGTGAGACGACGGGGAGTCCGGAGTGGGTCCAGGGTCGGTTCATGATTGAGCTGCCGGTGGTTTTGATGGTTTTTGGGGCGGGGCCGCGGGCTGATGGGGCGGTCCAGAGGTCGAGAGTGTGGTCGTCCATGAGGGTTTCTAGTTCGTTGCGGAGTTGTAGTCTGCTGGCTTTGGCTTCTTCGAGTTGCGCGTCCGTAACTTCCTTTCCGGCTTCGATGTGTTCAGCTGTTGGTGTTCGGTAGAACGCTTTGTATTCGTCGTACCAGTTTTCGTGGACGTCGGCGAGTTCTCGAAAGTGGAGCCAGTTGTGTCGTTGGAGGAGCGATTGGAACTGGTTAAACGTTGGAACCTCGATGTGTTTGATGGTACATCCGGCGTCGTTGAGTTGGGCGATGTGGTCGGCAAAGGCAGTGCGACCGATGTCCGATGCTTGCTCAAGGTAGTTCCCTTCAGGGACCCCGAGCGTCGGTAGTTCCTCATCAATTGGGTCGGGGTCGTCCCAGTCATCACACAATATGGATGCCGCAATATGCATCCCCTCGATGTCTTGGGTGTACATCCCGACGTGGTCTGCAGACACTGATCGTTCGATGACGCCATCTCGGGGGATCCGTTGATAACTCGGTTTCATTCCCACAATTCCACAAAACGCTGCTGGTCGAATCACTGAACCGCCGGTCTGTGTGCCGAGGGCGAGGGGAACGAGGCCGGCGGCGACGGCGGCGGCTGACCCACTAGAGGAGCCCCCTGGGGTATGGTCGAGGTTATGTGGGTTTCGAGTTAATCCGGGGGCAAATCCAGCGAATTCTGTCGTTATGGTTTTCCCGAGGACGGGGGCGCCGGCGTCTCGTAATTGTGTGACACACGTCGCTTCCGGGCCGGCAAATAGCTCTGGTGGGACGGCGGTACCGGCGCGTGTTTCGAGGCCATCCACATGAATGATATCCTTGATTCCAACGGGTATCCCGAATAGCGGTGGTCGGTCGTTTTCGTCCGGATAGGTTGATAGCAGTTGCTCGCTGTCAGCGTGGAGTCGGTCGCGGCGGTCTGGTTCAGGAACAAAAGCATGGAGATCATCGTCGACTGCGTCAAGCCGGTCACATGACTTCTCGATGTATTCTTCTAGGTTTAAGTCATTAGTCTGGAGTCTCGCTGTCGTGTCAGCGAGCCGGGCACTCTTTATCTCGACGGACATGGACGGACATCACGCCATATCCGAATGAATCTTTGGCCCCTGATTATGTAACTTGAATAATCAGAGGATTAATACTAGTACTTACTACTTATTTCACTCTCCAATCTTACGAGTTGTTAAATTCCAGACGCATGAACGAACTAATCGGCGAATACGATTCAAAATATTCCAATAATAATACCTCTTTTGAGAAACCCCCTATCCCGTGGGTATTTTATTATCAATGGTCACAAATTGTGACAATTTCCAGTGTTCTATATATACCACAATAGTTCTCCCTAGCCAAACGCCCGCATCCAATCACCTCCGTGCAACTCCGGTCTAGAATATATCAATCAAGATACCTATTATAAAAGGGTTTAATTAGCACTGTGCTCGTCTCAGCTGTGCTGGCACTAGCCGGTTGCACCCAACAAACCGACGACGGAGACAACGGTAATGGAGGCGACGGCGGTAACGACGGTGGGAATTCCGGTAACGGGGGATCGAGTGGTCTTTCCGGAGAGATTGTTATTACGGGGAGCAGCACGGTGTTCCCGATCTCGGACTACATGGCCGAAGTGTTCATGGAGGAACACTCAGACGTGAACGTCACCGTTGACTCGACCGGGAGTGGCGGTGGGTTCGAGAACCACTTCTGTCCCGGGAACTCTGACATCAACGGTGCGAGCCGACCGATCAAGGACAGCGAGGTGGAACATTGCAACGGCAACGGCGTCGATCCCGTTAAGTTCCAGGTCGCTGGTGACGCGCTGACGATGGCGGTCAATAACGACAACGACTGGGCTGACTGTCTAACGTTCGAGGAGATGTCGATGATTTGGCGTGACGGTGGTGTTGATAACTGGGCGGACGTCCGTGACGGATTCCCGGACGAACCGATCGAGATGTTCGGCCCGGCATCGACGTCGGGAACGTACGACTGGTTCAACGAGAACGTCATCGGGCCG
>CAZITY010000018.1:0-44784 GCA_964542445.1 uncultured Halobacteriales archaeon | reverse complement strand
GATACGTTGGCTCTTTTCTTCGAACGTGAGGCTAGTGTCTGTGCCGACTTGGTAGTGGTTAGTCAGGACCTCTTGCTTTTGTTCCGCAGCCTTGGCCCTCAGTTCACGTTCCGATACGTCTCGGACAACGTCGACGATATCCTCAGTGCCGTCATCGCGGATATGTTTCGAGAGACGTACGTCTACCACCCGTCCGGTGTCTCGGGAAATTTCGAATGTTAAATTCTTGTCTTGGATTTTGCCGTCGGCAAGCTTGTGGATTGACGTAACGAATCGATCGTACTCTTCCGGTTGAATCAGTTCTGCATCGACGAGCGTTTCGAACGTCACGCCATT
Organism: uncultured Halobacteriales archaeon; assembly: GCA_964542445.1. Taxonomy (GTDB): domain Archaea; phylum Halobacteriota; class Halobacteria; order Halobacteriales; family Hikarchaeaceae; genus CAZITY01. The sequence goes on along the minus strand of CAZITY010000018.1, from coordinate 44,448 downwards.
CAGCTCGTTCCGTTCACGTCCAGTAAGCGAGAAGATTGAGTCGTTGACATAGGTAAAGTACCGTCCAGATTGATGACGAAGACGCCATCTCGAACCGTTTTAATGGTGGATCGTAATTGATGGCTGCTCTTTTCCATGCCCCCCGAGGTGTCATCATGAGGGTCTGTATTCATGTCTACATTTAACACGGATTGCGAACAGGGGTTTCGGTACTTCCCGACCGAACGCTCTCAAGACCGGTTGAGTTCTTCTAATGAAAAAGGTTAATCGTTCCGGTAGCGAGCATCCTCTCCTATTTTTTCAACACTATGGGCAGCTACTCGGATCCCATAGTAGTATTCAAGAACGAACATGAATTCACCACGTACCCAGATACTCATTCAATCGGTATACATGCATTGAGTACGTAGCCAGTCACAGGATACTCCAGACTGAGGAGTGTCCGTGCGGATAACGCCAATCTACGATATTGCCTTAAATACCAACAGGGAACACCTGTCATGCAATACCAATTTCAATCGGTGCCGGACAAACCCTACGGCTCTCGCCGTTACTGATCCTATAATCCTGCTGTACTATAGAGTAGTCAGGAATTTGCTCCACCCTTCATCAATGCCTTATGGGCTAAAAAAGAACTAGGGGCATGAGCGAAACCTTCCGCTCTGATTCGAAAGCAGATCTCCACCGAACGCCGCCGACAAATACGACTAGGATTAGGTTGTTCCGACTACTCACCCACCACAACCCTCTACCTCGGACAACAACGCGCCCTCGGTGGAAACTACCCCCGGTACCAAGAGATCCGTAAGTCAGAAACCCGGCAAAAACTCGAAAAACGGCTCCAAATCATTAGCGATGGAGAGCCCGATTAGATTGTCCGATGGGGGAAGATCCTACCTGATACTGAACTGACTCTCTTAGGTGTTATATTTGATAGGACGGGGGTAAAGGGTTCCATTCATTATCAACCTTGTTGATGTATGCAGAATTAGAAACAGTATTCCGGTTCGTCCACGTTCTCGCCGGCCGCATCGATAGTATTGATGGCATTGGATTCTTCGTTATTGACCCGACAACTCACGATGAGAGCACGGTGAATACACTCAAACAATTATTCAACGGTATGATCGAAATCCGGGATGATGGCCATCGAGAAATCCGGTTTGCTGGTATACCAGATACTCCGTCTGACTGGACTGAAGTCTGACTCTGGTATACAACACTGCCGATCAACTCTTACTAGCCGTCTCGTGAAAACCCGGGACTACTATAACGCGTAAATCGTTCACGTTTGTACCGGTATGACCGGTGTTGATGAGTGCGTCTTGTTCTTCCAATATCGACTGTGTGTCGTTTGCTTCAAGGGCAGCTATGCCATCAGAGTGCGATATGTTGTCGGTCGAAACGATAGCACCAGCACTGTCTGTATTCCCATCGAAACCGTCTGTATCGACGCTCGCTACCACGATGCCGTCAGTTTCTAGTGCAATGCTCGCCCCAACTGCAAACTCCAAGTTAGGGCCACCCTGACCCTCGCCGCTAACTGTAACCGTCGTCTCGCCTCCCGAAAGAAACACTACCGGTGGAGTTTCCGGGTTTCCTGTTTCATGTGCTTCTTCTGCAATCGCGGCATGCATTGTTCCCGCTTCACGAGCGATTCCTTCAATCCGTGATGATATCACACACGCAGAATACCCAGCATCTTCGGCGACTTCAATAGCCCCGTTCAAAGCAGTCCAACCATCTGCGAGGACATAATTCCTTACCCGATCAAACACTGATGAATTCCTATCCGGCGTTTCGTTTGAGCCGGTTCGGCTCAGGTTCGCGTTAATTGACTGCGGCGGGCAAATACCATACCGCTCCAACACCTTTCGGGCCTCCTCAAATGTCGTCTCATCTGGCGCCGTCGGCCCACTGCCGATGACACTCGGGTCACCCCCAACCACATCACTAAATAATACCCCAATTATTCTCGCCGGATACGCAATTTCTGCCAGTCGACCGCCCTTGATTCTCGAAATATGTTTCCGGACCGTATTGATCTCATCTATCGTTGCCCCACTGGCAAGTAAATCAGTTGTGAGCGTTGTTAATTCATCAATTGTCACGCCAGAAACGGGAGCTGGTAACAACGCGCTAGCTCCTCCAGTAATGATAGCGAGGATCAGTGTTGATTCGTCAGCCCGCTCAACTAAATCGAGAATTCGTTCAGCACCGAGTTGACCCTCAGCACTAGGCGTGGGATGCGATCCTTGGACAACCTCAATAACAGCCAATGAATCAGCGGTTGGTGATACCACCACCCCAGAGTCGATAGTATCACCCAACATTGCTTCGAGGGTTTTAGCTACCGGTACTGTCGCCTTCCCCCCACCCACAATAACGATTTCATCGTACTCTGCTAAGTCAACAGAGTCGCCTTGAATCACAAAGTGAGTGTCCGAAACAGAAACAGCGTTCCTAACAACAGTTGTCGGATGTGCAGCTTCGATCCCTCCCGTAATACAATCGAGCGCTAAAGCGGTGTCTGAACTTCCCGCCAATGAGTCATAATTCGAGATCATCAATTACAGCTTAACACTCAACGTTACACCATTCCCCATCGGGATAACTGTGGAAAAAAACTCGGGATCATCCCTTACATGTTGTAAATATCGTACCACGCCTGACGTGGCTTCATCAGAAATACTGGGCGTATCCTCTAATCCCCGAAGAACATCGTCGAACTCCACTGGTCCCTGCATCATGTTGTCCGCTAGCACAACGCCGTTTGGAGTCATTTTTTGTCTGACCTGTTCAAATCCATCTACGTACCGTGATTTTTCATGATCCAGTAAGACAATATCGAACGGACCATCATATGATTCACTCACCGAAATTGCATCGCCTTGCTCATACTTGAATTCACACTCAAACTCGGCGTCTCGAAAGAAATCTTGCGCATATGCGAGCTCTTCCTCATCGTACTCTGTCAATACAATTGTTCCCCCGGGGACTATTCCTCGAGCAAACCACGAAGCAGAATACCCAAACCCAGATCCCATCTCAAACACACAATCTGCACTTACTAATCGCGCTAAGACACTCAACAATCCGCCGACTTCCGGCCCAATAATCGGGAACTGTTCTTCGTCCGCAAACGCCGCCATTTGTCGTTGCACCGGTAGTGGTTCGATTCCTACCAATCGAACAAATTCCCCGATTGACTCAGGCAACCCGCTCATACTCACCAAATATACCCCGACACTACCTGACTGTATCGATACAACACTTCAATGACCGCTAATCCTCCGTACCCGAAACGTCATACTCCTCTCGAGCCGCTTCAGGACTGAGTTTCCCCAACCGCACATCCTCCCGAATCGCTTCGTTATCCCGCTCTTCGGGCGATCCAAATCCACCACCCCCAGGCGTCCGCACACTCACAACGGAACCTGGTCCTAACTCATGTGAGGACTTCCCAGCGATCCGGACCCACTCTCCGTCCTCCCACAAATAATCCTCGCCCATTGCGCCCGCTTTACCACCGTTCACACCAAACGGCGCGTGCCGACGTCTATCTGCTAACAGACTAAACGATGCTGTGTGGTCCCGTATCTCAATATCTCGCCGGATCCCTAGACCCCCACGAAATTCACCAGCTCCACCCGTATCAGAACGAAGTTCATACCGAACAATTCGTAATGGATACGCTGTTTCTAGTACTTCCGCGGGCGTGTTCAGCGTATTACTCATATGAACATGCACCCCATCCATACCATCACCACTCGCTCTCCCCCCAAATCCCCCACCTTCAGTTTCATAGAACGCGTACGGTGAGCCATCGCGAGGGTCGCTACCGCCCAACGTAATGTTATTCATAGTCCCCTGGCAGGCACCAATCACCCGTGACGGCACTACATCACCAAACGCCCCTAACAACACATCGGTAACCCGTTGGGAGGTTTCGAGATTACCCCCAACAACTGCTGCTGGCGCCTCGGCATTAACAATGGTTCCCGAAGGAGCAGAAATACTGATCGGCCGATAACACCCATGGTTCGGTGGTATCGACGGATCAGTAACACAACGTACCGCATAATATGTCGCTGACGCCGTCACTGCAAATGGCGCATTGATTGCTCCAGCAACTTGCTCTGCAGTACCAGTAAAATCAACCGTCACATCCGTGCCAGAGATACTTACTGTTGCTTGAATTACTATATCGGTTTGTCCCTGCCCATCATCATCGAGCACATCAGAAAAGCTGTACTTTCCGTCCGGCAATTCCGAGATTTCATCCCGCATCCGCCGCTCTGAATAGTTCTTTATTTCTGAAAGGATCGAAGCTAATTCATTTGAACCGTATTTATCTACCAGTTCCAGGAATCGCGTTTTACCGGTTTCATTCGCGGCTTGTTGTGCGCGTAAATCGCCCCGCCGTTCATCAGGCGTTCGAACATTCGATAGGATGATCTCCATCACATCCTCGTTCTCCTTACCCTCCTCAAACAATTTCACCGGCGGGATCCTGATCCCTTCTTGGAAGATATCCACAGAATCAGCAGACACACTCCCAGCCTGCCCACCACCAACATCTGCATGGTGGGCACGATTAGCCACAAAACCAAGTAACTCTTCATCATTAATCACAGGTGACACGAGCGTCAAATCTGGTAAATGCGCACCACCATGAAACGGATCATTGAGCAAAATTGCATCACCAGCAGATAATGAGTCCCGTGGAAACCGCTCGATTGCCGCGCGTACCGAAAACGGCATCGCACCGAGATGCACGGGTTGGTTTTCCGCCTGACTAATCATTTCAACACCCGACTCGTCCCCATGAGAACCACTATCCTTCCCTGAATAGGGCACAAAATCAAACACAGCGCACGAACAATCACGCCGATCCTTAATATTCGGAGAGTAACTGGTTCGGATCAAAGCGGCATTCATCTCTTCGGCAATCGCAATACACGCATTCCGAACTACTTCTAACGTGACCGAGTCGACTTCCATTATCCGATGGAATACCGCCAACTCGTAAATACCCCTAGTTCATCTATCGCAAGACTCGAATGACCATGATTCCTCCCACCGAATCTACGTCGACACAATAATCGTACCAAATTCATCGATACGAGCTTCCTGATCCGGATGAATAACCACCGTGCTCTCTGATCCCTCGATAATTACGGGTCCCGATAGCGTTGAGCTCGCTGGTATTTCTTCCCGAATGAGCACCTCGGTAGTTTTTTCCACCCCATCAAAGTACACCGGCCGCTCACTCCGAATAGCATCTGCCACCTCCCCTGATGAAGAAATCGTGGGAAGTGACGGTGGGTCAATTTCTCCCCGTGCCCGCAATCGAATAGTCACTAACTCCAACGGTTCAGCGAGGGATGCATGCCCGTACCGCTGTCGATGTATCGAATGAAACTCTGCCGCAATTTCATCGAGCGCGGACTCATTTACTTGGCCCGTCACTGGGACCGTTAATTCAAACGACTGCCCTGCATACCGAACATCAAGCGCCCGTTCGAACACATGATTCTCTTCATCGACTCCCTCTTCACGTAATCGAGATTCACCCTGAGATTCAAATCGTTCAAATTCCGTCTCAAGTTTCGCCGGATCAAGCTCCTCCCACGACCTGATCCGAGTTGTACTGTTCTCATACACAATGTCACTAATCAATAATCCCAACGCGGACAATACCCCCGCTGTCCTCGGGATGATCACCTTCGGTATATCCAAATTATCAGCTAATTGACAAGCATGAAGGGGTCCCGCACCCCCAAACGCTACCAACCCAAACTCCCGTGGATCCAATCCCCGCTCAACCGTCATAACCCGTAACGCCCGTTCCATACTCGCATTCGCTACATCAAGCATCCCTTGTGCCACCTTTATTTCGTCCTCATCCAAGACCGATCCGAGTCGATCCATTCCACTAGCAACTGCTTGGGTCGACGACTTCGCAAACTCATGACCGAACCGAGTCGGGTCAATCCGTCCTAACACATAGTGCGCATCGGTTATCGTCGGATCCTCTCCGCCACGACCATAACAAATCGGTCCGGGATCCGCCCCAGCTGACCGAGGACCGACCCGCAATGCACCCCCTGAATCAATCCAACCAATCGACCCCCCACCGGCTCCAATCGTATGAATATCAATCATTGGAAGCGAAACCGGGTAATCACCAACAGTCACTTCAGTTGACATCAACGGATCACCGTCTTCTATAACAGATACATCACACGAGGTTCCACCCATATCCATCGTAACAATATTACTCAACCCGACCTGCTCCCCCACAAACGAAGCCCCTTGCACACCAGCCGCCGGTCCAGACAACAATGTGTTGATCGGACGATCCCTGGCAGCACTCGCAGTAATTATCCCCCCATTCGACTGCATTATTTTCAACGGAACCGAAATGCCTACTTCCGCTAAATTTTCCTCTAACTGACCAATATACCGGTCCATTCGCGGTTTTAACGCTGCATTCAATGCCGTTGCAACTGACCGCTCGTACTCTTTTATTTCAGGGAGAACCTGACTCGAAATCGACGTATAGCACGATGTTTCCGATTCAATAATTTGCTCTACGTTCCGCTCGTGATCGGAGTTTTCGAAGGAAAACAATAACGAGACGGCTACACTCTTTACATCCTTCTCGCGAAGCGAAGTAACAATATCTAAAATTTCCTGCTCGCAGACAGGCTCCTCTACCTCACCGCGCTCATTCATCCTCCCGGAGATTTCGTATCGCTTATCACGCGGTATCACGGGATCTGGCTTTTCAGTTTGAAAATCGTATAAATCTGGACGATTTTGTCGACCGATCTCCAATGCATCCCGAAACCCTTCATTCGTAATTAACGCAGTATCCGCCCAAGATTGCTCGAGTATAGAATTTGTGGCTACTGTCGTCCCATGCACAAGAAATGAAATACTCCTAGGAGACAAATCAAACTCATTGGCGGCTTCTTGAATCCCGTTAGAAACGCCATCTTCCGGGGACTCTGGTGTAGAAGGGGTTTTCAACACCTCCAAACCATCTTCATCGACCAACACAATATCCGTGAAAGTCCCACCAATATCGATACCGACCCGAGTGGCACGAGTCATAAAAAATCACCACGCTGTTGAGACACATTTAGCTCAAACATTGGTATCCATAAAGAAATAATCGCATTGATCATCAATCGAAAATGCGACAACACAGTAAGTGCAAACGCAATGATAGGAAGTAACCCATAGGAGAAGGGATGGCGGTGCGCATTTGTAGGTTGGGACCACAGTCCTTCTCATGACTGACTATGACGTTGCTATCATTGGAGGTGGAGTAGTCGGTATTTCCATCGCGAAGCATCTTTCTGAAGAATCAGATCTCGACATTTGTATCCTCGAAAAAGAATACCATCTCGCTCAACACCAAAGTGGCAGGAACTCCGGGGTTTTGCATCCAGGGTTCAATTACCCCCCCGGTTCGTTGAAAGCCCGGTTCGCGACTGAAGGGACTAAACGACTAAAATCGTACGCAAGAGACAATGATATTCCCCTTCGTGAATTCGGCGTGGTCGTGGTCGCGCAAAATGAATCTGAGGAACAACGATTATCGGAATTACAATCACAAGCGACGGAGAATGGCGTAGCAACCGAAATTATTGATCGATCAGAACTCAGAGAAATCGAGCCGTATGCTGACGGCCAAGCAGCACTTCATTGCCCGGAAGCAGCCTCAATTGACTCTCAAAAATACGTGTATACCTTGGCAAAGGATGCTGAGAACAATGGCGTTGATTTTTATTACGGGTATGAAGTAAGCAACGTTACCCGTATTCAGGGTGGGTATGTACTGGAATCGTCGAACGGCACTGTAGATTGCGAGTATCTAGTTAACGCAGCCGGATTGTATGCCGATCGGATCGCTCACAAGCTCGGGATTGGAACTGATCGACAAGTAGTCCCATTCCGTGGGGAGTATTACGAATTAATCCCACAGAAACGTGAATACTGTCAAACAATGATCTATCCGACGCCCGATCCAGAGCTTCCGTTCCTCGGGGTTCATTACACACGGCGCACTGATGATAAAGTCATCGTGGGGCCGAACGCGGTCCTCGCGTTTGGACGGGAGGCGTATCAGAATACGGATTTTAATCTGAGAGAGTTAGCGGATACATTGAGTTACAAAGGATTTTGGCGGTTGATGGCCAGTCCAAAGATGATTGGAGTTGCTGCGGACGAGTTACATAAATCGTATCGGAAAGAAAAATTTGTAGCGGCTTCCCAACGACTGGTACCGACTGTCCAAAAAAGCGATTTCCGTCGGAGTTACTCAGGTATCCGAGCGCAATTGGTGTCAGATTCAGGAGAGTTGATCAAAGACCCGATTTTCGAAACTAACGATCGATCCTTACACGTGTTAAATGCTGTCTCACCGGGGTTGACATCATCACTCCCGTTCGGTGACCATCTTGCAGAAACAGTGTTAGAATCCATGGATTCCTAACCTTATGTGTTGCATGCCTCCCAAATTGACTCAGGGGTCAATGGCATGTCTATCTCGGTGACGTCAAGCGGCGCTAGCGCATCAACCACCGCATTCACGATAGCAGGGGGTGCAGCAATCGTCCCAGCCTCCCCGATTCCTTTAGCCCCAATCGGGTTATGTGGGCATGGCGTTACGGTTGAAGCGGTGTCTAGTTCTGGGATATGAAAGGCACGTGGTAGGGCGTAATCTTGTAAGGTACTCGTAGTGAGGGTGCCAGAGTCATTATAGACCGTTTGTTCGTATAGAGCTTGTCCGATTCCTTGAGCGACACCGCCGTGAATCTGTCCGGCAACAAGTTTGGGGTTTATTTGCATCCCACAATCGTCGACTGCAAGGTATTTTTCGATGGTAATATCGCCAGTTTCCGGATTCACGCGAACAATTGCAACGTGTGTACCAAAGGAAAATGCGTGGTTTTCTGGTTCGTAATACGTGGTTTCATCGAGACCTGGCTCCATTTCGGGTGGGATTTCTCCTGTATAAGCAGCATTGGCGACTGCACTGAATTCGATAGTCCGGTCAGGAACTCCTTCAACCTGAAACGCTCCTTCAACAAGACGGATGTCCGCAGGTGATACCTCTAATTTGTGAGCAGCAATTCGTTTCGCTTTGTCTCGGATCTTCCGAGCCGCGGAATGAACCGCACTTCCTCCAACCGGAATACTCCTACTCCCTGATGTACCACGCCCCATAGGTGCTTCATCAGAATCTCCTTCACGTACTTCAATGGACGACGCTGGGACTTTGAGGACGTCACTGGCAATTTGGGTATACGTCGTTTTATGTCCTTGACCGTGCGAGTGCGTTCCGCTATAAACAGTTATGCCCCCACTTGGGTGAACCCGAACGACACCACTTTCGTAAGGTCCACTCCCTGTTGATTCCACATAACACCCAATTCCGATTCCAAGGTAGGTATTCTCTTCCCTCAGTTTGGCTTGTCTCTCCCTGAATGCACCGTATTCAATTTGATCAATTGCTTTTGACAGATTCTTGTTGTAATCACCACTGTCATAGGTTGAACCAACAGGGGTTTGATACGGAAATGCCTCCGAAGGGATTTGATTGCGGTATCGCACTTCCACTGGGTCCAAACCGAGATCCATTGCGATGCGTTTTACGACGCGTTCAATCAAATAGATCGCTTCTGGGCGCCCGGCACCACGATATGAATGGACTGGCGCAGTGTTCGTAAAATAGCCTTGAACACGGCAGTATATTTCAGGTATCGCGTACTGACCGCTTAATAAGCCAGCGTAGACTCTGGTAGGTAACACGGGTGAATGCCCAAGTATATACCCGCCGATGTCTGCCCGAGTGTCGACATTGACTCCATTGATTGTCCCGTCAGATTCGTATCCGACTGTCACGGCCGATTGATGCCCACGGGCGTGCGCTCCTGCAAGATAATTCTCTGCCCGGGATGCCGCCCAGAGGACGGGCTGTTCAAGCTGGATGCTTGTCCATGTCGCAAGCGCATCTCCAGGGTGATGATGCCCCTTGTGTCCGAATCCACCACCGATATCTGGTGCGCGGACGCTGATTCGTTGTTCTTCGATACCTAGGGTGATAGCGAGTTGTCCGCGATGTCGATGGGGTTTTTGACTCGTCATTTCGACGGTGACATGGTCCCGACTGGAATCATACCGAGCGAGCGCAGCTCTTGGTTCGATTGCACTCGGGAGTAATTTGTTATTGGTTAATGTCAATTCAAGCGATTGTTCTGCATCATTAATTGTTTGAGAAGTCTGTTGTTTGTCACCGATATCCCAATCGAATGCGATATTATCGGGAGCGGCTTCATGAATGGCTGGTGTATCGGATTGCCGAGCTTGTGATAGATCTGGGACCGCTTCGCGACGAGTGTAGTCCACGGAGATTTGTTGTGTTGCGTCTTGGGCAATTTCTGGAGATTCAGCGACCACAGCCGCGATGGGCTGGCCGTTATATCGGGCTTTTGTCGTAGCGAGTAACGGATGACCAGAGAGTCCAGAGGTAGCGTTTGGGTAAGTTATCTGGATTTGATTTGGGGAAGCCGTATTCGATACGTCGTCAGCAGTAAATACATCAAGTACTCCTGTCGAGTCAACAGTAGTCGTATCAATCGTTTCGATAGTGGCGTGTGCATAATCGCTTCGGAGAAGTGATAGGTAAGCAGTGTTTTCTGGTGAGTCGAGGTTTGTAACGTATTGACCGTTTCCTGTGAGAAATGGCGTATCTTCGTTCCGGGTGACAGAAGCACCGATCCGGTATTCCTGGGAGTTCATGGCTATACCTCACTGTGTTGACTGGGTAAAAAAGCAATCGGGTTACAGTGAATCCACTAGTAACCTAGTTTCGGATACCGGATTCGTATGGGTAATCCATTTGGGTTCGGATAGTCTCTCGTGTGTCAGCGTCTGTGAGCAGTTCGACAATGTAGAGACCGAAGTCGATGGAGGAAGAGACACCGCGGGCGGTAATAATATCAGTATCGTGGACGATTCGGTCAGTCGAAACGGTACAATAATCTGCGAGGAGTTCGGTGGCGTTTGGATGGGTCGTCGCCGTGTGGTTGTCAAGAAATCCAGCGGCTCCGAGCAGTAGCGATCCGGTGCATACTGAGGTTTTATATTGGCATGATTCAGCGGTTTCGAGCCAAGATATGAACTTTTTGTCTGTTCGTAACTCGCGTGCTCGATATCCCCCTGGGAGAAAAATCATGTCATACGTGTCAAGATCAGGAGTGATTTTGTCAATTTCGAATGTCACGTTTCCCGTTGCTGTTGCAGTTTGTGATTGACCACAAATATCCCAAGAGATATCTTTGAAATCCATGGTGTCAAGGCGGGTAATTGGGTCGAACGCACCAATGAAATCGAGAGCGGTTAATCCATTATAAATGATGAACGCGATATTCATTATTCTCTTAACTTGAGAACGGGTTTCCTATTAGTGTATTCCTCGTTCATCTCTCTGGTGCGGAATGATTTTATACCGTTGTTGTCATTAGTTTGTCGTGGCCGCTCGTCGTTGGGTTGTCGTGTTCATGTTGGGTGTTCTCAGCATGTTGCTGGGTTACGGGTTCAGTCGATCCCGGTTTGAATTTTTCGTGGTAGGCGACTTTCAGGCCACACCAATACTTGGCCGTGCAATATTAGGGTTTGGTGTTGTTTTGGTAGCCCTGGCGATATACCGGAAAGTAACGGAAGTTATCGAGTCTAGAACGGTAAGTAAACGGCGAGCTCACACCTCACGAAACGTGTTACTTGGTGTTTTCTTTACTCGTTGTAATCGCAATATTAGGTATTTTTACCGATCAGTGGGTGGGTGTTTTATTTTCACTTGGGATACTCGGGTTCGCTGTCACGTTCGCGCTTCAACAGCCGCTGTTGTCGCTGATAGGGTGGGGATATATTCTCATAAACCAGCCGTATCAAGTTGGCGATCGAGTTCGAATTGAAACTGCAAAAGGTGACGTGATAGATGTTGATTTTCTGGTTACTATACTGTGGGAAATTAATGGTGATTTAGTTTCATCAAATCAGCCATCCGGGAGAATCGTAACCGTGCCAAATAGTGTGGTGTTATCGAGTGAGGTATTCAACTATTCGTGGGAGGAATTCCCGTACGTCTGGAACGAATTATCGATTCAGGTAGCATATGAGTCGGATATTGAGTTTGCTCGGCAGTTGATGCGGTCGGTAGCTGACGATTATCTTGGTGATGCGATGGCGAAGAACGTCCAACGGTATCGACAGGTGCTTGAGGACACACCGGTGGAATTGCAAGTTCGGGAACGTCCAAGTGTGAATATTATTCAAAAGGAAAGTTGGGTAGAGTTGCAGTTACGATATCTCGTGCATCCGAAGCAGGGACAACTTGTGAGGAATGATTTATATGAACAGGTTATCTCGGAGTTCAATGATCATCCCGTTCAAGTAAAATTCCCAGTGGGGCGAAATCGCTGATGCGTGATCTCGAATTTGTGGTTAGTGGGAGTAATACGAACTGGTCGGAGGCCCGGTTTGAAAATACTGGTTCGTCGTTAGATTAGTAGATACCGGGATTTTATGCACCGTTTCACAGGACATTACTAGGGGGTTTACTGTAATCGTATGACGATATCGATATTGATAGAAATATACTAGGTCTATTGATTCCTTATATGGCACCTTTACCTGGCGAACGTTGGGTCTATAACCTTGACCGACTACGGGTCACATGTGAACCAGACCCGAGAGTGCCATGTCGGAACCGGGTGTCCCCAATGTATTGTCTTTGAACTATGATCCACGAGTTCCCTGACCCAACGGCGCATGAAACGATTACATACAATCCCTCTATCGCTGAGTTACGGGAGTTGGCTCGGGATGAGGAAATAACGACTGAATTCGGTAGTCCGGCGTTCGAGAGTCGCGTTCGATCGCGCAGTGCCGACCGGACGATGAACACCATTGATGATGAGTTACTCACTGATGATCCGATCCACATTCAAGATGGCTTAGAGCAGTTACGGGAATCTGAGTTTGTGTGTGTGGATCGCCAACTCGGGCGACATGAAGACCTCTCGTTTTGTTGTCGGTTATTTGTACCGACGGAATATGCGAGAATCGCATTATCGTGGGCAAAGCTTCTTGAACCGGCCCAAACAGATCCGGATTTTATCACGCTTCAGATACCTGAGTGGGAGGAAACGAGAATCAGAGTGTTCCCAGAGGATGGCGTGACGTATGTATTTGGCTCTGATTATACTGGGGAAGCCAAAAAATCGTTTTTACGGTTGTTTATGCACGAAGCGAAAACTATCGGGGGATTGGGATTACATGCAGGGACGAAAAATATCGAGCTTTCAGGGGGCGACAGTCCAGACTCAGTAGGTCAAATGTTTCTCGGGCTAAGCGCGACAGGCAAAACAACGTTAACATGCCACGATTTTGATTTTGAATCGCCTGATACTGCTGAACTCGTTCAGGATGATGTGTGCGCGTTACTTCCTTCTGGAGTTGCACCAGGGAGTGAAGGAGGCGGATTGTACATCAAAACGATGGGATTATCGAAGAATAATCATGGGCCGTTGTATCACGCGGCCACGCAACCCTCGGCAGTACTTGAGAACGTATCAATTTCGTCGTCAGGTGACGTTGATTTCTCTGATGCGTCCTTAACGATGAATGCGCGTGCGACTATTACACGGAATGATTTGCCGAATGCGGCAGAAGAGATTGATTTAGAGACCGTCGATCACGTATTTTTCATTACACGGAATCCCCTCATGCCGCCGATAGCTAAATTAACCGCCGAATCGGCCGCTGCCGCGTTCATGCTTGGCGAGTCAATTCAAACGAGTGCAGGAGATCCGTCGCGTGCTGGTGAAGCCATACGGGTTGTTGGAACTAATCCGTTCATTATTGGGTCAAAAGGTGCGGAAGGGACTCGGTTTCTTGAGTTGATTCGTTCAAATAATATTGACTGTTTCGTGATCAATACTGGGCAGCTTGGGGATGAGGGAAAGGACATTACTGTTGAGGATACTGTAGCAATTTTGCGGGCAGTTACCCGGGATGAGATCGCGTGGAAAGAGGATGATCTTCTGAATCTGACGATTCCAGTTGAGATTCCGCAGATTGATATTTCTGAATTTTATCCGCCGGATTATGTCAATGACTATCCAAGTCAATTGGCTGAACTTCAAGAAGACCGGCAGTCGTTTTTGGCGCAATTTGACAATCTCAAAAGAGACATCAGGGAGTCAGCGTTAGTGAGTCCCGTTGAGCAAACCCAGTTGGACTAATTGTTTTAATTAAAATATCGTAAGGCACAACAAATCTCTCGTCAAATACCGGGTCATGATCACGGCCGAACATCTTTCGAAACACTATGACGGCGTTTCGGCGGTGATTGATAGTTCTTTTACGATTGAACAAGACGAAATATTCGGATTGATAGGGCCCAATGGAGCTGGGAAAACAACGACACTCAAGTTAATCGCCGGGTTACTTGAACCGACGAGGGGGACTGTTACTGTTGCGGGATACGATAGTCGGGATCGTCGAATGCGGCAGTTAATTGGGTTTTTACCGGAAGAATCACCGGTTTATGAGGATATGACGCCGTTTTCGTATTTACGGTTCTTTGCTGATCTTTACACGGTCGATCGAGAAACCGCTGAAGACAGAATCCATTCCATATTAGATAGGTTACAGTTGGATGTACGTGATCGGCCGCTTGGGAATTTATCGAAAGGGATGCGGCGGAAAGTAGCGATTGCTCGTTCGTTAATTAACGATCCAGATGTGTTGATTTATGATGAACCGGCGAGCGGGTTGGATCCACTCACGACTAATGCAATAATTGAGTTTGTGAGTGAATTAAGTGCGGATCGGACGGTTATTTTTAGCGCACATAATTTATTTCACGTTGAATCGCTCTGTGACCGAATTGCAATTATGGTTGATGGATCGATTGTCACCCTCGGCACGTTAGATGAAATTCGGGAGACGCACGGGGGCGTGGAGTATCATGTGTTTACCGATGTAGCGATTTCTGGGGCGGTAGAAGAGAACGGTCGGTATCGTACAGTTGTCGAGTCGATGGATGCTGTGGAATCTATTCGGACGAAGGCTGTCAATGCTGGTGGTGAGGTCGTTGATGTTCGTTCCCGTGAACCAAGTCTTGAAGATATTTTTCTTGCCGTGGCGGAGGAGCCTTCGTGAATATTCGTGCAATCTTACGGATTGCCAAATGGGAAGTAACTGCTGGTAGCTATTTCGTTAATAAGAAAACTCTTGTTGTTAGTATTATTGCATTGCTCAGTATTGTAGTGTTGATTCCGGTTGTGTTTATGGTGGGTTCGCCACACGATGCTGGGATTTACCGGGTTGGCATCGCTGATTCTGATCCGTACGCTAAAGCAGTGACTGAGGACCGGCGATTAGCAATACATGATCCGAATCAATTGGCGTTTAATGAAGGTCGGTTGGAGCTTTTGGTGAAAGATAACCAGGTTCTTGTGCGGGATACTGCTAAAGGTCGAGCTGCCGCCTCCGTATTTACGTCCGCTGTTGAATCCTTTAATAATCAGTTGATGCGTCAGGAACAGAACCAGTCGCTCGCCTTCCCAGTGGAAGTTGAATTGCAGTATGTGGAGCGTGATCTGGTTGTTACAGAAGCGGACGGGGCAGAAGATACATCAGATAGTGAGGGTGTTACTGTTACAGATTCCGAGGGGGATGGTACTGGGAGCGAATCAAGTGAGGATCGACAGGAAACTACTACGGCGGCTTCGAATGACCCCGGGTTTTCGGGGGGGTTTGGATTACCCTCAATTCAATCGAGAGGAGCGTTATTCGGCCAATCGTCGGGCACTCCGACCGATATTAGTCCGCCTTTTCCCTTTGTTTCGTTAGTTCTCGCGTTCTTATTCGTGATCCCGATGAATTTCGTGATTCAAGGGTATGCCTCGAGTATTCTCCATGAGCGGAACAACCGACGAGGTGAGTTACTATTGGTTACGCCGCTGTCCCGATTAGATATCGTGGCGGGTAAGACACTGCCGTATTTTATCGCTATGCTTTGTATTTCAATTCTTACGACAGTGCTACTTGGTGGCGGGATTCTTTCTGTCAGTGCGACTGTTCCGATCGCGGTTCTCTTTCTCGGATCTGGATTTATCAGTGGGCTGATTGCGCGTTCGCACAAGGAGTTATCGTTCTTGTTGGTCACCGTTAGTGTTGGGTTAACGACATTCGTCTTTGTCCCAGCGATTTTCATCAATATCCACCCGATTGCGTCAATTTCTCCCTTAACGCTGATTGTTCATGAA
Organism: uncultured Halobacteriales archaeon; assembly: GCA_964542445.1. GTDB lineage: Archaea > Halobacteriota > Halobacteria > Halobacteriales > Hikarchaeaceae > CAZITY01. The sequence continues at coordinate 28,093 of CAZITY010000018.1, read as the reverse complement.
CTCGAAGGGACGGGCGTGTCGTTCGGTTCGTTATTGTTTTCTACGGTCCCGCTCACAATCGTTGCTGGGGTTTTGTTCATGTTCGGTATCGGAATGTACCGGGAAGAAGACTTATTCGCGCAACGACCAATCGGTAGTAAGGTTCTCGATGCGTTAGCGAATTTCATTCAGACTCCACGATCAGCAGCCGTGTTGACTGTCGGAATGATTCCATTTGTTTTTGTGATGGAACTGCTTTCGGTGTCGATGCTGTTCATTTTCCCGGTACAGATTGGTCTTCCGTTGTTATTTGTGGCGATCGCAGTAATTGAGGAAGTAGCAAAAAGTATTCATGTCTATGCTGGATTCAAACGAGCGCGGTATACTCCGGTAACTCGAACCGCTGTCATTGTAGGGTTATGGAGTGGCATCGGGTTCTTCATTGCTGAAAAAGGGTTCCTTGTCGCTCAACTCGTTGGATTAGAAGAAATCGATTTAGCGCGGTATGCGTTCGAAACATCCATCGGATTGAGTGGTGGATCGGTTTTGCTATTGCCGGTATTGTTCCTTTTACCATTGGTTCTGCATGGAGTTACTGCAGTGATATCCGCGCTCGGTGCTATGAAGGGACAAAAGGTATATCTCGTGGCCGTATCGATTGCGGTGGTAATCCACACCTTGTATAATTTAGGGATGGTGGTTCTCCTTGCCTAGGTTGACGATCGCGAAAAGTGAGTTTGTTTCATTAAAACGCGAGAAAACCATCGTTCTAGCTATTGTAATTCAGTTGTTCATTGCTGGGTTTTCATCTTTTCTTCTCGTTGGGCTTGTTGCATTGTATGAACCAGGTGAAACAACTAGGGGTTCGATTGAGTTCGGAGTTGCTGGTGATGCAACGGATCGGCTCATCGAGGTTGTAGAATCTGAAGGTCCGTGGTCGATGACAAGGTATGAGACGCGGACACAAGCACGAGAAAATTTTGAGCAGGGTCGCGTTGACGCAGTTTTACTCGCATCCTACACAGAGACCAGACAAATACACGTAGATGTTCTCGTTCCCGCAGAAAACATTCAATCAACAATAACCGTTGTGCATGCTCGAGAAGCGTTAAAAATACTAGAGGAGCAAGAGCGGTTATCACACCAATCATCGTTATCCGCATCCCCTCTGTTAGTGCCGGAGCTACCGGAAGCATCCCCCACCTTTGGATTCACTTACACCGTCCTGCTTCCACTGCTCGTGTTCTTGCCTATATTTATCAGTGGGAGTATCGCACTCGATTCATTCACTGAGGAATTAGAATCAGGAACGCTCGAGTTACTTCTTGTTACCCCACTCCACCCGAGCGAAATCATCGACGGAAAATTAATACCACCGATCGCCCTTATTCCTCTGCAAGTTGTCGCCTGGCTGGGACTTCTCGTCTTGAATGGGAGTACGATTGCAAACCCCTTATCGCTCCTCCTGTACGCAACCAGTGTTGGTACAATAATCGTTAGTCTTGGGGTCACGCTCGCTATCTTGTTCCGTAATCGGCAATCAGCCCAACTCGTATACTCTCTCGGCGTAATTGCCGTATTCTTGCTCGGTGCTGTACTTCCAGAAGCTCCACCGAATATTATCGCGAAACTCGCAATTGGAAGCACAACCAGCATAACGTACATAATTGTTACTGGTCACGTACTTCTCGCGGTTATTGCGGTGTTGTTGGTTCGAACCCACGTGAGTGAATATTTCTTCGCCGGCCAGTAATTCCTGAAACGGGTCCTCAAATAGCTGAGTTCGAGGTTATTCGAGATTATTTGTGAGTTATCTTGATGATTTAACTTAATCCGCAATAGTACACCGAATATGGCCGGAGAATCAATTACAGTTTTATCACAAGGCGATACGGCTCCTGATTTTGATTTAATTGGGACAGATAATGAACGGCATTCCCTCGACGAATACCTAGAATATGAAGCGTTACTTATCGTTTTTACTTGTAATCATTGCCCGTACGCTATCGCAAAACACCCAGTTTTGAATGCGATTGCCGCCGACTACGACGAAGTGGCTGTCGTTGGCATTAACCCGAACGATCCATCGCAGTATCCGGATGACTCCTTTGAGCAAATGCAAGAAAACGTTGCTGATGGAACAATCCAATATGACGATTATTTGTTTGATAAATCCCAATCAGTAGCGAAAGCCTATGGTGCTGTCTGCACCCCGGATCCATACTTGTTCGTTAACGAAAACGACGAGTTCGTACTCGCGTATCACGGTCGCCTTGATGATGCGATGAACCCAGACGACGAACCGACAGAACACGATATGCGAGACGCTATTGAGACGGTTTTGAACGATGGTTCAATTGGAGAGACATTCAAACCGTCGCGCGGGTGTACGATCAAATGGAAAGAAGGGAACGAGCCTGCGTATTGGAGTAAAGTCTAATACTCCTAGTTAATTATCTGGAGTCCACGGTGATTCTGTCAACGTTTTCTGCACGATATCTGCCCCCAGAGCCTCCGCTAATTTCTCGAATGCACCACGTTCAGTTCGATTATTCGCATTCGCAATCAGACGAGATACAATAAATTCTGGCGTAGACCGACCAATCACTCCAAATTGAGGTTGGTAATCCACGCGCAAATTGAGCGAATCATCGAGGCCTTCAGCGAAAATACCATCCAACCGCGCCGTGTCCGGTAAAGGATGTAGATCATCCGCTAGATGCGTAACAAATACTCCAATCAATCCCCGTTCGACGGTAAGGGTTACTAACCCGTGCAGCAATTCCGCGGCACTTCCCGGTTCCGTTATTGCTTCGAACTCATCAACTAGCATGATAGTGCGGCCACCGCTGGCAAGCGGTGGCACAATAGTTTTCAACGTTGCTTCAAGCACTCCGGCATTAAAACTCGCATGCCGGCGATGAAACACGATTGAATCAAACACTGATGTTTCCACGGATTCTGCTGGGACAGGAAGCCCCATTTGGGCGAGAATCGCTATTTGACAAAGCGTCTCCAGTAACGTGGTTTTCCCCCCACTATTGGCCCCAGTGAGAACGGACACGACATCATCAGCCGGTAAATCGCTCAATGAATGACTACCGACGCCATAAGAGATCGGTTGGACATCAACTCCATCTGCTACCAATGAGAGATTTCTCGCATTCCGAACAGCCATCACCTCCTCATCACTGATTATTGTTGGTCGCCGTAAATCGTACCTAGAGGCAAATCGGGCAAGTGAAATAACAACAGCAACATCCCGCACCGTCGACACGAATTCGTCGACTGTTCCCGAAGCAATACTTAAATCATTTTCAAGTTCTTCTTTCACTCGCTGTTCCATAGACTCAACATTCTGTTCATATTCTTGCCGCAATGACCGGAGGGTCATACTCACAAAGTCAGAAGCGTCGATAGCATCATCAGGAAACGCCCGGCGAATCACATCTCTAGTAACCTTGGTCTCACGATCGAGATATTCAATTAATCCCGCTTGGAGTGCATCTAGATCCGTAACTCCCGCTGATCGTAACTCCTCGAGGATGTCTAATGCTTGATTCTCTTTTTCTTCCAATTCTCGCAATGTTCCACGTAAAGCATCGAGCTCACTATCCGCTCCCTCTTGCACCGATTCCCCCTCTAAATGCCGTAGTGCATTCGTGACGTCTTCCAATGTCTCACGATCATATACACTAAACTGCTCGAACACTCCTTCTGTGACGCCGACATCGCGTATTTCAAGAATAGTTTCTACCGCAGCGAGACCAGAGTCAGTTATCGAATCGTGCACGCCGAACGCTTCGATTACATCTTCTTTTTGAACGTCGTCCAGTGAATTCCACGTCTCAATACCATCATAGACCCCATCGAGTTTCTCTTCGATTGCTTCTACCGACCGCAACGGTGTCATTACTCGAATGTGATCAGCAGCATGCTGTGTGACGGCAAACGAACCGGCTCGTTCTACAAGATCTTTATACACTAGGTGTGCATCCCGCGTTGCTAAAACCTCCATCCCACCATCACTTTTGGCTCGTCGAAGGATTTGCGTAGCTCGTCCTCTCGGGATTCCAGCAGACACGATCGCTTCTAAATCAATAGTCTCGATAGCCTGGTGAGCTGATTCTTTGCCTAATTCACTGATCAGTTGTTCTTTTGTCTTTGGGCCGATTCCCCAATACTCCTCGAGCTGCATTTACCGTCCCCCACGAGTGGCCGGCCTTTAGGTCTGCTTCACCCAGATCAGTGCTGGGTATTCGTCTTTATCGAACAAAATACGGATCGCCATGAGGTAAAAATCGGCCGAGGTCAACCATCTGTTTATAATCTCGAGTTAACACTTCCTTGAGTGCGTCAACCGCAGTGTCGTACTCGTTATCCGACCAAGTCGAAGGGTCCGATAATGGCACGACTAAAAATCCTCGGCCGCGCAGCTCCTGACCATGTAAATCCGTCATCGCGTGTGACACCCGTGAATATTGATTCGTATATTCTCGTAACACGTGCATCGTTGGTCGGTTTCCTACTGGAATTAAGACATCCGCTGCAATCGCCCGTAGTTCTGCATCGAAAAATCGCTCAAATTGGTTGTAATCTTCGCGTGAGGGTGCAGAATTTGGAGCGACGCAGCAACAATAAATATATGATAGAAAACTATTGGTTGGTCTGATTGAATCAGATCTGGTATCATCGACTAACCCAGTTTCAGTGAGTACGTCAATGATTCGCTCACCTGTACGTGACCCTGTAAATGGAATCCCAGTAGTGCCACCGCCATGTTTTCCAGGGTGATCTCCTATGATATGGAAATCAGCGTTTGCATCGCCATAACCAAACACTGCCGTCCGATCGCTACCAGATATGCACTGTTCGCTACATGGCGGTCGCATTCCGAACGGATTACTAATCTCGTTCGTGACGTTCTTCACGCCAGTACATATCAAAGTAAATAATAAAACGAACACGATTTCTCACGTGTCCAGTAATTGATTATCAAATATCCACAGTTCGCCAGTGGGGGCACATCGACAATAGCAGGCAAGATAACTTAATCTTCTGACCAGAATCACCCTGATTTATTCATTGACTCAACAGATTACAGATAGACATGCAGCCCGACATAGACATCACGAGTGATCCGCTCTCTATCGTTGTTCCTGAATTTACTTTTGGTGATAACCAAGCACGAAACTTGGCTTCAATTACGAGTGAGTCGAACATCACGAATCCATTGGTCGTTACTGATCAAGGTATCGAATCAGCGGGAATAGTAACCGATTGCCTCGCCGGTTTCGACATTGAACCAGATCGATATTATGCAACCACAGAACCCGATACAACTGATTTTTCTGACATACCGTCAGCAGCATTTGATGGAATTATCGCCATTGGTGGGGGATCAGTCTTAGACACGGCAAAAATCCTCTCGATATTAATTGAACACGGAGGCACAACCGAATCGTACCTAGGTGTTGACAAAGTCCCTGGGCCAGTCCTTCCTCTCATTGCGGTTCCAACCACGAGCGGAACCGGCTCTCAAGCTACCCAAACCGCAGTCATAGCACACGAAGGCGTGAAGCGTGGGATTAGTGACGAACACCTTCGACCAGAATTAGCGATTGTAGACCCGCTTCTCACACGAGGCCTTCCAAAAGAAATCACTGCTCGATCTGGGTTCGACGCGTTCGTACACGCGCTTGAATCATTAACCGCACGAAGTTACCGATGGGTTCCCGATCGACCAATCTATTACCAAGGTGCAAACCCAGTCTCTCGCGCACTTTCTACCCGCGCCCTTTTCTTACTCTACGAATCACTAGAACAAGCCGTGTTTGATGGCGATAATTTAGCTGCCAGACGGAAGATGAGCCTTGGATCTCATCTCGCAGGCGTCGCGTTTTCAAATGCTGGACTAGGAATCGTCCATGCGTTAGCCAGTACTGTAGGTGGAATGACAGAAGTCCCGCACGGAGCTTGTTTAGCAACCTCAATCGAGACGGGATTGCGGTACAATTTGCCAGTCCGGGGCAAAGAGTACCAGCGAATCGCCCACGATCTTGGAATAAAGCACCTTGACGCTGACCAACCAGGGGAATCGTTAATTCGTGAAATCGAACGGTTACGCGAGAATATTGATTTACCCGGTTCGTTTTCGGCAGTTGGCCTTACGCCAGATGATATCGATGAGATGGTCAAAAATACATTGTTACAACAACGACGAACTGCGACGACCCCCAGAATTCCCGGCGACGATTTACACCAAGCGTTGGGAGTTGGCTTCTAATCGTAAAAATAGTTGTCTACTATCACCATTATATCGATTCAAGCGCAGTTATCACTTCAAAGTTGTTCGATATTGAGACATCTACAGACGAAACGAACGGGACGGTTTGTTCATGATGGGATCCATGCGAGCGTAGTTCAACAGATGCATGAGTCCCTTCTTCTACTGGTCCGAAGACGCTATCCTTGGTGCCGAGTACCATGAGGTCCCCGATGCGATCTGTAGGGAGTGAATACGCCTCAGCGGCTTCTTCATCACTGAGTACTGATTCCACACCATCCGTTGCGGTCAAGATATCCACGGCAGCAGGTTCCTCGTGTTGATCGTTTAGATACACATATGCCGATCCGCCGAGGTTTTGGTGGTGATATACATGTTTGTCCCGGATGAGTCTAATGACGACTGCATCAATTCCTGAATCAGCCAAGACAGCTTCGATATCAACTGCGAGTTTTTTATCCCGCATTCCATGATCGGCGGTCGCAATGAACGACTCTGCTTGATTGTTCAGTGCGCCAAGGCCACTATCTAAGGTTTCAAGCCAATCGATTGCCTCAGGATCGTTTGGAGCGTGTTTGTGGGGAATAACGTCGGTTGTTGAAACATATAACCAGTTGGCGGATTTGTGTTCAGTAACCCAAGCGGCAGCATCGAGTAGCCAACTACTCGCCTTACCAGAATAGATCCCTGGTGGCTCTCCTACAGCGTCAGTAAGCCATGTCGGGGGATTTTCAGCACTGGCAGTTAGCGCACACCCCTGACCAACCATACGTTCGAGTTTTTCCTTTGCAACTAAGGCAATCGCTGTTTCTCCTTTTTCTTGGAACGCGTTGAACCGAGTTGGGTGGCGTAAAAATGACGGGTCTTCCATGTACTTCCGTTCGTTGGCTTCCCTATCGTAGTAGGTGTTACCAGTGATTCCGTGGGATTTGGGAGAGCTACCTGTAGCGATACTTACATTATTCACATTTGTCAACGAAGGAACAACAGCAGAACATGTTCCTGAAGACCCGTTACTAGCGATTTCATCCCAATTTGGTGTTGGATTTGCATCGAGATAGGCAGGGTCGAGTCCATCGCAACACACGACAATTCGGGTCACAGTGAATTCACATACTGCTTTTTTGACAGAGGTTGCTTGAATGTTGTTTATTCATTATCTGTTGGCTTCGTTCGTAGTTACGAAAGGATTGGGTCGTGTTTGTGAGTGATGTCGAGGAATAGGAATAGAAGCGCTGATGTCACAGAAGCAATATTACGGGATATGGGAGTAACTGCGGAGCTTGCGGAATTCATCGTCAAGACAGAGTATGATGGGATCGCATCCGATGCCGTTCAGGAAGCAAAAAGAGCAATACGTGACTATGTAGGGGTTGCCATCTACGGGTCGCAACACGAAATTGGGGCGAAGATGCACCGATTCATCTCGCAAATGGAAGACGGTAACGGTTCCACATTAATCGGTCACGGTGTATCTAGTCCGAGTGGCGCAGCGCTGGCAAATGGTACATTCGGCCACGCAATCGATTATGACGACACGTTCGAATCAATTGTTTTGCATCCAACATCACCCATCTTCCCTGCAGCGCTTGCGATGACTGAGCACGCAGAGAAGAATGGTGAGACACTCCTTACAGGGTATATTATTGGAACCGAAGTTGCCTACCAGATTGGTCACGCTACCTACCCAAGTCATTATGAACACGGTTGGCACAATACTGGGACCATCGGGTCTTTTGGTGCGACGGCTGCCGCGGCGTCCGTCGCTTGCCTTTCTATAACAGAGACAATCAACGCCCTCGGAATCGCGGGGTCTGGTTCGTCCGCATTAAAGAAAAATTTCGGGTCAATGACCAAACCACTCCATGCTGGTCATGCCGCTCAAAACGGGCTTCGAAGTGCCATGTTAGCAGCAAATGGCTTTACTGCTGATTCAGCTATTCTCGAAGGGAAATTAGGGTACGGCGAAGTAATGACACCGGATGGCTCATATTCCCCTGAGTCCATCACTGATGGGATAGGTGAGTCATGGGGGATCAAGGATAACGGTTTCAAACCATATCCATCAGGAGTTATTACGCACGCGGCAATGGAAGCGCTTCGTGAAGTCCTACTTGAAGAAAGATTAACAGCACCAGATGTTTCTGCAGTAACAGTTACTTTGGACGATGCTGCATCTGAAATGCTGCATCATCAACGACCTGAGAATGCGTTGCAGGCGAAGTTCTCGATCGAATTTTGTCTGGCCGCTGTACTCCGGGAAATCGATGTTGGTATTAGGGAGTTTTCGGACGAGTACGTAACGTCAGAGGAAACCAGAGCTGTTATTCCGAAAATCCACCGCGCGTTTGAACCAAATCTATTTGGGGAAGAGTATGCTGGGTATGGAGCGAGAGTCATTGTGGAAACGGAGTCCGGAGACCAATTCGAACGATCAATGCGTCGGGCACCGGGGAGTCAAAGTAATCCGGTTCCTGAGGAGCGGTGGGAGACAAAATTCACCGAATGTGCACGGACAGTGCTTTCGGATAAGTCAATCGACACGTTACATGACGCCATATTTACGCTTGAAGAACCGGATTCATTTAATCAGTTCATCTCAGTACTCCGCACAACTGAGTGAGCGCTACGGCGGAACAGGGACACGTGTAGTTTGCTCAATTGCTTTCGTTATCAACGAGTCCAAGTCTAGTGTTTGCGCAAGTTCATTGAATCGAGCTTTCGATAAGTGAGTTGCAGGGGGAGTCGGCGCAAGTGATTTACACGCAGAATTAACCACAGCATCTTCAAAGGTGCCAAGGCTCTTTGCACGCTCAATTATTTCTTCTTTTTGTACTGTCAATAACGGTCGATATATTGGTTCCTGTACCGTTCGAGAGGAAACATGAAGATTAGCCGTGGTTTGTGAGGATTTTTGACCGATAGATTCTCCAGTAACAATTCCACTGAGATTTTTTTCAGTGACAAAGTGCGTAGCGACACCGAACATGATCGCCCGATGAAGCAGCATTCGACCGGTACCGATATCCATGAGTTTCGGGTTGATATATTCCATATCGACGAGATAATAAAACCATTCTTTGCCTGGGTGAAATCGCCGGAGTTTCTGTAAAGCCGCTTCGAAGCGACCGACGTGATCCCCAGCAGCGAGCGGTTTGTTATAAAAGTACATCGGTATGACATCACTCCCGCGGGTCATCATGGCATGAGCAGCAACGGGTGAGTCAATTCCACCGCTGATTAGTGCGAGGACTGGGTCCTGCGATCCTACTGGGAAGCCTCCAAGGCCATCGGTCCGCTGGGTGAAAACAAACGCAGTGTCGTCTCGAACATCGATTTCTACCCACGTATCAGGCGATTCAAGATCGACGTCTGCACCGGTATTTGATTGAATATGTGCTCCGACTTCGTCGTTAACGTCTGTTGAGGCAAATGGATGGTTACCGACTCGATTTGTTTTTACTCCAAACGATTGCCCTATCTCAATTTGCTGCGTCGCAGTCTTTATCGCAGAAATCGTTGCGGTAGTTTCAATCGCTGGAGAGGTCGATTTCACTCCTGGTACTTCACTAATAATCCTTCCGAGACGGTGTGCGTTGGCCGACTTTATGACTATTCGTCCGGGGATGGAACAGATACTAGCTGGTTCGATGGCTTCGTAGGCAAGTCGCTCTGATATCCGATTTTGTAATTGATCGATCATCGATCGCTGTACCCGATCGGATTTTGTCCCAATCTCGCTATACCTAGCCAGCACAGAATCCATTGATCACTTTAGGAGTTCCAGCGATTAGAGTGCGTTGTTAACGGTTTTAATCGGGGTGTTGGGCGCTTGAATGTTGGAGAACTTCTCGGTGGAGCGCGATTAACATGCTCGTAAGTGCCGAGAAAACGAGTAGTTGGACGCCGAATAAAATCGCTACTGCAGCGGCGAGCGATATAACCTCATGGGTTACGTTTCGAAAAAGCCATCGGTACACGACATAACCCGTAAGCAGTAGTCCCGTTAGAGTGGATATTGAACCAGCGAGCCGTAACGTTCTGTGACGAGATTTTACGGCGTCAAAAAGATGCCCGGGTTCGCTACTTATACTCATCTCGGTTGGTTGTTATGACCGATTGCAACAATAAATAAATGCCGGGGAGATTATTTACTAATCGACGAAGGAGTAATTTGTTTTATTGGCAATCCGAATCAATGTAGGAGGGTATTGTAACGATACTGTAATACTTGTTCCCTGCATAGAACTGGGTACTTTGATGGGGATTACCCACATGCTTGCTGGGTTAGTTATTGCACTGCCATTTCTGGGTGTGTTTCCCGACCAGGCAGTGACGTTGTTTTTTGTGGGTGCATTAGGTGGGATATTTCCGGACTTTGATTTGTATTCCGGGCATCGTAAAACCCTGCATTACCCGGTGTATTATGGAATCCCGGTAGTTTTTCTCGGGGTCACTGGATTCGTTACTATGGCACCCCTAGTGATATTTGGGTTTATCTTTATGAGTGCTGCGTGGCTGCATTCAATGATGGATATTCTCGGGAGTGGCCTAGAGCTCCGTCCTTGGGAAGGAACATCGAATAAAGCGGTTTTTAACCATTATAGAAAAAGATGGGTTGCACCACGAAGATTGGTAGCGTACGATGGTTCAGCAGCTGATTTATTCCTCGCATCGGCACTAGGATTCCCGTTACTGATTGGGTTTTCTTCGCCGGTTGATGCATACGTTGGTATCTTGCTCATAATTGGCATCGGTTACTCAGTTTGTCGAAAACAGCTAGCTGGGATGGCAGAATGGATCGTTCGTCATCTCCCAAGCCGAATTCATTCGTTCATCCCACCCCGATATTTTAATTAGATTGATTACGCTTAGTGGTCGTCTTGGTATCGTTGTATGAGTTGCCGGGCGAGTTCTGCGAGGAGTAATACCGCAATCGCTATAAAAAGCGGGGGACCACCGATTCGCCATTCGTGTTTTAGGATCCCGTAGTACGTAATGTGAGCAACGAGTAACGCGATAAAACCCAGTGTGAAGGGCCATTCCCTGATAGCTGATGATAGTAACCGATCTAAATGTGCCTGTAGGGAACTAGTCACTTGTGGGTGATGAGTTGGGTATCAGTTGGTATAAGCTGGGTGAATCGATACTAACAATATTGGGTGAGATCAGTCCCAGGTCCCGGGAGATAGACGGGAAGAAGAGCGTTAGGAATCGGTGATTTCGAATAGGATGATGCCTAATTTGACAAGTGATATAATCCCCTAGTGATATATGGTAAATATGACAATTTTAGCGGCAGTAGATGAAAAATCGGGTACTGGAAAAGTATTATCAGTCGCGTATGATTTAGCGACAACGTACGACGACGACCTCGTCGCATTACACGTGTTTCCAGAAGAAGACGTGAATGAACATTTTGATTCATTGCGAGAAATCACTGAATTCCAGGATTTGTCGTTTTCCCAAGAATCTGATAGAGCGAGACGAATCGCGGAGTCATTCGTTGAATCGTATCTACCAGATGCAGATAGTAGCCGTGTTAGCGGTGCTGGGGCGATTGGGAACCCAGCTGATTGTATCGTTGAAGAAGCTGACCGTCTTGATGCCAGATACGTGGTCATTGGCGGCCGCCGGCGGTCTCCCACCGGGAAAGCACTTTTCGGGAGTGTCACACAAACGGTTCTTCTCAGGTCAGAAAGTCCAGTGGTAACCGTTATGAAAGATTAATCACCCACGAGCTGTTGACAAAGGTAGGATATCTAAAATAGGTATTTGAATTTACGGTAGTTCATTAGTCCCGAGTCAAGATTTTTAACGTACATGTCGGCGTTGAATGTGGGTTCTCGGCTTGCAGATCTCTCCAAGAAATACACCGGTTTTGGATCCAGCACTCCGTCTGCGATAAACAGCCAAGCAACTCGTCGGTCGTTTCTGGCCACTAGTGCAATTGTCCTATCTGGAGGTATGGCTGGCTGTACTGGTGATTCAAGTTCGTCGTTTTCTTCGCAAGAAGTCGGTGGTGGGCGTATTCCCTCTGACGCACTAGAGGAGTACGAATATATTCATCTTCGCAATTCGAGAGCAGAACCAATTATTACCATTGATGATACTAATCGGAGATCTCGATTGCTGTTGGTGAACGACAATGATCTTGACCGCATCACTATCGCTGAAGATCTGAAAGGCAGTGGCGAGGCGAAGGAGTTACTAGAAACCACGGATTTCACTTCTGAATCAGTGATCTTGCATCAACGAACCGTGGAAGAGTGTTATTTATTGCACCTTGAGTACGTTGTTGCTCGACCGGATCAATATCGGATCCAGTTCTGTCAAGTTCTCCGCGACGTGGATGTATCGTGCCGAGCGAACGTTTCTGTCATGCAGGCAACCCTCATTCGGATCCCAATTGCGTATGACGAACGACCGTCAAGTAGCGGGTCTGGGCGGCGAAGCAATTGTCATGATCCACCAGCGGAACTCCCAGCAATCGGGGTGATTCAATGACTAACGCCTCCCGACGTGCCTTTCTCACCGTCGTCGGTGGTTTATCGCTTAGTGTTGCCGGTTGTATTACGGGTGACACGGATTCAGAGCCTACGAGGCCAACACAGTTCGAGCCAAATGAACTTTCATCGATTGTTGAATCCCCGGTCCCACAAATCACCCGGCCGAGCCCAATTGATCCAACTGATCAATCCATTGAATCACGTGCTGGTGCTGTGACATCACTGACCGAGCAGATTCCTGACGAGATAACGGAAGCAGAGATACCTAATGGTGTAATTCGTCGGGAAATTAGTCATAGAAAATCTTCTGCCGTAGATGCGGTGGAATCCGCATTGGATGAATCCTCGGAATTCCGCTCCTTACGGCACCTGAGTGAAGCCCAAGGGTTGGCAAACGAGGCGAAGGCAATCTATGAGTCAGCAATTGGGGCCGTTTCACTAACGGAAATCGAAGAGGAACTGGCAACCACTAAACGAACAATTATGCAACTACTCTCTTCGCTTAGATACGTTGGTGATTCACTTCATCAGTCAACCCTTCTGTATTACTGGCTCGAATCTGATCTTTTGACAGCTCGAAACAGATTACATTTTGATTTTCGAACTCGCCAATCAAACCCCCTAAGAAGTGGAGAAATCGCAAATAATATCGGCTATGCAATGGGAACAATCGAGGCAACTGAACTTCTTGAATCTCGGCAAAGACACCAAACCGGAGGAAACGATTCCAATTTTCCAATCATGTATCGTGCGTGTAGCAGGGCACGGGAATCTATCCGTGAATTCGATCAATTACGAACCGATACACCAGAGGATCTAGTTACGGTTGATATTTCAGATACACCAGCCGAACGGATCCTTCGGTCCGCCCACGGTGACTACCGAAACATCACTCAATCTCTCACGAACAACCTAGACGAAGGAACCGTTGCCAATGGTATTCATCGAGGGATCTATGCTCTCACTCAATTCGAAGCTTATACCACGATTCTTGATCGAATAAACAATGAGGAATACCAAGAATTGTCCTCAATTGACCCCGTCATCGAAACACGAGAAACAATTCAGGAATATTTAGAAAACCCCTCAATTTCTACCAATACAGACTCCGTCGTTACTGATCATTTCGCGGAACTCGCCACATGGATAGCGGCAGTCGATGACACGATTCAACGGTACGCAAATAATGATAACCCGGCTAGGATTGAAAGAGAATACACTGAATACGTTCAGCTAGCCCACCGACTTCATGCGTTATCGAATGCAGAACAGACCTATACCTCGTGGGTGAGCGATCAGTGACATCCCAAACAGCTGTATCTTGTTATTCCCAGAGGTGTTTTCCTCTTGTATTTTCAGCAGTTCGTTCAGCTAAAACTGAAGAAATACCAGTATATTGAGATGGATCAGTAAGATCACGTAATTGTTCCTCCGTTAATTCATCAGTAATCCGTTCATCGGCCAGGAGTGATTCAAAAAACGACTGATCAGAATTCATCGTCTTTGTTGCCGCTTCATACACAATCTCATGGGCAGTTTGTCGCCCAACCGATGAGGCAAGTTCCATCATTACCGCTTCCGAAGTCGGCAAGCCATCATGAATATCCATATTCGCCCGCATATTCTCCTGATTAATCTCTAACCCACCCAGTACTTCCTTCATATTCCTTAGCGCTCGACCTAAATACAAGAACGCTTCTGGAATCACGGCATATTCAGCGTACCACAAACCAGCATCCCGCTCATCGTACGCGTCTGTTAATAAATGCATAGCAGTCGCTTTTCCCCGAAGTAGCGCTGCCAACCCGATTGTCCGTTCACTTTTAACAGGATTTCGCTTGTGCGGCATCGTGCTACTCCCGACCATACCGTCCGGAATCGACTCGGATATCTCATCGATTTCTTCACGACCTAACATCAATACTTGCCGCGCCATCCTACTTAGAGAGTCGCCAAGCGAGGCAAACACATCAATTACTTCAACAAGCCGGTCCCGGGAGGCGTACCAAGCGGTGTTAGGAATACTAACATCTAACTCATCGGCGAGGTTTTCTTGCACTTCAAGACCAGGTTCACCGATTGAGGCTAATGATCCGACAGCTCCGAAAAATTGGAGTGCTGAGACCCGATCGATAGCGTCTTCTAATCGATTCGCCCCCCGGGTAAATTCATCCAGCCAGTTTGATGATTTCAGACCAAACGTGATGGGGAGCGCATGAACATGGTGGGTTCTTCCCATCATGGGAGTGTCTGCATGATCGAGCGTCAATTCTTCTAGTGTATGTTTAATCGCATCAATATCCGATTTGAGCTTGTCAAATCCATCTCGCATCAACAGGAACATCGCCATGTCTGCGATGTCCTGACTTGTCGCTCCCCAGTGGATGTATTCCCCATGAGGACCGATGGCGTCCTTCCATGTCTGGATGATTGCCACGGTAAATAGGTCAATTTCTGCTATTTTTTGTTCCACTTCGTCTAAATCGAGATATTCGAGGGACGCTGTTCGCGTGATTTCCTCAGCAGCCTCCTGGGGGATTAATCCGGCGTCTGCTTCTGCGCGGGCAAGTGCTGCTTCAACGTCCATGAACCGCTGAGCGTACGCTGTTTCTGTGAAAATGTCACGCATTTCTTCGGTTCCAAAAGCGTTTTTGAACAACTTTCCTGACGTATGGAACATGTCTTATCGGGAGGGTGAAACTGCTTAATCTTTATTGATCAAATCTGTCTCCATATCGTTCTGATATCTAGGAAATCGGTTCATTGAGGACACTTGGATTATCTCCATAAATTACTGGTTAATGTATGCTTCTCGCGTCACCCCATGGTGTCTGACTTGCGTCTGACGAGTTTTCGGTTAACGGGATGCTGTCTATCGATTTTTACTTTCACTGCACCACAAAGACATATTTATTCTTTGTCCGCGAACCAATTTTTGTAATTCACTAAATCCGGAACCGCCAGCGGACGACTACCCCTTATGATCGTTCATGGCTGCTCCGCAACAGCTACGCACTATTGAAATACCAGTTGTGATCAATGTATGATTCGAACAATTCGCACACTATTCAATCGCTTATTCCGCATTGCAGGAGACAGTGACTACATAGAATGCCGCCATTGCGGTACACGTCTCACCGGGAATACCACAGCGTGTCCCGTTTGCGGGTCTAGCGAAATCGCTTATTATAACTTACCTTCGAGTATCTAATTACATACTGCTTTGAATAACGCACTAGATCAGTGGAGTAACGGATAGCGGTTTTTTAGTTGTTTGTCGCTATGGTACTTTCATGGCAGAATCTACGACGAAGTACGCGATTATTGGTGGTGGCATTGTGGGCGCCAGTATTGCGTATCACTTGAGCGAAGAAACCGACGATTCAATCACCGTGTACGAACAACAATCACTCGCTTCTGAAACGACGTTTAAATCGATGGCGATGTTCGGATTATATGGCGATGAGACGCAGTATCAAATGAAGCGATATGGATTGCGTTTATACAACCAGTTTTTTTCTGAACCACGAGCGAGCCCACGATACGATTTTGCCGGGCGGCTTATCGCCGCAACGACTGATTCTGGCGCGACTGAACTCAAAGAAGGGTTAACGAGTGATTCGCCAGAGAAATCTCTCTCAGGAATGGATCGTGATTTACTCGAATACATTCCAGGAGACGAACTCAAAGATGTCTTGTTACTTCCACGAGTAAACACTGAAGCCATTACAGGCGCCGTTTTCCGACCTCGGGTCGGGTTCATGCAACCGCAAGAATTAGCGTTCGAGTTCGTCGAACGAGCACGGGAGAATGGAGTCTCCTTTGAAACCGGCAATCGGGTGGTTGATATTCGAAAACGTGATGGACGCGTGGTTGGGCTAGAAACCGAAACTGAGTCTGTCTCAGCCGAACATGTGATTTGCGCTGCTGGTCCATGGAACGTCGCACTTGCAGAGAAAGCAGGAGTCGAAATCCCGGTGCGCCACACTCTAGCACCGATATTAAAGTTAGAGGTTGATGAAAAATCCGAATATCGTTTACCGAACATCAGCCATTATCAATCTCCATACGGAATTTACCAACAACGATCTCGCTCCCGTGGATCAATGTTCATCGGACATAACCCATTTGAGCCGGTAGACAGTGTCACAGCCTTCCTTGAAGAATACGACATCTACGATCCCGATACCCTCTCTGAAAAAGTACCGAAAAACATTCGAGACGGCATGTTATCGACTGCTGAGACGTTTATACCGAGTTTGCTGGAGGCTGATATTGTGGACGAGTGGGTCGGGATTCGATCCGGGACACCGGATGGAAATCCGATCGTCGGGTGGACATCGGTCGATGGCTTTTCGATTGCTGCTTTTCATACCTCTGGGATTCAATTAGCTCCGAAAGTCGGAGACATTATTTCACAGCAACTTGTTCATGGCAATCCGACTAGGTATTACGATAAGTTATCGATCAGTCGGTTCGAGGGGTATTCTGACCGTCACAATGGATCCCCAGCCACAACTCCCTAGTGCAAAATAACAGTATTCAGATGGGGAATGTCTGTCGAGGGGAAATCGTTTTCATGATAACAGTGGCGTTAAAGTTTTAACCGTGAATTAAGTAGGATTTCGGACACTATGCGGAACGACGGGTGCGGCGGATTTCAGAGTATTCGTGAAGAAGTCGATGGGAACCCGATGATCAACTTGTTTCGATATGCCCTTCCTTACTGGAAAGCGCTTTCAATTGGGACTGTCGCAGCAATCATTAATCGTGGATTGAAGCTACCGCCAGCGTTAATTGTCGCGGTTGCGATTGATCGAGTAATACAAGCTCCTGGTGAACCCGGTGAATCCGCGAAAATAGGTCTCCTCACGAACGACGTTATCCCTGCAAGCGCTGTTGATGCCCGCATCAACTTATTATATTCATTAACCTTCATTGCAGTCGCAGGTGATTCCTTGCAGGCTCTCGGATACTTCGGGGCTCGTTATTTCTTCCAAACTACCGCCCAGAACCTCCAACACGATCTTCGACATGACACGTATAACCATATGCAGCGATTGTCGATGGGGTTCTATGATAATCATGAAACCGGCGGTATGATGTCAATTCTGAACAGCGACATTAATCGGTTAGAGAATTTCTTTAATACGGAAATCCGGCAAATTATTCGCGCCGTTGTCATCTTTAGTCTCGTTGGTATTTAACTACTCATCAAAGCGCCATTTTTGGCCCCGCTTATTCTCCTTCCGATGGTATTAATCACGATTTTCACGGGAAAATTTATCACCTGGATAGAACCGAAATACAAACGAATTCGGGAACTTGTCGCCGAATTAAACACACAGTTGTCAAATAACTTGAGTGGACCGGCGATAATTAAAACGTTCGACCGGTATGAAATCGAGAGCGCCCGCGTTGATTCTCGGAGTGAAGCGTACCGTAACGAAAAAATCAAAGCGATTCGACTCCGGAAATTGTTTTTCGCTGGGTTACGAGTGTTTGTCGGCTTAATGTTTGCGGCCGTGCTATTAGTAGGTGGGGGCGCAGTGGTCACGGGGACGCTTACTGCAGGTACGTTCGTTGTGTTTTTCATGTATCTCCGAGAGCTCGATGGGACCGTTGAATTCACCAATGTACATTTTGAGTACGGTGATTCCGGTCATGAAGTGTTATCGGGGATAGACCTCTCAATCAGTGAAAACGAAACGATCGGATTTGCCGGTCCAAGTGGATCAGGGAAATCGACATTACTCAATTTGATTCCCCGGTTATACGATGTTGATGCTGGGTCAGTGACCATTGATGGCCGTGATGTCAAGTCGTATGATCTGCCAGCATTGCGAGACAACATCGGAATTGTCGAGCAGGATCCGTACATTTTCTCCGGGTCAATTCGGGAAAATATCGCGTATGGAAATCGGGAGTTATTCTGGGAGTTACTTGATGGAGACCTTTCCGCAGAGAACCGCCGACAAATTGAAAATGCTGCGCGTGATGCCGGTGCGCATGAGTTTATTTGTTCGCTCCCAGAGGGATATGATACGGAAGTAGGTGAGCGTGGAGTGAAACTCTCCGGTGGCCAACGGCAACGGGTGTCGATAGCTCGGATGATGCTGAATGATCCGGTAATCGTGATTCTCGATGAAGCCACGAGCGATGTCGATACAGAAACGGAAGAAATTATCCAAGGGAATCTCTCTCGGATTTGTGCAGATCGGGTGGCGTGTGTGATTGCTCATCGTCTTTCTACCATTCAACATGCTGACCGGATTGTTGTCATGAATGATGGGGAAATTATTGAATCCGGTACTCATGATTCCTTAGTGTCCGCGAAAGGGACGTATGCGAATCTCTGGGAATCGCAGAGTTCGATGCGCGCAAGTACGCAACCGGCTGATTGAGATTGTGGGTATGCGAGTGTTTAATGTGGATGAAGAACGGAGTGAGGAAGAGTAATCATAACCCCGGAGTGCGTGAGATAGGAACATGACGTTTCGTGTGTCACTTGATTATGACGCATATTCTACTGCTCGAGAATCCTTTAAGTGGGATATTCCGGATAATTATAATATCGCGCGCGATTTGCTCCGAAAGCATGCTGCTCAAGAGGAACAAATTGCGTTGTATCAGTTGTATCCCGATGGTTCATCCACGGAATTCACGTTTGCAGAGCTTGATGAACGATCAAATCAACTAGCCCACGCGTTCACTCGACTCGGCGTGCAAGAAGGAGATCGTGTGGGTGTCGTGTTACCACAGAGACCCGAGAATCCGTTAGTCCACTTGGCTTGATGGAAACTCGGCGCTGTTTCTCTCCCGCTGAGTGTGTTGTTTGGGGAGGACGGGCTTGCGTACCGGTTGAATGACAGTGGAGCGAAAATTGCAGTGGTTGATACGACTATTCTTGATACCGTGGAAACAGCGGCTGACACGTGTGACGCTCTCGAGCACATTGTTGGCGTCGGCGACACCCACTCACGGGATATAATCCCATTTGACACGCTCGGAGAGGAGGCACCCATTGAATTCCCCATAGCCGATACCACGTGGAAAACACCTGCAGTGATTATGTATACGAGTGGTTCGACCGGTCCTCCGAAAGGATCATTGCACGGACACGGCGTCTGGATCGGTCATTGTCCGGCGTTTTATATGTATTTCGAGCTTGATGTTTCCGACTCTATTTTCTGGACGCCAGCAGATTGGGCGTGGATTGGGGCGTTAGGAGATCTAATGTTTCCCGCGTGGCATTACGGACGACCGATCGTGGGTTATCCAATGGGTGCGTTTGATGCGCAACAGGCGTTTTCGATTCTCGAGCGATTCGATGTCACTGATGCGTTTCTACCGCCGACCGCCATTCGGATGATGATGGATGTCGATCCATCTGCGTACTCTTTATCATTGAATGCTATTTGCTCAGGAGGAGAACCATTAACACCGGAGATTATCGCTTGGGCCGATGAAGCGCTAGAAGGGGTCGTTGTTAATGAATAATATGGGCAAACTAAAGCGAACTTATTGGTAACTAATTGTCAACGGTGGTTCGACGCGAAACCGGGGAGTATGGGGAAACCAGTACCGGGACATGATGTTGTGATACTTGACACCGAGTCGGGTGAGCGGAAACCGACAGGAGATGTCGGGGAGATTGCTGTTCGGAAAGACGCTGATCCAGTGATTTTTCAGGAATACTGGAACCAGCCGGAAAAGACGGCTCAAACCAGTATTGATGACTGGCATTTGACAGGTGATTTGGGGTATCGAGACGAAGATGGATATTTGTGGTTTAAATCTCGCGACGATGATTTAATCATAACTGCTGGATATCGCGTTGGTCCAGGTGAAGTAGAGAGCACGATTCTCGAACACCCAGACGTTGCTCAGGTTGGCGTTATTGGTGTTCCCGATGAAATTCGTGGCGAAATCATCAAAGCGTTTGTCCAACCGGTCGCCGGGGTAAGTGGTTCCGGTGAACTCCGAGATGAGATACAACAACTTGTCAGAAATCAACTCGCCAAACACGAGTATCCTCGTGAAATTGAATTCAGGGAATCATTGCCTCAGACCACAACTGGCAAGATCCAACGAAAATCACTTCGAGAGGTCGAAACTACTGATTAGGCACTCGGTATGGTCAAAACATGTTGCTTCGGTCGCCGCCGCGCGTAAGTAACGCACCGCCTTCAACTGGTAAGGTCGTGCCGGAGATCCAGTTTGCTTCCTCACTTGCGAGGAACACGGCGGCCCATCCAACGTCCCATGGTTTTCCCTCTTTGGGGATCGGTGTCGATTCCCGTCGTTTTTCTCTATCAGCTTCCGTTCGATAGCTTGCGACTTTTGGTGTCCATATTGGCCCAGGCATGATGCAGTTCGCTCGAATGTTATCGGCGGCGAAATCCATTGCGAGCGATCTCGTTAACCCCATAATCCCGGATTTAAAAACAGTATAGGGAGCATAATCGTAACTCGGTCGGGATGCCTGCAGCGAGGATGTCGTGATAATGGCCCCACCTCCTGTGGTTTTCATGTGCGGAATCGAGAACTGACTCATAGAAATTGCGCTCATCAAATTAATCTGGAAACTCTCTTGCCACTCCGTCGGTGTGGCATCAACGACATTGTCCCGAGGACCTCCACCGACGTTGTTATGCAAAATATCGAGTCGATCGAATGCATCGATTGTTTGTGCAACCGCTTCTTTACACGCATCCGGGTTTGTGACATCTGCTGTGATTGCAATGGCAGTGCCATCAATTTCTTCTATGATATCCTTTGTAGATTCAGCCCAGTCTCGATTCTGATCGACAAGCGCCACATCAGCCCCGTGGGCGGCGAATAAAATCGCTGTCGCTGCCCCATTTCCCACTCCACTCCCTCCGTGGGTACCGGCGCCACTCACTAACGCGGTTTTCCCTGCCAATCGTGACGATCCTCGATTCTCGAATCGTGTATCAGTCGGTATTGACTCCATCTCTAGTGGGCGAAACTAACGAGAATGAGTTAAATCTGCTTCATCACCCTGCTCTAGAGAAATAGCCAGAAATGCCGTAGGTCTCAAGGCAACATGCGGGAACCAACGGCGGGTTCGCAGTGGTCTTATGCTTGGTTACGGACTGCCCGGAGTAAGAGTTTATAACTTTTGAACGATTCAATTTCATCCCCCTCCATTGTTATTCCAAAAAACTCTTTCACATCTGAGGACGCCCCGCGGACCAATTCGCGCACTGACTTCTTGTCCTCCTCTGTCAATGCACTGATCCGATTGACCCATGGCGTAAACTCGATTGTCGAAGACAACTGAACGGTTTCCTCAATGTGAAATCCATGGTCCTCTAGCCACTCTAGCCAGGTCGCGACCCGGTATGATTTGACGTGAGTTGGGTCTCGTAACGCTTCAAATTCATTCAGAAATTCATCTAAATCCGGATCATCGGGGGCAACGTTATCTTCAAGAGCAAATACCCCACCTGGTTTCACCACTCGACTGGCTTCTGTGACGAACCGTTCCGGTGATGGAAAGTGATGTGCTGCAATCCGACATGTGACCGCATCGAACCTATTGCTTCTAAATGGTAATCGTTCCGCATCACCAACGACACCTAGAATCCCTGGATAGGCCTCGGTGCTAGTTGCGACCATTTCAGGTGCCGCGTCGAACCCTATCACGTTCCGTACACCGACATCCAATAAGGCTCCGGCTGTGTGCCCTGCACCCGTTGCTATATCAAGCGCCCACCTCGCATCTGCACACCACTCAGCCAACTCAACCAAATCTTCGCCTTCACTGTGGTTTTTACTCGATAAATACCCCGCTGCATTCTCCCCAAACGACTTCGCGACTGCGGATTTCTGTTCTGACCCCTCATTCATATGGACACCCATTGGTGCCGGGCTAAATAGTCCTCCTACTCAGCTATCCTGTTGAGGTAACCGAAATTGCTTTGCGTTCCTCCTCAAAACCGGGTGGGTACGATGTACGAAACCATCACCGTCGAAAAAGACGAGGGCGTCACTCATATTTCGTTGGACCGGCCGGATGTCTTGAACGCCGTAAACCATGCCTTATCCAGTGAATTAACCGAAACATTTTTCGAATTATCAAATGACGATGAGACGAACGTCATTGTATTGTCCGGGAATGGCGATTCATTTAGTTCGGGAGCTGATCTGTCCGATGAAACCTCCCATAGTTACGATTCAATCAAGGATTACACCTCACGTCCGCGTGTCTTCGACGCGATATCTGCCTGCCCACAACCAGTTATCAGCGCGGTACATGGATGGGCTATCGGTGCCGGATTTCAATACCCACTGTGGTGTGACATCATCTATGCCGCTGCCTCGGCGAAATTCCAACTCACCCAGGTCTCCCTCGGCATTATGCCCGCCTATGCCGGCGCAGTCCAATTACAACGATGGGTCGGTAAAGGGAATGCAACCGAGATCGCGCTGCTCGGGGAGCCAGTAGAAGCGGACGAAGCTCACCGAATCGGATTAGTCCAAGAAGTCCTCCCGGATAAAGAAGCACTACTCGAATATACGCTCGACAAAGCTCATTCTCTCGCTGACATGCCGCCGGCAAGCGTACGGGCCACCAAAGAGTCACTCCACACCGGGATGGACACGCCAATCCAGCACGCCCAAACCGCCGATCAATACCGATTCTATGCCCTCTCGGAAACCGAAGACAGCGAAGCAATACACGAAGCAGAGCGAGAACGCCACAGCTCGGACGACTAATCGCCAAACTAAGTTTCACTTAATGGCACAATCGATATTCAGATATCGAGACCAAACGCTGCAGCCGGTGTTTTTTCTAACACCTGCTCACGTTCTTCCGCCGAAAATGTGGATTGGAGGTGTTCACCGAGTGCCTTCGGATGGTCAAAATCCCAATGCGGGTAGTCTGAAGCGAACATTATCGACTCCGTCCCTAAGATATCAATCATTTGTTGCATCTGCATTGGGTTATTCGGTTCACCAATGGGTTGACTCGCAAAGAAAAACTGCTCGCGGAGATACTCCTCGGGACTTTTCGTTAAGAGAGGTGCCTCACTCCGACGAATGGAATATTCCTTATTTAACCGCCACATCATGTACGGAACCCACGATAACCCGGCTTCAAGAAACACAAAATTGAGATCCGGGAATTTCTCCGGAACCCCCTGAACAATTAAACTTGTTAACGTCAAGGTAGATTGCCACAGATGCGCAAGGGTGTGGACTTCAAGGAACTTCTCGAGTCCGTTGTTTTGAATCGGGAAATCATAACGAAACGTCGGCGCCGCAGAACCATGAAACGCAATAGTCAAATCATGAGCATCCGCCGCATCATACAACGGATCCATCGATGGATCCCCTAGCGGTACTGTCTGTGCACCAGTTTCAACAAACACACCTACGATTTGGTTTTCATCCGCTACTCGATCGATTTCTTCAGCGGCTGCCTCGGGCCGCTGCGGCGCAACACACGCAAGCCCATAATAATCGCTTGGATCAAGGAATTTTTCAAGAATAACATCATTATTTGCCCGCACTAATTCGACGGCAAAATCCGTATCCGGTGATTTCGCTGCCGCAGGGATAGTATTCAGGATCGGGTAATCGATATGATACCCTTCGACTAAATCACGGTGAATCGTCTCTGGAGTATCTAGTGATCGACCTTCAATCTTCCCACCCATATACGGATCCCAGTCAGCGCCGGTCGTCGCTGGATAACAGTATTTCGACGTCACTCGAGATTTATATGGCTCATCCAACTGGCGCTCAAGATCATCAACTGAAATGCCACGAGTTAAATGAACGTCCGCGTCGACAATCGTCGCCTCCTCTAAAAGCGAAGTAGTTGATGCTTGTTGAGACATGCCTTATTTATCACTACTGTTCCGTATAATTGTTTGGAGTAGAGAGGCAAGAGACTCTCACAACGAATTACGGACATTGAACTATTAAAAACATTTCCGGTTGACAAGTAATGATGGGGACGGGGAATTGGCGATTTCCCAATCAACGACCGGCAAGCTGTCGAAACGGCATTACAGCATAAGAATAATTAATAGTAATCTCACCTTCCGTTACAAATCATTCGACGTAAAATCCACGAACTACAATCACCGTATCCCCGTCACGCGGGAATCCCGTGTAGGATGATGCGAGAAGCATATCTCCTCATGTAGTTTTCATACCTCGTGGGCGCAATCATTACGTCGATCGGGTATGAAAATCGCGTATGGGACAAATATCCCGCGTGTTATCGACATTGGTCGGGAGTGTAATCGGGATTGCCGTAATGGTGGTACTGGCTACTGTCGTGTTCTATATCACGATTTTCGTTGTATCGACGGGGGCTCGGCTCGCTGGAATTCGCCCCAGCCCTGACTTTCTAGTCCTCTCAGCTGCACTGATAGTTGTGGCTGTTATCCTGACCGGCGGGCTTACTCCCCGGATGACCCAAGACCGCACGGAGCACGTGCTTACTGAGGATGACGCGACATATGGATGAGTCTACAAGCGGTGCGTCAGATCATATCCCACCAGATGATACTTGTAACTGACAACGAAAGGGAGCGTTACGAGTTGTCCAAGGGGAAGTTCTTGAAGGAGGACGTTTTCGAGGATCTCGAAGCATTTGTTCATTATACTACAGAGGAACTCGCTGACGATTTCGGAGCACGAAAGAGCCGAATTAGAACGCTTTTGTACCCGTTACACACTGGCCGTTAGATCTGGAAGAAGCCAACGTCGCCCGATACGATCTGGATGCGAGAACCACCGGTTTACAGCTGTTCAGAGAGCGGAAAGGAGTTCAAAAGTTAGGTTCCTTCATCCTATTCTTTCCGCGGCCCAGTACCGTCCATGATGTGGCAATACGTTGTAGCCCATGTATCACGAAACGTCTCTATCACCACCGCGGTCCTTCATCGCCTTGACAATCACCTGGTATTCGGTTTGTACTCGTCGGATCATCCCGATCAGTTGGATCAGCAACGAGAAGATGCAGAGCTACTTCGTGAACCTTCGGTAGAAGGTATTCAGAAATTAAACCGCCACCACCAAATATTGAATTGACTCCGACCAAGTCTGTCGATGCTGACAGAAACGGCTTTTGATTTATCGAAAAATGCCGTTTTTAGGATTTGAACCTGAAGTATTTAGCCGGTGGGGGATACACGTGATTTCTTCACCCGCCAACGTATAACTATTACCCAAATCCGGGGTGGGCCTGGCTGACAGACGGTCCACCCATGGATATCTCTATTTTACTGACTAGAGAGTACGAAAACACCCGGTGGAACACCATCGCCGCATTGATTCGCGGTATTCAGGATCGCGATCGCATCCAACGGATGCTCAAGGCTGAGATCGACCACCAACAACGCCAAGACGTCATTGCCCACCTCAACCAGCAAAAACGCCGTCTCCGAGAATACCCCGAACTCACCGTACCGATCGAGGAGCTCGAACAACTCCCCAACCAGGACACGAACAACAAACCAAACCCGGTGTTTCTCGACGAAGACGGGAACGCATACGAACGCTCCAGTGTTGACAACAAAATCCAGGAACTCACAACGGGATCAGTAGCTGCTGGAGGGAGCGAATCATGACCCGACCAGTATTATGGATTGGGTTAACGGACAAAGGACGAACGGCGAATCAGGACGCGATCGACGAGCATCTAATGCAGGTTCGGGACGCGGTCCAAGAGGCGGTTGGTGACGAGTATATTGTTGTCGCAGCTGATGACAAAACTCGCTTATTAGACGCTAATGACATTCGTGAGTTATTGAACGATGCACCAGGGAAAGCGATCGCTGATGGAGGCCGGGAATGACCACCGACCCATACCGCATCCCACAAGAAATCGCTGCCCTCCCCAGCCATGAGCGTTTAGACGACATCCCAGGCGTCCCAACCGGTGTCAAGGTCGGGTCTCCGGGAGCACGCAGCACTCGGCTGCGAAGCATGTCAACAGGCCTGCGAGAACGCCGCTGGCCACCCAGAAGTACTCCCGGAGCGCAGTGGTCAGCGTCTAGACGCCAGTGCGACCGCTGGGGAAAATAGTAGGGATGCTGGTGGGGGGACCCAGGGTTCTCTAGGGGAGTTTGCGACTGACGGAGGTGGTGAAATGTGAGTCAGCGCGGCGAGGTCGATCCCCGAGAACAAATTCAGAAACTCGAAAAGAAGTTACAAGCCGAGCGGGACGCTCGCCGTGACCTCGAACACCGAGTAGACGCTCTCTCAGCACGCCTAGACACGCTCCAAACAATCCTCACCGGCGACCACATACTAGACGACATCATCACGGAACAAACCGAGAGTGTTTATGATGAGCTTGAGGCGCTGAAAACCGATGACGTGGGTCCCGAGTACTTACTCGAGGCTCAAGCCAACGAGAATGCGCTTCCAATTCAGCAATTAACAGCGGGACGAAAGGCCGGCCACGTCACGGACGATAAGTACAAAAAAATATCGGGCGACGATTCTCTGGTCGGCGTTTCTTGGGTACGCTGAGCACTCTTATGGCCGGTATAAACTCCCGACGAGCAGAGCGCAGCGGATTCTCGAGCAGCACGATCTCCCCAACGATCGGACGACCACCCACCGGGCCATGGCGTTCATGGCCCGCTTATCCCATCCGAGTGATCCGGAGAACAAGGATCCAGAACACCCGGAAAACATCGTGCAGTTCGCGAAGAGCGATGATTCACGGGCACTCGTGGCGGACGAGGACGATATCGAGACATTGGGTGGTCGGCCAACGGAGGAAGTAGAGCACGAAGCGACTGACGTTTTCAATAAATTGGATCAATCGGTGAGGGTCACCGATGTTTAACCAGGGTTGGTCGGTGATTGTGGGAAAAGTCGTAACACTGTTGTTACGGGAATTGTGGAGGTGGTGTTACGTTTAAATAGTGGGCGATAGCCCCGAACGTATAAGCCAAGCTACAATTCGGTTTGTTGCACGTTGTTTTTGTTTGTATTTTGGATACGTCTACTGTGTGGTGTTACGATCCGCACTTCGTTTCGCACGAAGACGGATCGAAATGAAGTCTAAGTCGCGTAACACTCCGGTCGAGAGAAGCGTAACAACAGTGTTACGGAAATCAGTCGAGGACGATCGAGGATCGTTGAAAATTCAGTTAGGTAATGTTAGAATTGGGAGGGGGCGGGGGGTGACGGGTTTCAATACGGGTGGATGTCAACTACAATTATCCAAACCGTAAAACTGCGGAGCTAACTCTCTGCTATCTGGCGGTTGGGAGAGTAGCGTCTGTGTGTACTGGTTCTGCACCGGACGGTAACATTT